>NZ_JAAKEM010000006.1:0-177883 GCF_011039195.1 Dysgonomonas sp. ZJ709
TTTGATGGGTTCAAGAATCGGATACTTTCTAAGATTATGGCTCTGACGGTTATACAACTAATAAACAAACTAAACAATAAGAATATCAACAATTTAAAAACCTGTATTGCTTAAATGCACCACGGGTTAAAGTTAATTGATAAAGGTTACAGAAAGGTGACAAGCAAAAACAAGGCGAAATGTGTTACCTTTGTTACCTTTTAACAATTAGTAATCAATAAATATATGAGAATCAATAAAATATTATTCACACTACTTTTCCTTTCTCTAATGCTTGGTGCTTGTAAGAAGCAATCGTCTACTGTTATAGACAACAAGCGGATAGCTGATTATGATGTGAAATATGCAAAGGGCTTCACAGTAAATAAGATGCAGGACTATACTATCATTGAGGTACGTAATCCATGGGATACAACGCTTCTCTTGCAGAAATATATTTTGGTAGATAGAGATAAGGAAATCCCGGCTAATCTTCCGCAAGGAACTCTTATTAAAATTCCGGTGCAAAGTGCTATAACCAGTTCGACTATACATTGTTCGACTCTAAAAGAAATTGGCGCTCTGGATATAGTAAGAGGTGTTTGCGAGTTGCAATATATCAAGCTCGATGAGATACAAAACGGAGTAAAGAACGGAGCGATAAAGGACTTAGGCTTGGTCAATAAAGTAGATATCGAAACGATAATCATGCTGCAACCCGAAGTCATTTTCACTTCACCAATCAGTGGTCAGAGCTATGGAAATATAGAGAAGGCGAAAGCTCCCCTTATCGAAACAATTGATTATACAGAACCAGATCCTCTGGGGCGTGCCGAATGGATTCGATTTTATTCTCTTTTCACAGGAACAGAAAGTCTTGCAGATTCGCTATTTGATATAACAGTAAAGAATTATAATGAAGTAAAAGCCATCGTTGCAAATGTGACGACACGTCCGACTGTATTTACCGATATGAAATATCAAAGCAACTGGAATCAGCCGGGAGGTAAAAGTTATATGGCTAATATGCTGGCTGATGCAGGGGCCGATTATGTATGGAAAGACGATAGTTCGACCGGATTTCTGCCATTATCGTTTGAAGCCGTATTAGATAAAGCGGGAGAGGCAGATCTTTGGCTTATAAAATACTTTGCACCCGAAACCATGACATATGAGAGTTTGAAGAATGAATTTAAGTCGTATTCGTATTTCAACGCTTTCAAGACACGAAATGTATTTGCTTGTAATACACAGTTCTCTCCTTACTACGAAGATCTACCTATACATCCCGATTGGATATTGAAGGATATGGCTTATGTGTTTCATACCGGTTTGTTTCCTGACTATCAGCCGAAATATTACAGTAAGGTTAGAGAGTAATAAGTCACTCTCTAATTACAAACCATGTATAAGAATCCGGTTCTATGCTAAAGGTTAAATCGGCAGAAAAGTCACGATTCAATTTATAATTCCTCGGGCTGCTATCTTTCTCACTTATAGTTGCGTTATCGGTTAAACCTGTATAGTAAAGAGGAAGTTTAATCGTTCGGGTTATCTTTTCTTTATTCGGATTGTAAAGCATAACGAATCCTCTTTCTTTCAGATTCGGGTCAGCATGCAATATTCCATCCCAGTCGCGACCGTCGGCTCTGCGTAAGTGTATAATATCGGCATTGAGTATATCCCTGTATTTCTTATACCAATCTATTACACCGATTACGGTCTGTTTTGTTTCTTCGGTATCATATAGGCGAGGGCCTCTGTAACATGCCTGTATGCCTGCGCCATAATATTGAAGCATTAAAGCTTCATAATCTTTCAGATGGTCATTCAGTGGCTCTAAAACTGCATCTGATTTCCCTCCGTGATAAGCAGTGAGAGGAACAAATCCCCATCCCATCGAAGGTGTTTTGTCCCAAGTACCATCAAATATATTCTGGCGGTTGAGTATTCGTTGCTGTTCACGGGATAAAGCGAAATTAACCTCTCTGTATCCTAGTGCTATTTTGTTTGCCCCATCGAGGAAATACCAGTCGGGTGCATTTACATATACACCATTCTCGTTCATCCAGTGGAAAAGGCTTTTTTGCATATTCATCTGAGCCCACTGCGAATCATCTAAGCCCTTGTGACCGGGATGTGTTGTAGAAGCGCATACATCGCCCGGATAAGGTCCGTCCATTTCGAGTATATCGAAGCCTGTATTTTTGAAGAAGTCGATAATTGCCTGATAGTATTTTTGACCCCATTCGCTGGCAAAGCAAGGTGCATTACCGAAAAATGCGCCGCCCGGTTTTCCTGTCTCTGCGCTGATAACGTCGGTCTCAGGCGCTATGGTTCTTGAACTGAAGAGCGTATATCCTCCGATTTTCACACCCTTGCTATGTGCATAATCCGCTATCGCTTTCCAACGATTATGATTTTCAGTGGTATTTTCTTCGATGTTCAGATTGCTTCCGAAACTCAAAATAAGAGCTTCGTATCCTGTCGCTGCACATTGATCGATGGCAGTATATACTTGTTTGTCGTCTTTACTCACAAGGTGCATAAATATTGGGTTGCTTGTGGTCCATGGAGCAATAGTCCGATACATCTTTTTAATAGCTAATCCTCTGCGTTCTCTGTCGTAGCTATCCATTAGTAACTCATTCGTACGAACGGATTTAAATGTTTCGTTAGGTAATAAAGTGACATCACTTACTTTTTCAGGGTATACTTCAAGCAGGCAGGGTGTATTGAAATCGTAGTTAACCTGCGATGTATAACTTTTGTCTATTTTCCAATGCGTTGTCTGATCGCTAAGAGGATATTGCATCGAGTTGTTGTATGCGTAATTTGTCTCGATATAAATACCTGCAGGCTTCTTCATTTGTTCGGGTTTGCCTACTACTGCACTTTCTTCTTCGACAACGGCTAGAATTTCGTTAATTACTCTATTAATAGTTACAGATCCGGTGGTATTATTTTTTATTTCGACAGATTTATTAATAAGGGGGATGCCATCATACAGTTCGTATCGAACATATACATCTATACCTTTTAATTCATTTAATGATGATTGATATTTAAAAGATAGAACTTTGCCTGTCGGGGCTTGTTTATTTGCTGTCCAAAAGTCGGTTTTCCAATCGAGGATCAACTTAATATCGTCAATGTTATAAGATACATAATTGAAGACAGAATCACCTTTTTTGAAGCTTTCGATCCATTGGGGTAGAAGATAAGCATTTTCTGTTTGCCCATATAGACCACCTACATAATAGTCTTTACCATTTATATTTACCATCGCTTCAGGTTTTACAGCCCTTAGCAATTGTTGCCCGTTGATGAGGTTTTTATAATCTATACATGCTACATCGGGGGCAATGCGAAAAGAACGTTTTACAAGTCCGTTATATAGAATAATATCTTTACCATTATGACTTTGATAGATCTCGGCTTTGGCACTTTTATTATTTAGTAGCCAATCGGTGGTGGTATTATTGTTATCATTTTCTGTATTCCAACGAGGTAATTGTTGTGCAGAAGAATGAGTGAAAAATAAACATAATAGTGGTAAAAGAATTAAGTTTTTCATAGTAAATCCGGTTTTTTTTTAGTACTAGCAGTTTACAAATATACAATTTGTAAATTATTTATTATTGTAAAAAGTTTGGAGAATGGTGAACTAATAAAAAGACAGGACCAATATAACACTATTAGTCCTGTCCGAATTTACTTTTCTTATGCTTCAATTGCAGCATAAAGAGAACGAATAACTTGTTTAAAACAATCTTTATATATTATTTCAAGTCAAAAGCGACTTTACTCTTAATATCTGTAGACGAAGCACCTACTAAAGCCTCAAATTTACCTGATTCGGCAACCCAATCGTGTTTGTCGGCATCGAAGAAGCTAAGAGCAGCTTTGTCGATAGTGAATGTCACTGTCTTTTCTTCACCAGCTTTTAAACTGATCTTATCAAAAGCTTTCAGTTCTTTTACAGGGCGGGGCAGTGATGATTTCAGATCACTGATGTATAGTTGGACGATTTCTTGCCCGTCTCTGTTTCCAGTGTTTTTTACCTTCACAGAGAAAGTAATCTTATCGCTTTCTGCCATTTCTTTTTTGTCTGCTGTTACCTTGCCATATTGGAAAGTGGTATAGCTTAGACCGTGTCCGAAACTGAACAGAGGTTTGATCTTCTCTTTATCCACCCAACGATAACCGACGAAGAGACCTTCGTTGTATGTTATTTCGCCATTGCCCGGGTACTCACCTAATGTGTGAGCTCCATTGTCTTTTAAGCTGACAGGGAATGTAAACGGAAGTTTGCCCGAAGGGTTTACATCGCCTACTAATACAGAGGTAATTGCATTTCCTGCTTCTGTCCCTAAATACCAAGCTTGAACAATTGAAGGTACTTCATTAACCCAAGGCATTGCCACTGCGTTACCCGAAATGTTTACAAAAACAAGGTTCTTATTAACTTTAACCAATTCAGCTATCACTTTGTCCTGACCATAAGGTAGTCCCAACGATGCGCGGTCATTACCTTCGCAGTCTTGCCCGTCATTTTTGTTTAAGCCTCCAATAAAAATAACTACATCAGCATCTTTAGCTACTTCGCATGCTTCAGTAATTAATTCATCGGCAGAACGATTGTCTGTAATATTTTGACCTGTACCTAATCCATCTTGTCCACCTGATGTTTCACCTACATATCCGCGGGCATATATTATTTCAGCCTCATTTCCTATGCGTTTTTTAATTCCGTCCAAAGGCGAAACTTCATATTTAGCTTTTAGTGAAGAACTACCTCCTCCAACAGTCATTATCTTAATTGCATTCTCACCTATTACAGCTATTTTTTTAGTCTTACTCAAATCGATAGGCAAAATATTATTCTTATTTTGCAATAAGACAATACCATCTTGTGCAATTTTACGTCCGGCTAATGCGTGTTCTTCTGTTGCGAACGATCCCCAAGGACGTTTTGTATCCATCGTAGTGCGGAATACCATGCGAAGGATATTGCGTACTTTCTTATCTACTTCTTCCTCCTTCACTTCGCCCGATTGTAGCAGCTTAAGGAATGGTTTTGCTAAGAAATAATTGTCGTAGGCATTCGAAGCGCCCATTGTCAACCCATCTGTCCACGAACCGAATTCCATATCCAGTCCATGATAGATTGCCTGTTTGGTGTCGTTTACGCCGCCCCAGTCTGATACAACTACTCCGTCGAAACCCCACTCACCACGAAGAATATCATTCAAAAGATATTCGTTTTGGCATGCCCATTGATCTTTGTACTTGTTATAAGCACCCATTATAGCCCATGCTTTACCTTCCTGAACTGATGCTTTGAAAGCAGGCAGATATATTTCGTACAAAGTGCGGTCATCTACATTTACATTTACAGTATGACGATCTATTTCCTGATTGTTCAGTGCGAAATGTTTTACACATGCAGCTACACCATTTGATTGTACGCCTTGTATATAGGGTACAACCATGCGCGAAGCCAATAGAGGGTCTTCACCCATATATTCGAAGTTGCGACCATTTAACGGTGTGCGGTAGATATTAACGCCAGGGCCTAGTAATACATTTTTATTGCGATAACGCGCCTCTTCTCCTATTACTTTTCCATAAAGAGCCGACATATCTGTACTCCACGAGGCTGCAAGGCATGTTAGTGCAGGAAATGCAATACATGAGTCATTGGTCCATCCGGCCTGATCCCATTCGTCCCAAAGCACCTCGGCACGGATGCCGTGAGGTCCGTCGGTCATCCAATTTTCGGGAATTCCTAAACGGGCTACGCCTGCAGAGCTGAATTTTGATTGAGCATGGCATAGAGCGACCTTTTCTTCCAATGTCATACGAGAAAGAGCATCTTCTATTCGCTGTTCTATCGGTTTTTTATCATCTAAATAAATAGGCAGTTTATTTTGTGCCGTAGTATTGACACAGATGCCTATTGAAAATAGAACCAGAAGTGATTTAATTGGTTTAAGCATAATTTATTATTTGATTATTTAATTGCCGAAGTGTTTGTGATATAACTATTTTCCATGTTTTATAGAAAATAACGTGAGTTCAAAATTAGCTTTATTTGATGAGATTTATCCAAATAATTGCTACAATCGAACTCACGTCGAACAGTATTTATACTCAAACTCTACTGCATATTATTTTTTCACAACAGTTAATACTGCTTGGTCGTTTCCTTGACTTAAGTCTACCGTGAAAACATAGATAGCGCCACTTTCAAGAGATTTACCTTCTACAATACCTAAATTGCCGGAGTCTCTTCCATTATCTCCATCTCCGATAAATATAATATCGCTGGTTGTGGTAAGTGTCGTATTTGAAAACTCACCACCCCATCCTTTTTGATGGAAGAACTTGAAATTAATATCGTCGGCGTTCACAGTCTTACCTGCTTCAAGAACGACCTGATATTTTTTATTGCCCATTGGTGCGAAACATAAGGCTCCATCAGGATTCCATCCCACAACATTACTACTTACTGATGGTTTACCTATACCGTCGCCGATTATCCAGATTGCTCCTGTGCCATCAGCTCCAAGAGTAGCTAAATTGCTACCGCTGAGTGCTTCAATGAGGAAGTATTGGTTGCTAAAGTTTGCAGTTATTCTATAATTACCGCTCATGGCTGCGAATGTAAGATTACCATCTGCATCTTTGTTGAAAAAAGATGGATCGATCCACCAACTATCTAAGTCATCGAAACCACCTATTGTAATTTCCTGTCCTTGTGTCAGAGATAAGTCGATTTTGAAATTATTGTCATCTATTCGCTGCATCACTTCATTGTTGATTGTATAAGCAATTATGAATGGAGATGCTTGATAATTAAGCGTATTGAAAACGATCGAATATTCACCTGCATTATAATTAGAAAATGTAATATCTGTTGTTGATCTCAATGCTATAGCATCGCTTTCCCATCCAAAAGTAAGTTCATTACCATATGTACCTACTTTAGGGGTTTTGATATAACCATTAACTTTTTGAGGAAAATTGTCGGTTACTTTATATTGGTACAGTCCAATCCTTTCCATACGGTAATTTCCATTTGCAGTAACAAGTGTTAGATATGGATAATCTGGACGAGAAAGAGGCAAGTCATACGATTCTTCCGTAATGGTAAAATTAATATTTTGCAAAATTAGTTTCAATGTAGCTGTCCCATTTGGAGTATTGGCATTATATGGTATATATATCTTGCCTGAATATTCTCCGTTTGTTTTTGTGCGGATAACTGTTTCAGAAACTTTCTCTTCATCAAAAAACAATTGGGCTTTTACTGTTGATAACGGGATTTCTGCATCTGAGACATCAATAGTGAATTCCAGACTGTCGCCAAACATGGCGCTACCAAATTGTGTTTTAGTATTCAGAACAGGGTTGCCTGGATTATCATCATCGTCACTACACGAATTAAACGTGATAATGGCTGATAGGATTAATATGATATATAAATATTTTTTCATAATACGGATATTAAATTATTTTTTCCATTGGTAAGAGGCTACAGCTTTAGCCGGCACATCATAGCTGAAATTATTTGTACCGTCGTTCAAGACTATCGCTTTCGATTCATTCGTATTGTTGAGTAAAACAAAAGCGTAGGTTCCGTCTGTATTTTCGAAAGCAGTATATGTTATGCCGGAAGCTGTAAAGCCACTAGTGCCGATACGTGTCGCTCCGGGTTTTACTACTGAAGAAAGGTGACCAACAATATAATAATGAGAATTTCGGGTGATTGTCTTATAATCCGATCTGTCTATATCGACAGCACCGTAACATGTCTGGCAACCGCCGTCACGATTAGGTCCTCGCTCACTATCCAGCATTAGGTTCCATACTATTACAGCTTTACACCAGTTGTTGATAGTGCCTAATGCTACCTCTTCCATATCATCCATTAATCGTTTTGTCAGATTATGTCCATCATTCCATGTGCCAATGGATGTTTCTGTAAAGATTAATTCTTTGTCAGGGCGTTTATTGTAAACATCTAGAAGCTCAGCTTTATCACCACCGTAGTTATGGAATGCTGCACCTGTTATAAATTTGGCTGCTGCTGCATCGTCATAAATTTTGATGGGATAATCGTTTTGATCTGCCATGTTATCATAATTATAATTATGATCGAATACATATATTTTTGTATCAAGACCTGCAGCTACTAATTTAGGGCCTAGGGCATCTCTGACAAAAGCTTTTTGTTCTTCCCATCCCATGAAAAGAGAGGCAGAGTTTCCCCTGTTTAAAGGCTCATTCTGAGGAGTGACAGCATCTACATTGATTCCGTTTGCAGCCATAGCTTGTATCCATTTCACAAAATATGTACCATAGTCCTGATAATATTGAGGATTGAGTTGTCCGCTTGTCCACGAGTTATATGGTTGAAGATCTGTCAGATTATTTACCTTCATCCAACGAGGTGGAGTCCAGGGAGAGCCTATTATCTTCAAATTCGGATTAATCGCCAATATTTCTTTCAGAATAGGAATAACGTATTCATTCTCCTCATTTTGTAAAGCGAAGTTTTCTATTCCTTTAGTATCACAGCAAGTGTATTCACTTAACGAGAAATCGGAGCATCCGATTGCAATACGTATATAGCTTTGTCCCATACCTTCTGTTTCGGAAAATGTCTCTTTCAGAAATTTAGTTCTGTCAGCCTGAGCCATTTTCAATAAATTGAAACATGTAGAACCTGTTATTGCCGCACCAAAACCATCCATTGTTTGATAGCGCTTTGTTGGGTCTAGTGTTATTATTGATGGAGACATGCTTGGTTTGCTATTGAAACTTGCAGTCTTTTTGGCAAAATCGAGAGATCTGTTGTTTGTTGTAACATAGATTGTTACATCTCCTTTGCCTGGTACTTCGGGTGTGACTACTGGCGCTTCTGTTGGAGATTCTTTACCGCAAGCTGTCGCTACACATGCCCAGCACATAAGAATGGGTAATATCGTTTTTAATTTCATGTTATTTCTCATTATATAAATTATTTAGGCTTAATAACCAGGGTTTTGAACTAGATTAGGATTTTGGTCGATTGAGCCTTGTGGAATCGGTAGTCTGTACGAATTCTGATCGAAAGGATACATTTGAGGTTTTCGACCCGAATCTTTTGCATATACAGCATTCATCACTTCTTCAACCTTACCTAGTCTAACTAAGTCGTACCAGCGTTGACCTTCGAATGCCAATTCTAAACGACGTTCTTTTAGCAGGGCATTTTCCATTGAGCTTTTGCTGCTTTTATCAGATGAAGAAAGTTTAGCTATCCCTGCACGTGTGCGGATTCTATCTATAATAGTTGCTGCACCGGCTAAGTCCGGACCGTCTTTCATAATTAAAGCTTCGGCTTTTAGTAGCAGAACATCTGCATACCTGTATTTGATAATACTGCTATATGCCGAACGACATTTATACATAAAAGGATAGTTGTCTGACGGATAATAGTTACTCCATGTACACTTATAATATACAATAGACTCTTTATAGCGTATTAAGTCTCCCTCGTTCTCGAATGCCTTGATAAGATCGCGCGAAGGGGTTACCCATTTAGCCCACGTAAAATTATTATTCCAATTTACAAGGTCTCTACCGAACATCCATGTACACCAGTTTCCACTTCCGGAGAAGAATTGTGCTTCTAAAATAGACTCTTTTGTATTTCTGGCTTTGGCATCGGTATTGGTTTCGTTCATGCCAAACAGATCACTAAAATCAGTTACTAAATCTACACCATCCGCTGCAACCTGATCGCAATATTGAATCACTTTGGTATAATCTCTAAGTGGTTTTTCGGCATAAACTTTAGCTAATATTGTGCGTGCTACAGTTTTGGTGAAGATAGTTTTATCTGCAGCATTGTAATCGGGGGCTGCCGCAATAGATTCTAATAAATCTGTTTCTATTTGTTTGTAGGCCTCATCTTCTGTACTCTGCGACGGGAAATATTGTGGATAAACACCTTCTATTGATTCTGAAGTAATATCTTCCGCCTCTGTTATGATAACGGGAATACTGCCCCATAGTCGTACCATATCGAAGAGAATCATTGCTCTGAAAATCCTAGCTTCTGCTTTGTATTGTGCTCTTTCCGAGGATGTCAGTGAATTATCCTGAACATCATCAATGTTACATATTAGCTTATTTGCACGGGCTATATCTTCCAAATATCTGTTCCAGTCGCGTTCGATTATAGAATTAGAGCCTTCTATACTATTGGTTTCGAAAGGCATAACTTCAGCACCGGTTACTCCTGCATACGCATTGTCCGCGTGAGAGTCCGATATAATGAGAAAGTCGTTATACCAATGCTCTTGGCGATCACGCATTCGCTGATATATTGTTACAAGATGGCTTTCTACTGCGGCTTTATCTTTAAAGGCCACTTTTTCTCCACTTTCAGTCACACCTTCAGTTACGTCCGAGTATGTATCAATAGGGTCGTAGTCCAATGAGCATGAAGTATTAGTGAGTATCAGGCACGAACTACATGCCAGTCCTAGAAATATATATTTTAGTTTCATATAGGTTTATTTTAAAATTCGAAATTAATACCAAACACATACGATTTACTATGAGGATAAGTACCCCAGTCTATGCCTTGTACTGCTCCATTATTTCCCCATTGGTTCACCTCCGGATCCATTCCCGAATAATTAGTCCATGTTGCCAGATTGCTTAATGTAAAGTATGGCTGTAGACGGTTTATTCCGATCTTTTTAAGAACTCCTCCTGTGAAATTGTAAGAGAACGAGATGTCTTTAAGGCGTAGATAACTACCGTCTTCGATGAAATAAGTCGAGTTTTTCATATCGAAGCCCGCTTTAGGTACATCGGTTATTTGACCAGGTATTTTCCAACGGTCCAGTACGCGTGTAGATTGGTTTTTACCATCATACATACCTTCTGTTTCAATTCTTGAAGCATTGAAGACATCGTTGCCATACGATCCTTGGATGAATATACTCAGGTTGAAGTTTTTCCATGAGAAAGTGTTTGTAATACCATAGGTAAAATCAGGATTAGGATCTCCAATGTATGTTCTGTCTGTTGAAGATATTTTACCATCTCCGTTCAAATCCCGATACATCAATTCTCCATTTTCCGGATTTACACCATCGCTGATGTAACCGTAAAAACCACCCAGAGATCTTCCCGGTTCGTTGCGTACTACTGTTTCATTTATAACATCGCTTGTTCTGGCATCGTTATATATTTGCTGTAATTCGAGACTCTTCAATTTATTCTTGTTGAATGAAATATTAAAATCAGTATTCCATGAAAATACGCCTTCCAAATTTCGACTACTTACAGTAAGCTCGAAACCTCGATTTGTCATTTCCCCTTCATTACGAGTAATATTGTTGGCTGCTGCTGCACCCGATGGTAATGATACACTCATCAACATATCACTTGTCAATTTATAATAATAGTCAAGATTTATTGTAAGTCGGTTTCTGAATGCTGTAAAGTCGATACCCAGATTGGTTTGTGTTGTTGTTTCCCACCTTAAGTCGGGAGTTCTCAAGTTAGCTTGGCTAATGGTTGGAAGAGAATTTTCTTGTCCTGTAACAAACCACTCTACTCGGGTTATGTTGTAGCGTTGCAAATAAGCATAATCGTCTATACCCGATTGGTTACCTGTTTTACCCCAGCCTCCGCGAATCTTCAAATCGTCGAGCCAGTCAAGTCCTTGCATAAAATCTTCGGAAGATATACGCCATGCTGCCGATACAGATGGGAATGTTCCCCAGCGATAATCGGGGTGCAATTTTGAAGAACCATCTGTTCTTACATTTGCTGTAATGAGGTATTTGCTATCGTAATTGTACGATATACGTCCTAAGTAAGACATAATCCCCCATTTGGAAGCACCAGAACCTGTACCACTATTATCATCATTTCCCCAAGCTATTTTGTTTGCAGCATTCAATGTTTGGATTTGATCGTTACGGAAGTGAGAGCCGTTAATCCAGCTATTACTATAATCAGAGTCGGTCCACGATGTACCAGCCATTACCTCGAATCCGTGCTTATTGATTGTTTTGTTATATGTTGCTACATTTTCAAAAGTCAGTACAGTATTCATGTTTCGCTTGTCAGAAGCTTCTCCGTATTGATTTCGTCCCCAAGCGGTAGAGATCGGATCTAAGAACGTTGTATTTATAGCATTTCGACGGTCAAGAGTAAACGATGATTTCAGGGTCAATTCGGGCATGAATGTTATTATCGTATTACCGGAAGCTAATAATCTATTTTCTTTGTTTTTATTATTTTTACTCCTTTCCATGTTTTCCAATGGATTGGTAATGTTGCCAATACCATAGAAATTATTGTAATATTGATTTGGATTCTCAGGATCCCAAACCGGAGCATAAGCCGGTGTATTGATTACTGATAGAACAACTCCACCACGATTTGCGCCAAGGCCTGTTGTTAATCCATTACTTATATTATCCGAATAAGAAATGTTTGCGTTGAGGGTAAGCCATTTGCGAACCTTACTGTCGATGTTTGCTCTAAAACTATAACGTTTATAGTAAGCTGTATTCAATACTCCTTTTTCATTGAGGTAGCCACCTGATATGAAGTATTTTAATCTTTCGGTTCCATCAGAAATGGAAACTTGGTAGTTTTCCATTCTACCTGTCGAGTAAGCTTCGTCGAACCAGTTTGTTTGGTCAGTCAAGTCTTCAGGTAAAGATATCAGTCCTATTTCGTTTTGTAATTCTCTATATTGAGAGGTATTGAGAGGCT
This sequence comes from Dysgonomonas sp. ZJ709, assembly GCF_011039195.1. NCBI lineage: Bacteria > Pseudomonadati > Bacteroidota > Bacteroidia > Bacteroidales > Dysgonomonadaceae > Dysgonomonas > Dysgonomonas sp. ZJ709. Next base: position 12,778 of record NZ_JAAKEM010000006.1, read on the forward strand.
TTATCTTGTTTGTTACTTTACTTGCACTGAATTGTGTATTAACTGTTATTTTAGCGCCATCGGCAGCAGATCCTGCCTTAGTTGTAATTACTATAACCCCGTTCGCTGCACGTGAACCATAGATTGCGGCAGAAGATGCATCTTTTAGTATTTGTAGGCTTGCTATGTCATTTGGAGATAGAAAATTCAGATTGTCAACAGGTACTCCGTCTACTACATATAACGGGTCATTACTTCCGTTGAATGAGGTAGTACCACGAACACGGATCGACATTTCGCCGCCGGGAGCACCATTGGGTTGTATGACTGAAACACCCGCTGCTCGACCTTGTATTACTTGAGCCGTAGATACAATAGGGCGTTGGTCGAGGTCTTGAGTCGTAACACTCGATATGGCAGTCGTAACATCTTTACGTTTAACTGTTCCATATCCGATTACAACTACTTCATCTAACAGTCTGTTTGATTCGTTAAGTTTTACATTCATTTTCTCTGAAGTTGCACGAATTTCAACGGGGTCGAATCCCACGTAGGAGATAGCGATAAGTGCACCTTGAGGTACGTTGGTTAGAGTGAAATTACCATCCATGTCGGTTACAGTACCATTGGTTGTCCCTTTCTGAACGATTGAGACTCCAATAAGGGTTTCCCCGGAAGCGGCGTCGGTTACAGTTCCTTCAACCTGCATATTATTTTGGGCATAAATAGGTACTGAGACCATGCATGCAAATAATAGGCATAAAGTGTAGAAAAATTGTTTTTTTAGTACAATTAGATTCATAGATTCATGATATTAAAATTAGTATATAAGATACGGTTGTCCAAAAACATAAATAAGGTTAAGCATCGTTTAAAAATGTTTTTGATATAGTGAAACTACCTATATAGAGCCTTGTCTTTTTTTTGTGCGGAGAAAAAGTACTAAACTGAAAATGCTAACTACTGTTTTATAGGTAATTAGCATTTATTCGGTGGTGTAAAAAGTACTGACTTATTACTTGTATTTTTTGCTTACCGCTCCAATTTCTTTCACTCTTTCCTCAAATTCGTCACGAGAATCGGCAGCTTTGTTTCTGACTTTTGTGCGGTAATTGTAAACAGTTCTTAAAGAATATCGAAGGAAGCTGGCAATCTTAACACTGTCGGTAATACCTAGACGAATTAGTGCGAATATCCGCAATTCGGTATTCAAAAATTCGCCTTGCTTGGGCAGTATCTGTTCATCGGGGAGAAGCAGGGCATTGAACTCTTCTACGAAGGTTGGGTATATATTTAAGAAGATGGAATCGAAGTTTTTGTATAAATCTTCCAATTCGTTTTCGATCAGTATGGTCGATTTAAGGGCTTTGAACAAATCTTCGATCTTATTGTTTGCTGCAAGTTTGCTCAATGATTTGCGATAATCTTCAAACTTATCTATGTACGTTGAGCACAGATCGAAAAAATGTGCTATATATTCTTCTTTAATATGATTTGCTTCACTCAAACTACTGTTAGCACTATTTAAATCTTCGTTCAGTTTGCTTAGTTTTACATTTGTATGATATAGCTCTTTTCTGATGCGCGACAGTCTTTTCATCTGCCTGTACACATAGATAATACCAATGATAAGAAATACCGATAAGATGCTGATGAGTATTAAATATGATTGAAGTTCTGATTTTTGTTTATTCTCTTTAGCTTGGTATGCTGCATTTATTAACGGATAGAAGGATGATGTTTCGAAAGTTCTGCACCGAACATTACAAAATACAGCATCGTTTATGGCCATTTCTATAAATTTATATGCGAGATCTATATCACCCATGCCATAATACATTAATGCTAATCCCTGTAATGAAGCATTGTCTTTTATCGAGTTTTTGATATCGGTAATAGCAGACATGGATAGATACTTTTTTTGTAATTCTATATTACCGTCTTCTTTATATTTCAATCCGAGCATGTAAGCAATTACCGCACGATCGGCATCTTTATCGGATGTTTTATCTAAAAGAGATAACAGAATTGTTTCGGCCTCATCTCTTTGCCCTTTATAAAATATTTTGGTAGCATAAGTTATTTGGTATAGAGTCGATTGAGTATCAAGAACCATTAGTAAAGAATCGCGGTATAACTCGCTTTTCTTATAATAATTGGCGTTATTGTTGCTTTGCCCATAATGGCTGCAAAATGCATTGTATATTTCGTAATAGTCGGGAAGTTGCTCTTTTATCAATGTAGACCGATCTATATTGTCGAGTATATTCTTGGCTTCTATATATAGACCTTCTGTCGAATATAGCCATGCCAGTTCCAGATTAGCTTCATTCTTAAGATCGAGATTCCCAATCTGATTTGCAATTTTAATATTATCTAAGACATAGGTGACGGCAGAATCCGATATGTATTTTCTATACTCGTTGCACAGCTTACTATTGATCTCATATATTTGCTCAGGATATAAGTTCTTTATAGTCAACATTTGCTTTAGATTCTGTATGTTCTTTTCTTTAACAGCATCATAAGACTCGATGTTATTCAGCGCATTATTTAGTTCCTTGGCTATAGAATCAGTCTCATTCTTAGATGAAATATTGCCAAGTGCAGTAAATAGTAGAATTAGTATAATAATGTATCTTATCATAGTAGTTGTTTGGATATGCAGACCATTTATGGGTTAGTAGTAGAAAATCGTATTGTTATCTCAAGAGGTTATATCGTTTCGTTAACGAGTTGCATAAACAAAGAAAACCCGGACCTCATAGAAGCCGAGCAGATAATTTATTAAAATTAAGGGAACTCTTGTTTGGACGGAATAATATTACTATATATTCTCTCTCTCTCTCTCTCTCTCTCTCTCTCTCTCTCTCTCTCTCTCTCTCTCTCTCTAATAAAACATGGTTAACCTCCAAATTTTCAGCAGAAAAAATGATAGGAAAAGCTGATATATATTGAGGGTAAGCTGTCATTAAATTAAAAATGAGCGAGATTTATATTCTGCTACAAAGTAAATACAAATATCTGAACTATAAAATATTCAAATATATTTCGTAGTTCAGATATTTGTATTTGAAATAGGGGTTTGCTAAACAGAAACCGATATTAGCATTTATGATCTATTTTTTTAATGTGAACAGAAATTCGAGCCCTCCATCTATCCTATTTTTTACCTGTATTTCTCCTTTGTGAAACAACACAGCATTTCTGACAATAGATAATCCCAAACCAGAACCACCAGTATCTCGTGTGCGTCCTTCAGATACACGGTAGAAACGTTCGAATAAGCGGTTCAGATGTTCTTCGCCGACACCTTTTCCTGTATCATAGAATGATAGGTATAGGAATTTTTCATCTTCCATGTAGTTGTTTATATGTATCTCGGTATGTGGCCCAGCATAACTTATCGAGTTATCTATCAGGTTACGGAAGATGGAATAGAGTAAAGTATAGTTACCTGTCAGATGTAAATCGTCTTTTAGCGAAATGTCGAGTTTTATATCGTTTTCTACCAACTTGTCTGTAAGATCAATACGAACATCATTTATTACCTGCGACAGATTGATGTTTTCGGTCGTAAATTGTTTTGTCGATTCCTCCATTTTACTGATAAGGCTTACGTCGTCTATCAGATTAGATAAGCGAATCGATTGTTGGTATGCTCTGTCGATAAATTGTTTTTGTTTATCAGCAGGTAAACTTTGCTCATTCAGTGTTTCGAGGTATCCACGTAGGCTTGTAACAGGTGTGCGCAATTCGTGCGCTATGTTATTAGTCATTTCTTGTTTTAAAAGACGATTTTTCTCTACTTTGGTGATATCTTTTATTGTGATCTCAAAGCTTTTATCTTCGAATACGATTGTCTTTATCAGGAATACTTTACCATTTCTGTTAAGTTCGAATATAGAGTGGTTTTGTACTTTATTTGTATCATCCAGAAACTCCATGATAGGACTGAATGCATCTTCCTTAAAAATCATATCGACGTTGAACATTGGCTTATCGGCTATGAAGTTCATAAAGTGGATGAAGTGCGTATTGGCATAGACCTTTTTGCGATCGGACGAGAATATGCATAAACCCTCTTCCGAAAATTGAAAATGGCGTATAATTTTCTCACGCTCTAATTCTATATTGTGCTTTATTTTTTCTTTTTGGTCGAATATATCCACTAACTCATATCCAATCTCCCCTAATTCATCATCGGGGAAATGTATATCTTTTGGAAGTGGTTTATCTCCTTTTATCAGCGATGTAAAGGTTTTCAATCTGGCAATGGAACTGCTGAACCTTCCTGCGGCATAATTCAGTAATACTAATACAATAATAAACATTATACCGACAATATAGATAAACATTTTGTCCGCTTGAAGCATATTTTTTGTTTCGATATTGTAGGGTAATGCTACACGTACATAGTATGATGGATAATGTCTTGCATAATAGATATATTCGTGCTTTGTTGATGCCGACATACGGATATTCCAGCCATGCGACTGATATTGTGCGTTTCTTATTTCGGGGCGATCCAGATGGTTTTCTAATGTATTTAAGTTAGTTACATCTTTGTCGTATTTTACTTTCCCTTCTGTACCTATTACTGTGATACGGATATCGTCTGGCAAAATGTCTGCCAGATTATGAAGTTTAGGTATGGTTGTATCATTCAACTGATTTTGCTCAATATACTTGTGTACAATTTCGGAATAACGATCCAAACGTGCTATCAGATCATCTGTGCGATACTTTTTTTCTTCGCTTTGTTCAAATATAATTATGCTCCCTGCAAATAACACAAAGATGACGAGGAAGTAACAAAAGATGCGTTGTTTATATGTCAGTTTCATAACTATATTGAGTTTATGATGTATTAAGAAATAATTATTGACCTGTTTTATATTACAAAGGTTTACGACCTTTATTTGTTGTGCATATTAAAGCTGTATCCGTATCCTGTACGATTGACAATATAATCGCCATATTGTCCTATCTTTTTCCGAAGGCGGGTGATGTGTACATCTACCGTCCTGTCTAATACAATGCCGTTTCCATCCCATGCTTTTTCTAAAATATCGGAACGGGAGAAAGTCCGCCCTTCGTTCTGAACAAGTAAGACAAGTATATTATATTCGGTTTTTGTAAGATCAATAGTCTCATCACTGATAGAAACAACTTTAGAATCTAAATCAATTTTCAGATTGTTTATATCCAGAACCTTAGCTTTCTCGGCCTTCTCTGTTAAGCTCGCTCTTTTCACTACACTTTTTACACGGGCAATTACTTCTTTTATCGAGAAGGGTTTAGATATATAGTCGTCTCCTCCGATCGAAAATCCGGTCAGCATATCATTTTCAGTATCTTTTGCCGTTAAGAATATAATTGGAATATTGTTTCCCAGCTTTCTCAATTGGTCGGCAAGTTTAAATCCCGATATACCCCCCATCATAACATCAAGAAGAATCAGCTGATGCTTAGGTGATAGCTTTTCGAGAGCTTGTTCGGCCGACTCAGCCTGATCGATGATATATCCTTCGTGTTCGAGGTTAAATTGGAGGATTTCGCGTATGTCGGCCTCATCGTCTACTATTAGTATCGATGTGTCGTTATTCTTCATTTCCATGTCTTATATCTTTTCCTTCGGTCAAATAAATAGTTGCCTCGGCAATATTAGTAGCACTGTCTCCGATGCGTTCGAGATTGTGAGATATTGCATTTACATTGATAATGTTTCGTATCTGATCTTTGCTTAACTCTTTAGTGGCGAATGTTTCTTGTAAAGATATTCCAATTTGATCAAACAGGCTGTCTACTTTATCATCGTCTTTAATTATTTTGTATGCAGTATGACTATCTCGGTTCGAAAATGAAAATATAGCATTACGCAACATTTCATTTACAGCTCCTAACATTTTATGTATCAATTTCCGTATTACATCAAAATCAGCGTGATGTATATCTGTTACTTTGAGGAAATGGATAATATTTAAAAGCATGTCACCGACACGCTCCAGATTAGTAGTAATATCTTGATAAGTAATTATTTTTCTTAGATCGGCAGCTATGGGGTTGAACTGGAAAATGGTAAAAACAACTTCTTCTCTGATTTTTATTTCCAGCCTGTCCATTATTATTTCGTTCGATTCTGCTTCTTCATAAAGCGCTTTGATACTATTGTCTTCGGACAGCCTGTTTACAATCTGCATCTGAACCAAAGCGGTTTTTGATAATAACTCAAAATCGTTAAGTAGAATTTCGAGTTGCTTCAATTTCATATTTGTTGTCATCGTTTTTTCTATTTTAGATAGCTACATGGTAACTATTGCTTGTTATAACTCTAAAGTAATAAAAAGGTCTGTGACCTTAACTAAATACCCCTGTCAGATAATCTTCTGTACGTTTATCCTTAGGCTTGGTAAACATTTGCTTGGTTGTACCGTACTCTACCAGTTCGCCCAGATACATAAACATAGAATTGTCGGACAGGCGAGCTGCCTGCGACATATTATGTGTTACAATCACGATTGTATATTGCTTTTTTAATTCTAATATCAGTTCTTCTATTCTGTTTGTAGAAATGGGGTCGAGTGCCGATGTCGGTTCATCCATTAATAGCAGTTCGGGCTTAAGAGCCAAAGCACGGGCGATACATAGCCGCTGTTGCTGACCGCCAGAAAGGAATGTTCCTTTTTTCCCTATCGCATCTTTTACTTCGTCCCACAAAGCCACACTACGCAGGCTTTGCTCTACAATTTCTTCTTTATCGGATTTACTTAGTTTTATATTATTCAGTTTATAGCCGGCAAGTACATTATCAGATATGCTCATCGTAGGGAATGGATTCGGTCGCTGAAATACCATACCTGCCAATCGGCGAACTTTCATCGGATTCATATCGAAGATATTTTCACCTTTCAATAAGATCTCACCTGTGGTTACAATGTCCGGATATAGTTCGTGCATGCGGTTGATAGCACGTAACAGAGTACTCTTACCACAGCCCGAAGGGCCCATTATGGCAGTAACTGTATTTGGCTTTATCCCTGCACTTACTGCATTTACTGCATTTTTTCCCGGAGTGTAAGATACAGATACATCTTTCAACTCAAGTATATATTTATTGTCTGTCGTTATTGTATTTTCCATTTTTTAGCTATGCTTTTTGCAAATATATTAATTCCTAATACGATAAGAAGTAAAAATAATGATGATGACCAAACTAAATCCGCCAAGTTGGGATCGTTATAAAATTCCCATATCAATAGCGAAATAGCACTTGTCGGTTGTGCGGCATCCCAGTTGACAACCGATGCGCCCAATGCTGTAACCAGTAATGGTGCTGTTTCACCCATTACACGCGATACGGCAAGTAGCGATCCTGTAAATAACCCTCCGAATGCTGAAGGTAGTAATATTCTGAGTACTACAGAACTATAAGAACCACCTAATGCCAGCCCTGCTTCTTTGAGCGAAGTGGGTAACATCTTAAGACTCTCTTCTGTGGAGCGTATAATCATCGGTAACATCATTATCGCCAATGCTACGCTACCAGCCAGCGCAGAGTAACTGAACATGGGTTTTACCACCCAGATATAAACGATTATACCTATTACGATAGATGGAATACCTTGTAAGAGATCGGTAAGGCTTCTGATTAATTTGCTGAACCGTGTATTTTGATTTTCTGCAAGATAAATGCCGGTCATTATGCCGACTGGTATCGCTATCACAATTGCCATAACCAGAATAAATAAAGTACCTGCTAATCCGTTTAATATACCGCCCGGAATAAGATCACCGCTTATACGTGCAAGCATGGCTTCCATCGATGTGGGTGCAACCTCTGTAAACAAGCTTACATTAAATTGTCTGTATCCTTTCTTCACCAATTCCCACAAGATGAGAAAAAGAGGAATCATTGTAATAGCCGAAAAAAAGCAGACACTAAAGAAGAATGCCCTATTCTTGGCTAATCTATATCTGGAACTTGAAAATATATTCTTTTTCATCTATTTACAATTTTCATGATATACTTGGCTATAAAATTGATCGAAGCCGTTATAAGGAATAACAGCAATCCGATAGCCATTAGCGAACTTAGTTTTAAGCCGTCGGCCTCTCCGAATTGATTGGCTATGATACTTGCCATTGTATTTCCTGTATCGGATATGCTTTGAGGTATATTATTTGTATTTCCTATCAGCATGGTTACAGCCATTGTTTCGCCTAATGCACGCCCGAAAGCTAATATATATGAGGCGAAAATTCCCGATCCTGCTACGGGGAGGCTTACTGTTCGTATTACTTCAAGATTAGTTGCTCCTAAGCTATATGCTGCTTCCTTCAATTCGTTGGGCACCATCGATATAAATTCGGTGCTTAATGATGAAGCGTAAGGGATAATCATAATCGCCAAGATAATGGACGATAATAATACGCCGAATCCTTGTGCACTGAGTCCCATATCAACAAGAATGGGGCGTAGTACATAAAATCCCCATAAACCGTAAACGATCGATGGTATGCCGGCTAGTAAATCTACAATAGAACTAACTACTGTTGCTATTTTTTTACCTCTGAAGTATTCGCCGTTAAACAAGGCAATCGACAGTGAAAAGGGTATACAGAACAGTAAGGCAAGAATAGATGTGATAAGTGTACCTGTAATGAATGATAAGGCTCCAAACTGGTTGTTGACCGAATCCCATTCCGAAGAAGATATGAATCCGATGAATCCGAAGGATGAGAAGGCGTCTATGCTTTTGCTTATTAAGCCATAGACTATACCTGCTGTCAGAAGTAATATCAAACAAGAGGCTATAAAAAGTATTATCTTAAATATTTTGTCTTTCATCTTAACGAGTATATAAACCCTTTGTGTAATTTAAAATTTAAGTAAAAGAATATGAGTTCTTACTTATTCTGTAACAATCGGATTTCCGTTAAAAGTCATTGACTTAATAATTGCCTGCGTTTTTTCAAGAGCAGCGGGCGATAGTGGAGCATAGTGAGTTTTTGCTGCAATATCTTGTCCTTCTTTGCTTATAACAAAACTAAGCAGGTTGCTGAGTGATTTGGCTGTGTTTTCACTTCTGTTATTATATCCTTGTTCTTTGTAAGCAATTATCCATGTGAAAGTGCTGATAGGGTAGGCTTCAGGGTTAGGCGAATTGGTAATCATCAGGCGGGTATCAGCTGGCATATCTACGTTTGCAGCAGCAGATATACTTTTGGTATCGGCTTTGATAAAATGACCTGCACTGTTTTGTAGCGATGCTGCTGTAATATTCAGAGCTAATGCGTATTCAGAACCGATATACCCGATCGAACCTTCTGTTTCGGCAACAATACCTGCTACTCCCGGATTTCCTTTAGCTGCAATTCCGGCAGGAAACTTAAGCGATTTTCCACTACCTATTTCATTTTTCCAATTGTCATTCACTTTGCTCATATAGTCAGAGAACACAAATGTTGTTCCACTGCCATCCGAACGATACACGGCAGTTATTGCTTTGTCGGGGAAAGTTATACCCGGATTTAATGTTTTAATTTTTTCGTCATTCCATTTGGTGATTTTACCTCTGTATATATCTGAGATAACTTCGGCAGTCAGCCTCAAATCTGTAACATTAGGTAAGTTGTATGCCAGCACTACGGCTCCAACTGCAGTAGGAATATGTACTATATCTGCACCCATATCTTTTAGTTCGGCATCAGATAAAAATACATCAGTAGCGCCGAAGTCAACTGTTTTGTCTTTCAGGCTGCGAATACCTCCGCCACTACCTACTGCTCCGTAAGTAACATTGTTTCCTGCTGTTTGAGAGTAACTTTTAAAAACGATATTGTAGAATGGTGCGGGAAATGTAGCTCCTGCTCCCGATAATTTTGCTCCGTTTTTGTTAGATGAACTACAAGAAACTAGAAGTAAAGCTGCGAAAGCGAAAAATAGTATCTTTTTCATATTTTTTCTTATTTATATATCGTGACCTTATTAATTCTGATGCAATATTATTTCATTATTATAACACTTCTGCTACGCAATTGTTACGTGATGGTTAAGATTATTTTGTAAAAGGTTAATTGGCAGATAGACAAATAGGTAGTTCAATATGAGTTTAATATTATAAAAGGAACAATAACTAATAACATCTTCATTCGAATTTGTCATCCCGATATGTAGTGAGGGATCTATATAAAATAAGCATGTTGACTAATAAACTCAAGAGATAACAGATCCCTCACTGCGTATCGGGATGACAGAATGGACGATAGATACTAGCTCATAACACATAATTATATGATCGTTGTACTAAATGCAGATAAATTGTAAAGAAAAGTATATGAAGTTTAGATTATGTTAGGATATTGTTGGCTTTCGGTTAAGGCCGACAATGCTTTTACTTTTTACAAATATTGGTAAAAGTGCACCATTTGCAAGCTTCGCCCGTAGGGGTTTGGTTGAATGGTATTTCGGGATTGAATATTTCTTCGAGGCAGGTATCGAAATGTTCTTTGAAATCTTTTCGGTACGGTGTGAAATCAATGATTCGTTTGTCTTCACGCTCGGGTTTATAGATGACATCGGGATCGAATCTGTTATCAAACAGATTGCGTAAATAGTATATACCCGGTTCTATAATTTTTTCGGGTTGCTCCATCATATACAAATGGGCATACATAAAAACCTGCATAACGGCTTTCGGGCGGTCTTTCAGTTCTTTGTCGAACAAGTCTTTCATTGCCCGATATCGAAGAACACCTTTGCCTGTCTTATAATCGATAATTCGGGTGTGTCCTTTCACCTCGTCCACACGGTCGATGAAACTTTTAAGAGATACTGTTTCGCCCGAAGGTAAAGGATAATCTATCTTGATTCGTTTTTCAGATTCGATGTATATAAATGGCGTCAGTTTAGCATCGGTAGCTAATACACGTTTTATATATTTACGCAGCACCTCACCTGTCAGGAAGTTTTGTCCTGTGAGTTTTTTTATTTTTTCTGTTTTGAAATAGTTTTCGGCAAACGATCTTTCTATTGTTTCGGTCAAAAGCTTCTCGTCTTTAGCTATTTTGTGAAGCAGATCGGCTGTAACCATTTTACCCTCGAACGGTTTGTATAACCATTCTATTGAGGAGTGAAAGATCGTACCGAAAGTGCTGGCTTCTATTGTCTCCGTAATTTCGTCCTCTTCATCCATTTTTTCGATAATGGACAAATAGAATTGTAGCGGACAGTTCAGATAAGTGTTTATCGAACTGGCCGACAGGCTTCTGTCTCCACCTTGTCCGAAAGCCTTCATTTTATCCATTATCTGAGGTGTTTTCCTGATGGAGATGGATAAACTTTCGTTCGATGATACTTTATAGGTAGCAAGCTTCTCTTGTATATCGAATTTGTCGGCGTACAGGTGTTTTATTTGTTTGTAGTAGCGGCTGACTTCGCCCATTTGTAAACCTTCGGTACGAGTATCGTAAAGTAGATATATGCGCTTAGCCCTGTTTATCATACGGTAGAAATGGTATGCGAATATGCTGTCCTGATGCTCGTATGTCGGTAGTTCAAACCCTCTGCGCAGGTTGTAAGGAATAAATGAATTTGTTGCTTTTTTTAACGGGAATATGCCTTCGTTCATCGACATAATGATCAGATTGTCGAAGTCTAATGCACGTGTTTCGAGGACCCCCATTATTTGTAATCCAGATAATGGTTCACCGCTGAATGGTACACTGATACTTACTATCAGTTTTTTCAGTAGCTTGAAGTAAGTTTCGACTGTCATATCGGGCGCAGCATCTTTCAATGCATCTTCCATCTTGTTGATAGTCTTGTAGTATTCTACAATAAATTCACACTCTATGTCTATCGATCGGGCATTTATATCTTCATCTTCGTTTTCAGTGTTCACCGACAACAACGTTTTCAGTGCAGCTAAGATGTTCTTAAGATATTCGGGAATATCCTGCCATCGCTCGATAGGAGCAAATATCAGTTTAAGTAACGGATGAGTTTGCAGTTCACCAACCGAAACCACTACTTTATTGTATTGAATGATATTTTGTTTCAATCGTTTGGCTTCATCTTCTAGTACATTGGTAATGTACCGATGGTTGAGGATAGCGAGTACAGGACGGTAGTAAAAGCTTATCTGTCCACCCGATTTCTTAATATTACGCTGGATGTTAAATATATGCTCCATCAATCCCGATACGGACGTATTGTTGAGATTATATCCCATCGTTACGTTTATTTTATCTATCTCTTCGGGAATGGAATAGAGGGTGGGCAATAATAGATTTTCATCGGGTAATACTAAGGCTGTATTCATTGCTTTATCAGACGAGACTATCTGTTTCTCGTTCAACAACGATTTTATAATAGTATGAACATATTTTGCCTGACCTACTGCCGACGGTATACCGATAGCTTCGATAACAGGCAAATCCATTGTCAGCTCTTCGGCTTCGAGAATAAGTTGCGAGGGAAATAGCAGACGGTTTTTATCAATAAAGAATGATGCTTTATTTTGTGCATCTTTTACTAATGGAGATGAATAATCCCAATAAAAATCGGCAATGCCTCTTTTTTGAAGATAGCTGAGGAATTTCTCCTCCGACTTACTATGACCGTTAAGCCCTACAAATATGATTTTTTCGAAAGGTAATTCTATCTCTTCTTTGCGTAAGGCTTTTTCGGTCACATCACGAAAAATCATTCCTTCGTATGCTTGTCCCTTTTCCCTTAATTGTTCTCTTAAGGTTGTATAAAGTCGAAAAAGTACCTGCCACATTTCGAGGAAGTCTTTCTTCTTGTCATTATCGCCGATGGGTAGAAAATTAGACCAGAATCTTTTTATAGCTTCTATCTGATCGTCGGTCAGAAAATCGAATCCGGCATCTATCTCTTTCAGATCGTAGATGTTGCGGAAAAGCTGTTCGGCATCTACCAGATATTTATCTACATCGTCGAAATCGTTAAGCAGCATCTCTCCCCAATATAAAAACTCGTCGAATGTCTCTGTCGATTTACTTATCTGAATGTAAATATCATACAGCATAAAAAGCATTTCGATACGATCGGCTTTTTTATACGGACTTAGTTTTTCAAACAGATCGGTAACAGTCAATACTTCGGGCGAAAAGATCGGCTTTTTCGCTATTTGTGATAAGTAGTGCTGAAAAAAGATACTTGCCCGCCGATTAGGAAAAACAAAGGTAAACCGACTGATTTCCTTATCGTAGGTTTTATAATATGTTTGGGCAACATTATAGAGAAATGGTATCATTTTTTCATTTAATGGGATTCAGATACAAAGTAATAAAAAAACAAGTCCCTGTAAATGTTTACAAGGACTTATTTTCAGAATTTGTAAGTCTTATTTTATGAAAGCATCCGAAATGGGAATGCCTCTCCATGCTTGCGGACGTTTAAGTCCGAATATTTCGGCAATGGTCGCGCCATAGTCGTAATCAATAATAACATCTTTTATTTCATGCCCTTTTTTAATTCCCGGGCCACATATTACGATAGGGACTTCTACTTCGTAGAGTGTTTTTCCTCCATGACCTTTTTCTATTCCTCCATGATCGGATACAACCATAATAATGGTCTCATCTTCTATCCCTGCATCTTTTACGGCTTGCACTATTCTGCCAATTCTTGCATCGACATTTTCGAGTTCAGCATAATATTCGGGAGTATTATGTCCGGCACTATGACCAATATGATCAGGTTCGTCCAGATGAATAAATGTAAATAGTGGCTTCTCTTTTTTGATAATGGTTACTGCTTCGTCTACACAAAGGTTATCATTGTCGTTGGTCGGTATAACGAAGTCTATAATTTCTTTTTCCACAAGATATTCTATACCTCCCCAACTGTATACAACAGCAGTCTTGGCTTGAGGTAATTGTTCTTTTATTATAGTATAAATGGAGGGGAATTTACCATATTGGCTAGTTGCAGCAGATGGTATTTCGGGTGTTTGGCTTCCCCATTCGGTGTAGCCATGTAGGGTAGGACTGGCACTCATAAGCATAGAGGCCCAATTGACAGCGCTGGATGAAGGCAGAACTGATCGGGCTTTTAGAGACCAGGATCCATCTGCCGCTAATTTCTTCAGATTAGGCATATTTGCTTTGTTGTAAGCGTATGCGCCGAATCCGTCGCAGCCGATTAGCACTACATGTTTGACATTGGTAGCATTTGTATGTAATACAATACTTAAACAGAAAATAAGTAAGATCAGTCGGTTTTTCATTAGTGTCGATTATTTAAAGTTAGCTATACAAATTTACAAAAATTAATCAAGGATTATAGGTTTATATCCCTTTTTACCCCTTTATGTAGACGTATTTGTTCATTTCGTATATTTACTTAAATAAATCATTTGAATAAAATGTAAAGTAGCTGTAAGATAGTTTTCAATTTTGTATCTTTGTTTCGCTTATTCTAAAAATACTATAACGACATATGCAAACACGATTAACAGATGAATTTGGTCTTCATATAGAGGAGGCGTTAGACCGATTGAAAGGCATTGCTAAAGAGACTCCTTTGCAGTATCTGAATTCATTATCTCAATATTTTGAAGCTAATATTTATCTGAAGCGCGAAGATTTACAGGTTGTTCGCTCATACAAGCTGCGAGGAGCTTATAATATGATAAGTAGTCTCGACCCCGAACTTCTGAAAAAAGGTGTGGTTTGTGCCAGTGCAGGTAATCATGCTCAAGGATTTGCATATAGTTGTAATCGCTTAGGCATAAAGGGTGTTGTTTATATGCCTAAAATAACACCAAAACAAAAAATAAAGCAGACCAAAATGTTTGGCAATGGTCATATCGAGATTGTATTGGAAGGTGATACATTCGACGATTGTGCAGATGCTGCAAAAGATTATTCGCATAATCATAATATGACATTTATTCCTCCTTTTGACGAACCCCGGATTATTGAAGGACAAGGGACTGTTGGTCTGGAAGTTTTGAACGAAATGGGGGAAATGCCATTAGATTATATTTTTATCCCTATCGGTGGTGGTGGATTATGTGCCGGAGTTGGTGCTTATGTTAAGGATTATTCGCCGGCGACTAAGGTTATAGGTGTAGAACCTACGGGAGCAGCAAGTATGAATGCAGCTTTTAAAGCAGGGCATCCGGTCACACTTAATCGCATAGATAAATTTGTAGATGGCGCAGCTGTAAAACGGGCGGGAGATCTTACTTATCCAATTTGTGCAAAAGTAGTCGATGATATTTGTTTGGTTCCCGAAGGGGAAGCTTGTACGGCTATTCTCAAATTGTACAATGAGAACGCTATTGTAGTAGAACCTGCGGGAGCATTGAGTATTGCGGCACTGAATCATTATGCATCGGAGATAAGAGGTAAAAATGTAGTTTGCATTGTTAGTGGCAGTAATAACGATATAGATCGTATGCAGGAAATTAAAGAGCGATCTTTGATTTTCGAGGGGTTGAGACATTATTTTATTATACGTTTTGCTCAGCGCCCGAATGCCTTAAAAGATTTTGTAAATAAAGTGTTAGGCGATAGTGACGATATTGTACGTTTCGAGTATATGAAAAAGAATGAGAAAGAATCAGGGCCTACTCTTGTCGGTATAGAACTCGATTCTATTGACGAATATGAAGGATTATTAGCTCGCATGCGTGACTATGGTCTCGACTTTACAATTCTTGATCCCGATAGCGATTTAGGGCGATATATACTTTAAGAAAGACTAAAATT
Source organism: Dysgonomonas sp. ZJ709 (assembly GCF_011039195.1). Taxonomy (NCBI): domain Bacteria; kingdom Pseudomonadati; phylum Bacteroidota; class Bacteroidia; order Bacteroidales; family Dysgonomonadaceae; genus Dysgonomonas; species Dysgonomonas sp. ZJ709. Next base: position 28,504 of record NZ_JAAKEM010000006.1, read on the forward strand.
CATTTTAGTACGTTCTACATTACATATGTTTTAGAATGTACTATTACTACGTTATTATGATATTGGCAAATAAATTTCGTTTCCGCTATATAGTTCTATTTTCATTATTTCTACTTTCCCAAGCTTATTGTTTAGCTCAAGTTGACAGCTCCTATATCCGTCCGTTTGATCAGAAATTGGCAATCCGGGCCTACGTTATGGATTCTTATAGTGCATTATCGCAAGATTATGACTACGATACTGAATACACATACCGTCCTAATAATCCAATTAGTCTGGGCTTGGGTGTATCGTGGAAAAATTCTTCGTTAAGTGGCTCCTATGGTTTTGGTTTCATGCGGGATAAGAAGAAAGGAAATACAAAATCTTTTGCTTTTCAGTACCATTATTATAAGCGAAAATATGTGTTCGATCTATTTTTTCAAAACTATAAAGGTTTCTATCAGGAAGACGCTTCGGATAAAATGATTGCATTTTGTCCTGATATAAAGCTGATTCAATATGGTGCTTATGGTCAGTACTTTTTTAATAACAAAAAATTTTCATACAAAGCTGCATTCGATCAATCTGAACGGCAAATGAGGTCTGTAGGTAGTTTTCAGATCGGCGGAGGTGTCTTTTATAATGATATAAGGTCCGACTCTTCGCTTGTGTCTTTAGGGCGTTACAACCAGAAGAATTTGCAGATAGGGATAAGTGGCGGCTATGCACATACATTTGTTATAAAAAAGAATTTCTACGTAACAGGTTCATTTTCTCTGGGCTTAAATGTGGCGACAGACGACATCAATAATTTTTACAACAGCAAGGTAAACTTTTTTCCCTCTATGTTTCCTCGGGCTGCTGCCGGATATAACGGGAAAATTTGGTCTCTGAGTGTTTCGTTTGTAAATAACAGGATGGTGCTCATGACTCAAGATAGCCGAAGCCTGAATGTCGATTCGGGCAGTATGCAAATAAACTTCATTCGACGATTCAATTCGGCTCCCAGCAAAATAATCGATAAATTACCTAAGAGGTTCCGCTAAGAAAACTTATTTGTCGAATTTCTCTTTAATCTTAGTGTATTTTTTCTCTCCTACAAATCTTTCTTTAGGCTCGAAATGAGTAGAAAATAGGCTTCGTGAATCATCATAGCCCTCATATTCCAGTCCACTCATATCGGATATGGTATAAATGAAATCTTGAGTAGAGTAGGGGCGATTGATGTCAAGCACTAGGTCTGAGCGATTCTTCTTATAATTGTCGGACATCCATACCATAAATGGTATTTCGCACATTGGAGGCGATACCTTTTCGTAAGCATGACCTGCAAATTCACGGTAATCATATAGCTCTTCTCCATGATCGGAAAGATAGATCATTGCAGTTTTCTGATTTTGTAGCCCTTCGAGTGATTTTATCACACTATTTATAATGAAGTCGTTGTATAGAACCGAATTGTCGTATTTATCTATTGTCTTCTTTGCTTGTTTGTCCCTGAAAATGGCAGTGTCGACAAGATTGTCGTTGGCATTATTAAATACAATATACTCTTTGGGATATCTGAATTCATAAGCCATGTGGTTGCCTATCAGATGGATAACAATAAATCTATTTTTGATTGTTTGGTTGTCTAATATTTCGTGAAAAGTATCCAGAACAACATCATCGTGCTGTTTGTGTTGGGCAACATTATATTTATTTTTAGCTAACGTGAGTAATACATCATAGCTGGATCTATATTTCTCACTGAATTCTTGATTACTTATGAGGTATGTATCATAATCGGCCCGATTGAATAATTCGAATAGAGAAGGATATTTCGTGAAATATTCGGGGTGCTCTAAGTCTGACATGGTGAGCAAAGAGCGCATTACAGGAATAGTGTGTACCTGAGGCGATACTACATCTGTATAAACATGGAGCTGATTGCTTTTTACTAAATTCGATAATAGCGGGTTTGTATTTCGTGCATAGCCATAGAGAGACATGTGGCGCTTGGTCAAAGATTCACCGATAACAATAACGATTGTTTGAGGAAGCGAGTCCTGATGAGTTACCTTTACTTCGAATGGTTGGTTCTGCCTTTCTTTAATAGTCTTTATCTCGTAGCTTACTCTTAATTTATAGCTTACAAATGTTTTATAGAAATTGATAAAATAGACAGAGCGTGATACCCTGTTTATGCTAACGATCGATACCAGTACTATTATACTAAGAATAAAAATGGCTTTATGATCTTTCACTTTTAGCCGTTTAAAAGATTTCATCTTGCATATCATTACAATTGGGATCGCAGTATAGACCAATACACCGACAATCACCCATATACTGAGGTAATAGGCAACAAATTCTTTACTTTCTTCCGGATTGGTTTCGAATAGGCTCGTAACACTGTTTTGCTCTAATAATACATGTGCAAACAGAAGATAACTTAAGAAGATAGCTCCCGGTATAATGGATATGGTCAGTAGAACCGAATATATGATTTTTTCCGATTTAGAACTTATAAAAACTGATAATATCGAAATCGACATAAATAACAATCCACAGACTAAAAAAATGGCTAGTTTGTCCAATATTGATATATTCTCGGCCAAAGGGCTAAGTATTGGTAATAGGAGTAATATGTAAAATAAGAAGAAAAATTGAAGCTTTTTATGCTTCAGAATGTCGAGTAATTGATTCATTAATAGTGTAAAGGTTTACTTTTTAACTCTTTTGATTTAAAGAACATAGGCTGTAAATAACCTATCTACAGGGAACAAATATAGTATTTTATTCTTACTTTTGGTATAATTTACTTTTGTGTAACATTTAGATACGAGTATGGCTAAACGAACATTGAAAAAACGCAGGCATAAGCAAAGTCGGGAAAGTCAATTCTTGTCAACACCCATCTATCAAGGAGAGAATGATATTCCTACTCAGATAGAGCTTATTCAATACGACGAATCAGAGATTGATGTAAAAAATATTCCGCCTGATACTGATATAATGAACGAGATAAAACTGAATAAAATAAATTGGTTTAAGACAGTAGGCGTTTCCGATGTTACTCGCATCAATCAAATTTGTCGTGGTTGTGGATTACATGGCTTCGATATTAAAGATTTGTTGTCAGATCAGGATGTAGTTAAGGCAGTTGTATATGATAAAGTATCATTTGTTTTAATGCCCGGTTTCTTTTTCAACACAAATGGTGAATTCGAATCTTTTCAGATAGGATTTATATTGGGTGATAATTTTGTTATAAGTTTCCAGGAATCGCCGATGCCGGTTTTCGATGATGTGAAGAAAGCATTTAATGATAATCATATTCCTCTTCGTCGCAATGGGGCTGATTTTCTATTGTATGTGCTTTTGAATAGCGTTAATTCATTGTATATGAATGCTTCAATTAGGATAGAGGATCAATTGTTAGATGCAGAAGATCAACTGATAGCCCAACGTAATTCGTTGGACATAATGAATTTCTTGCGTGCACGTAGAATGGAATATATCAAGATGAAAAGGTCTATAGTTTCTTTCAGAGAGGAATACAGTAACCTATTACGTAATTCCAATAAGTTGATAAAAGATGAAAATATAGTCTATATAAACGATTATGACGATAAATTACGTACTGTTTTGAGTGATTTGGAGGCTTGTCATGAGTTACTGGTTTCACTCATTGATCTTCACTATAGCAATAGTAATATGCGGATGAATGAGATAATGAAGCGATTGACAATTGTTTCTACAATTTTTATTCCATTGACTTTCCTTGCTGGTGTATGGGGTATGAATTTTAAATTTATGCCTGAGATCGAATCCCCGTATGGTTATGTTTTTGCTTGGATTACGTTTATTGTTGTTGGTTTTCTGGCAGGTTATTTTTTGAAAAAAAGGAATTGGTTTTAAGATACTATTATGAGAAGGATTATAGCTATAGTTTTATTTATATCGGTTTCTATCTTGATGAGCTTTTCTCAGGCAGTACAACCAATAAAAGATATAAAGGTATTATTCGATGATGAGCAGTATCAAGAGCTTGTAGACCAGTATGCAGGTAAACCCCGCACATTATCTGCACAAGAGTTGGGTTATGTCGCATCTGCATATTTCAAATTGTCCGACTTCGATAACTGCAATAGATACGCAGGCTTAGCTCTTCAAAAAGATGCAAATAATTCGTTGGCTTACAATTTAAAAGGTTTGGTATATTCTGCAACGGGTAACTTTAAGGATGCTGTTAATATGTTTAAAAAGGCGATTGCATTATCACCTCGCGAAGCCGAGTATTATACTAATTTAGGTGACTCTTATCTCGGGTTGGAGCAAATAAGCGAGGCTATTGAGATTTATAAAAAAGCAACTCAGCAGATCAAACCATCCGAAAGGGCGTATTACATGTTAGGTGTTGCTTATACCTCATTAGATGATTATGAGTCTGCGCTTAAGGCTTTTAACGTCGCTAAATCGAAAGTTGTAAAAGACAAGGAATTATATGTTACAGTAATATATAATATTGGATTCATAGAATACACGAAAGGCGAATATCAGAAAGCAATACCGGCATTTAAAGATTTGATAGAGCATTTTCCCGACGATTACCGATCATTTGAAAAACTTATACAATGTTATTATGCTTTAGGAGATTATAAAGCGGGAGATAGTTATAAATCGAAATTATATAAAGCACATGAGGGTGGGATGTTGAATGATACAGAGTTGGACGACAAAATATGTATTGACAATTTTATAATTGCAGGTAATTCCATTCATGCCTACGAGCGTTATCAGACGGGTGATCGCCCTTATTTTTACCTTAAAAATATGTTTTATGTATTGAATCCCGACGGGAAAGTGATCTGTGAGGTGCAACTTCAATACAGTCCCGAAACAAATAACTATGGATTAGCAAAAATAGAAGATGGAAAGATTTATACTTATGGTATTTTCTTCGATTCGATTGTTAGTTATAGTACTCTGAAAAGTTTTGCCAAAGATATAATAAATGGAGTGCTGAAACCAACTGCGGTTACTTTAAAAGAATAGTCTGAAAATCAAATTCTAGTAAGCAGTATTTGCTAACAAAACCATTCTTCTCTAATGTTCTTCGCGAAGCGATGTTCTCTACGGCACATCCACAGATTGATCTGTACCCATGCAAGAGGCAATATTCTTTGAGGTATGCTATTATCTGTGTAGCATAGCCCTGTTTTCTGAATTCGGGATTGACCCACATACCTATATCGTAATCTTTTTTATCGGGTAATATCCGAATAAGGTATCCGCAACCGATAAGTTCCTTTTCCTTCTCAAACATATAAAGAGCTTTATTCGATACGGTGAAACGAAGTTCCTCCGGTGTTTCATATAAGTCGCTGTCGAAGGTAAGCAAGAAATTGATATCACCTTCTTTCGCCAAGCGGACACTTATATTACTATCCAGTTTAATGTATGTATTGAGTAAATAGTCCCGAAATAGAGTGCCAATTACATTATTTGATTCGGAAAAAGTATGGCAGCAAGCTAATAAAATAGGATCGAATGATTTGCAATATGCTTTAGATATGGATTTTTCTATAATTATTTGTTTGAAAATCTTTTCTTTCTGAGTCAGCGAATTGGGTACTAAATAGAATTCTATAAGGATGTGATCTTCTGATATTATATAGTAACCTATTACTTTTCTTATCATTTCCTGATTATCTATTATCAGATAACATTCGCCCTTTGCAACCATCCATTCTATAAATAGCTCCTGAGCAAAAACGATACTATTAAAATACCCTTCTCTAAATTCTTTTAAAGAATCTAAATTAACTTTTTCAAATTGTTTCACTTTGTAAGGCAGGTTAAATAATACTGTAATCTTAATCCTTCTATACTATGCTTTTCTCTAGAGCACTCCACAAATTGTCATCAGGGAGGGGCGCTGTTATATCGATCTGTGTTTTCGATACAGGATGTATAAATGATATACTGCGTGCATGCAAACTAATTCCTGCATCGGGGTTCGAGCGGTCTGCTCCATATTTCAGGTCACCTTTTATCGGGCATCCCATTTTTGCTAACTGGCAGCGAATTTGATGATGTCGGCCGGTTTCAAGATCTATTTCAAGCAAATTGTATTTATCCGAACGGGCAATGAGTTTATAGTGTAATATTGCCAGTTTCGAATTTGGCCTTTCAGAATCGTAAGCATACGATTTGTTTTGTTTCTCGTTCTTTATAAGATAATTCCTTAAAGTACCTATTGGTTCTTTAGGTTGATTCTTAACGATAGCCCAATAGGTTTTCTTTACATCTTTATTTTTAAACATCTCGTTCAGTCGGGGCAATACTTTACTCGTTTTAGCAAAGACTACGATACCGCTTACCGGTCTGTCCAGACGATGAGTCACACCACAGAATACATTCCCGGGTTTATTGTATTTTACCTTTAACCACTCTTTTACAATCTCAGAGAGTGGTTTATCGCCTGTTTTGTCTCCTTGCACAATCTCGGAAACTGTTTTATTGACGATTATAATATGATTGTCTTCGTAGAGAACTGTCATGCTTTATCTGTTTATAATACAAAGAAAAACCTTTCGATCAGATAATCGAAAGGTTTTCACTATAATATTTAGCTATAGGTTAAGCTTTTTTCTCTTTTCTCCATTTTATGTTTTGCATATTGCCTGTTTCCATAAATGCTTCATGGAATGCAAACGCATCGTACAAATTGACAGGAGTCTGTCCCTTTTCGCCACGTGCAAGATATTCTCTTAACAACGGACGATAGTCAGGGTGTACACAGTTTTCGATAATGCATTCAGCACGATCTTTAGGGCATTTGCCACGTAGATCGGCAACTCCGTATTCCGAGATGAATATTTTTACCGAATGTTCGCTGTGATCCTGATGTGCCACCATTGGAACAAAAGAACTGATCTTTCCGTCTTTAGCAATTGAAGGTGTTACGAATATAGAAACGTAAGCTCCACGGGTAAAGTCGCCCGATCCACCAATACCATTCATCATCTTAGTTCCCATAACGTGGGTTGAATTTACGTTTCCGAAAATGTCGGCTTCTATTGCCGTATTGATAGCAATAACACCTAGTCGGCGAACTATTTCGGGGTTATTCGAAATTTCAGATGGACGAAGTACTACTCTTTCTTTAAAGAAAGGCAGGTTTTTATATATTTTTTCGATGCAAGGATTACTTACAGTCAATGAACATCCACTGGCAAATTTAACACGACCTGTTTCCATCAAATCTATAACAGCATCTTGTATAACTTCCGTATAAACTTCAAAATCAGGGATTTCTTTGCTATCACCCATTGCAGCTAGTACTGCGTTGGCAATATTACCCACACCCGATTGTACGGGTAGGAATGTTTTCGGCATACGTCCTTCGGCCATTTCTTTCACGAAGAAATTAGCTACGTTCTCACCTATTTTTGCAGTTATTTCGTCAACAGGAGCAAAACCACCACCTTCGTTAGGTGTATTGCATTCAACAACTACAATTTTACTTGGGTCTACTTTTATGTGGTCTTTACCAATACGGTCACGTACTGCATGGATACCTATTTCGCTACGTGTAGGAGGGTCTTGCAATTCAGTTAAGTCGTGCATTCCTCTCATTTCTTTAGGATTCCATTTGTTAAGCTCTACAATCACAATTTTAGCTAAACGAGCTACTGTCGGGGAGATACCTACACCACAAGTTGGTACTATTTCGCCATCTTCAGTAACATCGCATGCTTCGATAACTGCAACATCAACAGAGCCGAAAAATCCGTAACGGATATCTTGAGCCATAGTAGAAAGGTGTAAATCGAAATATTTAACTTCTCCACTGTTGATAGCATTTCTTAGATCTTTGTTTGTTTGATAAGGTGTACGGAATTTAATAGCGTGCGCTCTGGCAAGATTACCATCCAAACTGTCGCCTGTAGATGCTCCTGTGAACATACCGATTTTAAACGGGTTACCTTTCGCATGTTCTTCTTCGGCTCTTTTAGCCAATGCTACGGGTACTACTTTGGGACATCCGGCATGTGTAAAGCCACTAAATCCCACATTATCATTGTCATTGATAAGAGATGCTGCTTCTTCAGCAGTTACAAATTTTAAAGCCATTTTTGTTGTAGTATATTTTGTTTAGTATCAATAAATTCTATAATAACCGGAGCAAAACAGTTGATGGTGTATATCTAAAATCATAACAGATTGCCTCTTTTGTACGTCAGAAAATAATAAATAGGTTTGCAGTTTAATTAGTCTAGCAAAACCGACGCAAAAGTACAAAATTATTAGATGAAGAACTATTTTAATTGATTAAAAATTAGATACTATATCCTATTTTTAGCAATCTTCTTAACGAATGATGATACTTGTCCGGTTTTCTCTATTTTTACATTTTGAAAGACTTATTTATGACCAATGACTGAAGATTGTATAACATATCGTGAATTTACGCCCCATCCTTTATTGGCTGATTATGTGAAGTCGTATTGGTATTTCAGTAATGAATCGGATACTGTTCATTCTTTTGATATTATGCCCGATGGTTATTTCGATTTGCTCATATCTTTTAAATCAGGTAATATCGTGGATACGCAATTAACCGGAATCTGGAGTAAGATGGTGTCGCTCGATTATCTTCAGGGGCAGATAATCGGAATTCGGTTTAAACCACTGGCTTTATATTCTTTATTGGATATTCGTATCAAAGATATATTGAATAATTACTGTTCTTTGCCTTTGAAGGCATGGGGATTTAATGATGAAATAATAGAAACAAAGAGCGATAAGTCGGTTCTTGAAGTTATTAAGTACATCGATGAAAGTCTATTGTTATTAATTAAGAACGAGAAAGAAGATATCAAGCTCAAATATCTTTTCAAGCAAATAGGTGAATCTTCCGGTATAACATCTATTCAATCTATTTCGAATTCTGTCGGGCTAAGTGCAAGGCATATTAATCGTAAAATGAATGAGCTGATTGGTATCAGTACAAAGGATTATGCTAAAATAGTTCGTTTCAAGGATTCTTTAGCAAGGATTAAGAAAGACAAATCTGATTTTATAGGTTATTTCGATCAGTCTCATTTTATCAAAGATTTCAAAAAATATACAGGGTTTACCCCTAAAGAAATTGATTTGGGAGCTGATGTCCGATTTTTACAATACTATGATTTTGATAATATCTAATTTTGTATTTAAATCAAAAAAATAAAAGAAATGAAATTAGAAGGTCTGTCAATTTGTTTCCATACTACGAAAGTAGAAGAGTGTAAAGAATTTTATGTGAAATATTTCTCTGGTGAGATTATTTTCGATTGTGGTTGGTACGTAAGTATCGTTTTTAATAAAGAGAGGTGTTTGACGTTACAGTTTATGATACCACAAGACGATACTCCTGTTTATGGAGAAAAAGGTGTTACTCTTAATTTGGGTGTTAAAGATGTAGATGCGGAGTATCAGCGATTGATTGTGGAGAATAAACTTCCGGTTCAACGCGATTTGCAGGATCAACCGTGGGGAGATCGGTCGTTTACGATATTTGATCCTCTGGGGAATACATTATATATCTATTCTGACCGAGAAATGTCGGATGAATATAAAGAGGCGGTAAAGCAGTAAAGAAATACAAATAATAAGCGGGCGAGACTATGATGAGTCTCGCCCGCTTAAACATATATGGGGGATAATATGTTACCGCTTATTCAAAAAGTCACACAAAGCCTTAACGGCCAACGCCCGATGGCTTATTTCGTTCTTCACGTCAGCGCCTAATTCAGCAAAAGTCTCATTGTAGCCATTTGGTTGAAATACAGGGTCATATCCAAAACCGGTTGTTCCTCGTTCATCTTTTGTAATAACACCTTCTATCTTTCCGTCAAAAAGGTATTCCTTTCCATTTAAGATAAGTGCAATAACGCTTCTGAATCGGGCGGTTCTGTTTTCTTTTCCCTCAAGCTCTTTAAGCAACTTATTTATATTTGCTTTGAAGTCGTGCCCTTCGCCTGCATAACGTGCAGAATAAACACCCGGCGCACCATCTAAAGCATCTACTTCGAGTCCTGTGTCGTCGCCAAAGCAGTCATATCCATATTTTTCTTTAATATGGCGTGCTTTTATCAATGCATTCTCTTCAAGCGTAGTGCCTGTTTCGGCTATATCTTCGAAGCAACCAATATCTTTAAGACTAAGTATGTCGATAGTATCTTTTACAATCTCACTTACTTCTTCAAGTTTATGAGCATTATTGGTTGCAAAAACTAATTTATTCTTCATTTACGGGGCAAGCTGTTATATGTTTCTAATGCTTTCTCGAGAACGATCAAAGCATTTCCTAAATCTTCTTTATTAAGTACATAGGCTATCCGAACTTCATCTTTACCTAATCCTGCTGTTGTGTAAAAACCTGATGCCGGAGCCATAAAAATAGTCTGACCATCGTATTCAAAATCGGAAAGACACCATGCGCAAAATTTATCGGCATCATCTACCGGCAAACGGGCTACTGTATAAAATGCGCCCATTGGTATAGGAGAATATACGCCCGGGATGCGGTTGAGCCCATCTATTAAAAATTTACGACGTTCTACATATTCGTCATACGTATCTCTGAAATAATCGGGATCGGCGTCAAGGGATGCTTCTGCAATTATCTGCCCGATGAGGGGTGGACTAAGTCGTGCCTGACAGAATTTCATTACGGTGTTTCGTAGTTCTTTGTTTTTGGTGATTAGAGCACCTATTCGGATACCGCATTCGCTGTAACGTTTCGATACGGAATCGATTAATACAACATTGTCCTCTATTCCTACCAGATGACATGCAGATATATAGGGTGAGCCTGTATATATGAATTCACGATAAACTTCGTCAGAAAATAAAAATAAATCATGTTTCTGAACCAGACTCTTTATCTGATTCATTTCTGCACGAGTATATAGATAGCCTGTCGGATTATTAGGGTTGCAAATCATAATCCCTTTGGTGCGCTCATTGATGAGCTCTTCGAACTTATCGATAGAAGGCAACGAAAAGCCCTCTTCTATAGTTGAAGATACACCTCTGATAACAGCTCCTGCCGATACAGCGAAAGCCATATAATTGGCATAAGCCGGTTCAGGTACAATTATTTCATCACCGGGATCCAAGCAAGCAAGGAATGCGAATAATACAGCTTCCGATCCTCCGGTAGTTATGATAATATCATCTGCCGAAACATTAATATTGTATTTCGCATAATAGCCTACCAGTTTTTCTCTGTAAGATCTGTATCCATCGCTGGGGCTATATTCCAGTATTTTTCTATCGAGATTGCGAATGGCGTCGAGTCCCGCTTCAGGAGTGGCTATGTCGGGTTGACCTATGTTAAGGTGATATACTTTCAATCCTCTAGCTTTGGCTGAGTCTGATAACGGAGCCAATTTCCTGATAGGAGAATTTGGCATTTCGATTCCTCGTTCTGAGATTACTGGCATGATAAATATATTATTTTAATTTTAAAAACAATAAGTCGCAAATATACGAAAAGAGCATTGTAAATATAATAGTATATAAAATAAAAACGCCGAAAATACTATTTCGGCGCTTTATTCAAGAGGAAACGTATCTTTATTTTCGGTCTAATATTAATCTATCCGCCATCGCTTTCCCGAGGGCTATACATGAGTCGTATGTATCAAGGCTCATAGATTGTTTCATTTCTACGGGTGAACCTATAATCTCAAATTTGGTAGAGTCGGCAAATTCTGTAAGACGTTTTACTGCCGCTCCTGACCATGTATATGAGCCGAAGTATCCGAAATAGCGATTTTTCATATCGCGTCCTTCTACTTTCGATAATAGGTATTCAACATCCGGAAACAATTTATTATTGTATGTCGGTGAACCAACGATTAATCCTTTATACTTGAAAATGTCACGTATAATATATGAATGAGATCGTTTTGATACGCTATGTATTATGACTTCTTTTATACCTTGTTGAGCCAACTCATAAGCTATTGTTTCAGCCATTTGTTCTGTATTTCCATACATGCTGCCATAGGCAATAACTACACCTTCGTCTCCTTCATAGCGGCTAAGCTTGTCATAGATAGAAATTACTTTATTTATTTGCTCCGGCTGTGTCCATACCGGACCATGGGTAGAGCAGATGTATTTAATATCGATAGTGCTTAGTTTTTCCAATGCTTTTTGAACAGGAGAACCAAACTTGCCTACTACATTCGAATAGTAACGAATCATTTCATCGTAATATCTTTCGGGGTGTAATTGTGAATCTGTGATACCACCATCTAATGTTCCAAAAGTTCCGAAAGCATCACCTGAGAAAATGATTTTTTCAGTTGTTTCGTATGTTATCATTGTTTCAGGCCAGTGCACCATTGGCGTAAGGTAGAAAGCAAGATTGTGTTTGCCGAGTGATAGCTGGTCACCATCTTCGATCACCATCACATTATCTGTAATACCGAAAAATCCCTCTACCATATCGGCAGTACGCTTATTTCCAACGATTTGTACGTTTGGGTATTTGCTTCTTAAGAGACCTAGCGATCCGGAGTGATCTGGTTCCATATGGTTGATAACCACATAATCGAGCTGTTTTCCATCAAGAGCAGTCTCTAATTTTTGGAAAAAGATATCTGAATAGCAAATATCAACAGTGTCGAATAATACGTTTTTGTCGTCGGTGATCAGATAAGAATTGTAAGAGACACCTTTAGGCAGAGGCCATAGATTCTCGAAAAGGTGCTTAGTGCGGTCGTTTAGTCCGATATAATAAAGATCTTTCTTTATTTGAATTGGTTTAAGCATATTATTTTTTGTTGTTTATAATAGTTACATCTTTTTTTCTCAGTGCATTCCATACCAGCCATATCCCCCATAACACAAAAGGTATACTTAGTATTTGACCCATATCGAGTCCGTAGGTTGCTCGCATTTGCACTTCGAATGGCTCTTGTACATTCTTTATCATTTCGATGAATATTCGGGAAAGGAATATGCCAATTAATGCAACGCCAAGTATAAGCCCTTTCTTCTCTTTGGCATTCGTCTTCCAGAACATATATAAAGTGAGTCCGAAAATAGCCAGATATATTAATGCTTCATATATTTGAGTAGGGTGACAAGGTAATTCGCCCGATCCTCCCATATCTAAAGGCATGTGCCATGCTCTGTCTCTTACAAAGTTGAATCCCCAAGGTAGCGTGGTGGGAGCTCCGTATACTTCCGAATTCATAAGATTGCCAACGCGTATAAATGCTGCTCCGATGCCAATACCCACTATTAGCCTGTCTAAAGACCATATTATGCCCATTTTTGTTATTCGGCGAGAATGTATCCAAACGGCTAAAGCCATTCCGGCAGCTCCTCCGTGGCTTGCCAGTCCGCCTTCCCATACTTTGAATATCTCCAGCGGATTACTTAAATAGTATTCGGGAGAATAAGCCAGGCAGTGCCCTAGACGAGCGCCTACAAGAAGACCTATTACTACATAAAGGAATAATGAATCGAACCATTTTTCAGGATGTTTCTCTTTTTGGAATATCTTCTGAACCACCATGCTTGTGCATAAAACACCTATTGCCCAGCATATTCCATACCAGCGTACTTCTCTACCCAGCAGATTAAAAGCTTCGGGATCTATATCCCAAGTGATGAATGATAGCATATTTGGTCTGTTCTTTTTAGTTTTTGGTACTTTTTAGTTTTTACGACTGCAAATATAATAAAATACTAATGAATAGACATCTATTTTAAACTTAAGTTGTGATGGTTTGTTTAACATATTTGTAATAAAATACCTTATACAATAGCTGTTTGATTGCGATAGCAGTGTGTTTGCGTAATGTAAAACAATTCTAAATAAGGATGATTAAGGCTGCTTTTTTAAACTATTTTATTTTATGTTAATAAACATCTTTTGAAGCTATTTTTCATTAACATTTTTTATTATCTTTATAAACATAAATAGGAGACCCTCATTAATAAAGGGCTTACCTCTGGACTTTAAATATATAAAATTGGAATGATAGCTATGAAAGGTAAAAAATCTGATAGTTACTTGAAGTTTGATATGTCTCGGATGGTCAATCTGGAGTATTCTTTGAATAGAGAGATACTCAGGACTAACCGGAGAGGGGCGTATCATTGTACAACGCTCGTGGAATGCAATACCAGGAAGCAACATGGGCTTCTAGTAGTGCCTGTGCCCAGTTTGGATAATTCGAATCATGTTTTACTTTCGTCGCTTGATGAGACTGTAATACAGCATGGTGCGGAGTTTAATCTCGGTATCCATAAATACGATGGGGATAATTATAGTCCGATGGGGCATAAGTACATAAGGGAGTTTAATTGCGACTGCTTACCCCGAACGGTATATCGCGTGGGAGGTGTTATCTTGTCTAAAGAAAAGATGTTTTCGCTCAAGAATAATACTATTTATATACGGTATACATTATTAGATGCACACTCACCTACAACAATCCGCTTCAAGCCATTTCTGGCATTCCGAGAAATAAATAACCTTGCAGTCGAGAATTCAGCAGCAAACCATGGCTACAAAGAGGTCGAAAAAGGTATTAGTATGTGTATGTATAGCGGATATCCGGATTTGTTTATGCAATTCAACAAAGCGGCGAATTTTATTTTTGACCCAAGTTGGTATAAAGGGATCGAATATCAAAAAGACATGCAAGATGGTTTGCCACATAAAGAAGACCTTTATGTGCCGGGCTACTTCGAGCTGCCTATCGCTAAAGGGGAATCTATTATCTTCTCGGCAAGCGATGAGCCTGCAAAGACAGATAATCTTCTTTCGGTGTTCGAGGATGGTATTAAGGCTCGTACACCACGTTCCTCATTTTTTAACTGCCTGAAGAATTCAGGACATCAATTCTATTTTCGTCCGTCAAAAGACGAGCTATATATCAGAAATAGTTACCCATGGGGAGAGGTCAGAGCCCGTGAACAATTTATGGCTTTGCCGGGTTTAACTTTATCAATTGATAAGAATGAAGCCTTTGAAGAGGTAATGGATACGGCGATTCCTACAATAAATAACTTTTTGGAAGGTAAGCCACTATCCGGATTCTTGAAAGATATAGATAATGCCGATGTATTACTATGGGTAGTACGGGCATTGAAAAAATTTGCAGATGTTGATAATGAACGATTTTATGCCAAGTATGCACTACTTGTAAATAAGATCGTTCATTTTATACAAAAAGGAAAACATCCGAATTTGAAGTTGTCGGATAACAAGTTGTTATATACAGATGCTAATATTGGTTTTCCCAGTTGGATGAATAACCAATCAGGAGGGCAACCGACTTCCCGTACAGGGCTTTTAGTCGAAGTTAATTCGGCTTGGTATAATGCAATAGCATTTAATCAGGAGATTGCCAACGCATTGAGTAATACAAAGCTGGAGAAAGATATGAGTCTTTTGGCAGGGAAAGTTAAATCTGCATTTGTCGATACATTCCTTAATGAGGGAGGTTATCTATACGATTATGTAGATGGTAATTATGTAGATTGGAGTGTTCGTCCTAATATGCTTCTGGCAATATCCGGTGACTATCAGCTGCTCGATAAGCGACAGAGTAAATCTATTCTGGACATTGTTACGAAAGAGTTATTAACCTCAAAAGGTGTTCGGACCTTGAGCCCTAAAAGTGTTGGGTTCCGCCCGCGTTGCGAAGGCTCTGCAATGGATAAGGTGTATAGTGCCTATAATGGGGCTGCATGGCCTTGGTTGTTAGGTGCTTATATGGAAGGGTATCTGAGGATATTCCAACGTAGCGGATTATCATTTCTGGATAGGTTATTGATAGGTGTAGAGGATGAAATGTCTAATGATTGTATCGGTTCTTTGTCGGCTTTGTATGATGGTAGTGTACCTTACTCGGGTCATGGGGCTATATCGTATGCCACCAATGTAGCGGGGGTGCTGCGCGCACTCACCTTGCAGAAAGCATTTGAAGACGAATATTGAAAAACAGTTATGATAAGAGCTTATTATTCCTCAATTTGTGATTGCTTAAAAACTAAAAATATATGAAGGCATTAATGTTTGGTTGGGAGTTTCCACCACATATTCTAGGAGGCTTGGGTACTGCCAGCTTTGGGTTGACCAGAGGGATGGCTATGCAACCGGATATGGATATTACATTCGTTATACCAAAACCTTGGGGTGATGAAGATCAGAGTTTTCTTAAGATTATAGGCGCATGCAATACTCCTGTTGCTTGGCGCGATGTACAATGGGATTTTGTAAACGAACACTTATCAAAATACATGGATCCCCAGGAGTATTATAATTTGCGTGATAATATCTATGCTGATTTCAACTATATAGGAACGAATGATTTAGGATGTATCGAATTTTCGGGTAAATATCCCGATAATCTTTTACAGGAAATAAATAATTACTCTATAGTAGCAGGTGTGATAGCCCGTACTTATGATTTCGATATTATTCATTCTCATGATTGGTTGACTTATCCGGCAGGATTGCATGCTAAGAATGTTTTGGGTAAACCTCTTGTTATTCATGTGCATGCTACCGATTTCGACCGAAGTAGGGGAAATGTGAACCCACAGGTTTATCAGATAGAGAAAGACGGTATGGACAATGCCGATCATATTCTTTGTGTAAGCGAACTAACACGTCGCACAGTGATAGATAAATATCATCAGGATCCGGCTAAAGTAACTACTGTACATAATGCGGTAGAACCTTTAAGTACTGAGATTCAGTTGATAAATCCGACCAGAGGTTCTAATGATAAAATAGTCACCTTCCTTGGACGTATTACGATGCAAAAAGGACCTGAATATTTTGTCGAAGCTGCCGCCAGTGTTTTAGAAAGGGCAAATAATGTGCGCTTTGTAATGGCTGGTAGCGGTGATATGATGGAAAAAATGATCTATCTAGCCGCTCAGAAGGGAATATCGGATCGTTTTCACTTTACGGGTTTCCTCAAAGGAAAACAGGTTTATGAGATGTTGAAGCGAAGCGATGTGTATGTAATGCCTTCGGTCTCGGAACCATTTGGTATTTCTCCGCTAGAAGCTATGCAGTGTGGCATACCGACTATAATTTCGAAACAATCGGGATGTGCTGAAATCCTCAATATGGCTATAAAGACAGATTATTGGGATATAGAAGCAATGGCGGATGCAATCTATTCAATTTGTACATATCCAGCCATGGCTGATTTTCTGAGTAAAGAAGGGAAAGCCGAAGTGGATGAAATAAAATGGGAATATGCCGGACAGAAAGTGCGGGATATATATAATAACTTATGTCAATAATTCAATTATAATAGATATGAAGACGATTTGTTTTTATTTTCAGATACACCAGCCTCATAGATTGAAACGTTATAGATTCTTCAATATAGGTGGAGATCATTATTACTACGATGACTTTGCTAATGAGGATTTTATGCAGCGTGTAGCGGAAACATCTTTCGTGCCGGCCAACAGATTGATGCTGGATATGATAAAGGAGTATAAGGGTAAATTTAAGGTGGCATTTTCTATATCGGGTGTGGCATTAGATCAATTAGAGATATATGCTCCCGAGGTAATAGATGGTTTTAAAGAATTGGCTGAGACAGGGTGTGTAGAGTTTTTATCTGAAACCTATGGACATTCGTTAGTCTCTCTGATCGATCCACTTGGCTTCCAGCAGCAAGTAAAACTTCATGATGATAAGATAGAAATGCTGTTCGGACAACGACCTAAAGTGTTTCGGAACTCTGAACTTATCTTTTCAGACGAAATAGCTAGAATGGTTCATGAAATGGGTTTTGCTGGTATGATAACCGAAGGTGCGAAACGCACGCTAGGATGGAAAAGTCCTAACTATCTTTATCAGTCGGCTGAGCAACCTAAATTGAAATTATTGCTTCGTAATTCACGTTTTAGCGATGATATTGCCGTGCGATTTTCTAATTATAGCTGGAACGAATATCCTTTGACTGCCGATAAGTTCATCAATTGGATCGCAGATACGCCAAAAGAAGAGCAGGTAGTTAATCTGTTTATGAATTATGAAGTTCTTGGAAACTTCCAAAAGAGGAGTTCTGGTATATTCGATTTTATGAAGGCTTTGCCAAGATTTGCAGCTGATAAAAACATAACATTTTCTACACCATCCGATGTATTAGAGAAGCTAAAGCCGGTGGATCGCATATCTTCATTAAACCCTATTTCATGGGTGGGAGAGGAGAGGGATATTTCTCCTTGGTTAGGCAATACATTGCAGCAAGAGGCATTCAACAAATTGTATGAGATAGCAGATCGTATTCATTTATCTGAATCGAAGCGATTGATACAAGACTGGACTTACCTCCAATCGAGTGACCATTTTTATTACATGGGAACTAAAGAAGCCCTGCCTTTCAGTCCATACACATCGCCTTACGAGGCATTCAATAACTATATGAATGTATTGAGTGATCTGATTGAACGTATGGAAGCCGAATTTCCTAGCACGATCGATAATGAAGAATTGAATGCTTTATTGACTACTATTCACAATCAGGCAGATGAAATAGAGAAACTTCAAAGTCAGTTAACTAAACTGAAACCGTCGGTAGAAAAAGAGAAAGTTACTCCTGCAAAGAAAGCGGCTTCGTCTGAAAAAACAACTGCTCCTGCAAAGTCTAAGAATGCAAAGCCTGCTCCGGTGGAGGCAAAAGCTGCCAATACTAAAACAGAAGTTGTTCCAGATAAAAAAACTACTACGAGCAAAAAGAAAGCAAAATAAACTTCTTAAATAATAACAAAGCCTGCGAAGAAATCGCAGGCTTTGTTATTGTATATCAGAAAAGAGATTGGCTATTGTAAAGAAAGGTAGTTATAGTCACTAACTACTTTTTTCAAGAAAACTTTATCAGGTCCATCGTAAGTATAGCCTGTTATGGCTTTTATTCTATCAGCAAGACGTTTATTGAAGTAATCGTTATCTTTCATCTTATCATCTTCCGTTATCGCAATTATAGTTTGCACATCTTTGTCTGACAATCTATCCAGAATATTCGTGTAACTAACTTTATAGTCTTCGTGGAAATCGAGATCGGATATTTTCAATTCTCTGTTTTTTGAGTTTACTTTCAGGTCTATAACTGTTGTACCGGCTAAATAGTCTCCCAAGCGTTGTGAACGTTTTGTGGCAACAATCATTATTAGTCCGAGAATACCTTCTGTCATCGAAAAGTCTATAGGTCTGAACAACCATCTTATCAGGTATGCTCCGAGTGAAGGGGGCGTGCCATCGATATTGACTACTCTGATTTTAAACAACATTTTACCGGGACTTTGTCCATTATTCATTGTTTCGAATAATAGATCGTAAAAGAATGCAGGGCCAATAACTATTATAGAAAGGAATAACCAGAAGAGTTCGGAACCGAATAGATTTCCAGAATTAAAATCGAATATATTGTAAAGTATTCCAAACCAAACTCCAAACCAGGTAATGATCACAAGCCAGTCGACCATATATGCTAATAACCGGTATCCAATACCTGCGGGTTCGTAGTCTATCGTTACATTTTGTGTCGTTTGTACTTCAATTGGCATACAGATAAATTAAAAAGCCCAAAAACTTAATCATAGGGCAAATTTATATTTTTTATACGATTATTCGAGTATTTCTTTATTCTTTTTGGACAAAGGGTTATATTTGTGGAGCAATCATTTAAAAAAAACGACACTTATATTAGATGAGAGAAGCCGCATTCATTAAAGAAAATAGAGAGAAGTGGCAGCAAATAGATAGCCAGAATGAGGATAAAGATATTCCGGCCGAAACTTTAGCAGATAACTTTATAGAGCTTACAGACGATTTGTCTTATGCACGTACTTTCTATCCGAAGTCGCAAACTGTCAAATATTTGAATCAGCTTGCCGCTCGCTATTTCATTGATATCTATAAACATCGTAAGAGAGAGAAAGGTCGCTTTGCCCGTTTTTGGAAAATCGAACTGCCTCTTATTATGTATCGATACAGAAAATATATGCTTTATTCATTTCTGTTCATGTTTGCTGGTGTTCTGCTCGGAATTTTTTCGCAGCAGCAAGATTCAGATTTTGCAAACCTTATTCTTGGCGAAGCTTATGTAAATCAGACTATAGAAAATATAGAGAGTGGCGATCCGATGGCTATATATAAAAGCCAGGAGGAGACACCAATGTTTTTTATGATTTCGACGAATAATATAATGGTATCATTCTATGCCTTTATATATGGAATATTATTCTCAGTCGGAACAGTTTTTGTTCTTTTTTCTAACGGAGTAATGCTTGGTACATTTCAATATTTCTTTTTCGAACACGGTCTGCTAGGAACATCACTTTTGTCCGTTTGGTTGCATGGAACACTCGAAATATCTGCAATTGTAATAGCAGGAGGTGCTGGTATTGCATTAGGTAACAGCTTACTATTCCCCGGAAGTTATAAGCGTGTAGATTCACTACGTCGGGCAGCTAAAGACGCTCTTAAAATAGTAGTTGGGTTAATACCCGTATTTCTTGTTGCCGGATTTATCGAGAGTTTTCTTACTCGTTTGACTCACATGCCTGTATATTTTAATCTTACTATAATAATATTATCAGCATTATTTATTATATGGTATTTTTTTTATTACCCTTATTATCTAAATAGAAAATTGAATGAAACAATCACAGAAAATTAATCTTTTCGAAACAAGAGATCTTGGTCGTAATATTGAAGCTGCTCTAGCCTTTGCGAAGCAGAATTATGGTGCAATATGTAAAGGAATCAGTTTCTTTATACCTCTGTTATTAATTGCCGCTTATATAATGCCTGATACGTTTGAGTTGCAGAGGCGGCTAAGTGGAGTTTCTCCATTAGAGATGTTGGGTGCCTATGGATCGGATACGCTGCTTGCCTATTTGGCTGTTGGTTTGAGTTCTCTATTCTCGATGACCTATGTAATCAGTTATATGACGGAATATATCGATGCTGTGGATGGAAAAGTAGATTCGGCTGCTGTTTGGTCGAGATTCTCAAAAGTTATTTTTCCTGTATTCGTATGCCAGCTTGTATATATGATATGTGTTTCAGTAGGAACAATGCTTTGTCTTATACCGGGTGTTTTTATTGCTGTATCGTGTATGTTTTATGCATATGTGTATATCAACGAAGGCGAAACTGTTATTGGTAGCCTTAAGCGTAGCTATTATCTTGTGCAGGGTAATTGGTGGTCTGTATTCTTGTATGTGCTTCTAGTGGTAATAGTCGTTGCCATTATTAGTGGGATATTCTCTATTCCATTGCTATTTGCGAGTATAGGTGCTGTTTTTGGTTTGGATGCCTTTGCCAGTGATACCTATATTTTTATTACAACACTAATAGCGTATGTTGGAGATTTCTTTGTAGCTCCCCTTGTTACTATAACGTTGGGCATGCTTTACTATAGCCTTCGCGATGAAAAAGAAGGTATTAATATGGATACAAAAATAGATGATATTGGTATTAATCAAGATAATAATACGAATTATTAAAGTCTAGCTGATATAATATAAGTGATTCAAATAAAAATAAATAAGACGTTGTTTAAGGGTATTGTAATGATACTCTTAATCTGTTTTAGCTTACCTCTGCTATCTCAAGTAGATACATTGTCAGTGTCGTCGAAAGTTGAAGCTGTAGATTTTCGGATACCTTCTAAGGCAACTATAGAGGAGTATCAGAAAGACGAACGTTTTCAATATCTGGATGAGAAAAGTGAGGTTGATATACCGTGGTATACTAAACTATTCTCTTGGCTGGTCAATAAACTTTTTGGTGGTGCAGGCGATTTGATATCATCGGGATTGATTGGCTGGATTGGTATTGTAGCTCTCGTTATTCTTATCATTGTTATTATTTTGAAATTGATGGGTGTCAACTTTAAAGCCATATTAGGTAAAAAGAAAATGGATACACCCGAAATCGAGATATATACGGAGAATGTTCATGAGATGGAGTTTGAAACTCTTATAGCTAATGCCTTGCGAAATAACGATTATCGTTTAGCAGTTCGCTTTTTATACCTTAGGAATTTGAAGTCACTATCAGATAAATCGATTATAAAGTGGAATGTGAATAAGACGAATTATAATTATCAATACGAAATATCGAATAACACATTACGTTCTAAGTTTTTGGAAATAACCTTTATATTCGATTATGTATGGTATGGCGAATTTTCGTTGGATGAGTCTGCTTTCTTTACAGTAAATTCTCAGATGAACGATTTTAATAAAATGCTAGCCGATGAAAGATAAGAAATGGATAGCATTAATTGCTGTGATTGTTATCATGTTGGTCGGACTGATTTATTTAAACTCGTCTAAAAAGAAGGAAATTAGCTGGGTGCCTACATTTTACAATACTGATACAAATCCCTATGGAACATACATTAGTTATGAATTATTGAAAACTGTTTTTCCTGATAATAAGATCCGGTCTACAAGGAAGCCTATATATAATAACTTAAAAGATACGCTCAATTCGTACTTCTTCTATGATGATTATTCTGACTATGAGTTTGAAGAAAATGATTCCTCATATAACAATAATGAGTATATATACGACGATAATAACGAAACAAGCTATTCGGATTCGGGAAATATCGCTATAGATGATGTTATAGTAACAACTACTTCTAATATAACGGATAATACTACTTATGATCCCATGAGTATGTATGACGGTATCGAAATTCCGGATACAACTGCTTATATATTTGTAAATAAAGATTTCACCCTTGATAAAGTGGATTTGGAGTACTTACTCGATTTTGTAGGTATGGGTAATAATGTATTTATATCGTCCGAAGGCTTCTCTCGTTTATTGATGGATACGTTGACGATTAAAGAAGAGAAAACATATTTTGATAGCGACAGTATTTATACTTTAATCGATTATCCCAATGAGGAATATGCATTCACAAATGCTTATTCAGATACTTATTTTAATACCGATAGCTGTAAACTGGCGGTGCGTGCGTTGGGGCAAAATAAAAAGGGACAATCTGTATTTCTTCAAGTGAAATATGGCAATGGATACTTTTACCTGCATTCGGTTCCTATGGCATTTACAAATCTGAATATACTTAATCTAGATAAATACGATTTTGCATTCCGCAGTTTATCCTACATGCCGCGCAGCAGCAAAGTTATTTGGGACGAATATCAAAAGCAGGGAGCATTGGGAGAACAGAGTATGTTTAGAGTAATATTCTCTAGTATTCCGCTAACTATTGCACTCTGTATTTCGTTACTCGGCTTTTTGCTTTTTATGATATTCAGAGCGAAGCGTACACAACGAATAATTCCTATAATAAATCCTCCGGTTAATTCTTCTATCGAGTTTTTGGATACTATAAGTAATCTGTATTATCGAAAAAAAGATTTCCATGCTATAGCCGAGAAACGACAGGCTTATTTCTTGGACTATATACGTAAGAACTATTATATGTCAACTGAATATATCGATAGTGAATTTATTCAATTGCTAAGTACTAAATCGGGAGCAGAAAAAGACACGCTTAATGATATATTTGCTTATTACAAAGATATATCGACTTTATACGATGTTCCTAACGATATGTTTTTGAAATATAATAGCCTCTTGGAAGATTTTTATAGAACAGTAAAGAATAAATAAAATAGAATAATATATGTCAGATTTAGATTTTCAGTCGAGAATAGATTTCTCCGAATTGAGCCAGAGTGTTCAAGGAATAAAGAGTGAGATAGGGCGTGTAGTTGTAGGGCAGCATCAGCTAATAGAACAGATGATAGTTGCTATTTTGGCAAACGGACATGTGTTGGTAGAAGGTGTTCCGGGAGTAGCAAAAACACTGTCTGCAAAATTGTTGGCAAAAACGATTGATGTCGGTTTTAGCCGTATTCAGTTTACTCCCGATCTAATGCCTTCGGATGTATTAGGCACTAGTATATTTATGCCGGGAGCCTCGAAATTTGAATTTAAACAAGGGCCTATTTTTTCTAATATAGTTCTTATTGATGAGATAAACCGTTCACCGGCTAAAACGCAGGCTGCACTTTTTGAAGTGATGGAAGAACGCCAGATAACAAATGATGGTACAACTTACAAAATGGATTACCCATTTCTTGTTATTGCTACTCAGAACCCTATAGAACAAGAAGGCACATACCGTTTGCCGGAAGCTCAGCTAGATCGTTTCCTATTTAAGATATCAGTTGATTACCCCAATATTGTTGATGAAATAACAATACTAGATAGACAAAATAAGGGAGAGTTATCGGCAGAGGTTGGCATCAATCCGGTATTAACAGCTTCTAAATTACAATCTCTACGTCAGTCTATCGAGAAAGTATTGGTAGAGCGCCATCTACTCGAGTATATAGCACAAATAGTTAGTTCTACGCGTCAGAGTCCATGGATAACATTAGGAGCATCACCGCGTGCATCGTTAGCGATATTGAACGCATCTAAGGCTTTGGCTGCGATAAGAGGCCGTGATTTTATTACTCCCGACGATATTAAAGAAATGGCAGTACCTGTACTTCGCCACAGGATATTATTAACACCCGAAAAAGAAATGGACGGTACTTCTACCGACACAATAATATGTCAACTAATAGACAAAACGGAGGTTCCCCGATAATTCGATTCTTTAAGAGCTTGTATCTTTCCAATCGATTCTTTCTGACACTTGCTTTAATAGTGTTAGGGCTTATTTTGTGCTTTATTTTTCAAGCCTTTTTCCTTTTCATGTTGGTATTTATAGGTGTGTTGGGTATCTTGTTCATTGTAGATGCTGTAGCAGTCTATCGTCAGAAGGATGGGGTGAAAGCATCGAGAGATTGCCCCGACCGGTTATCTAATGGAGATCAGAATCCTATATCGATATCGATTAGAAATGATTATCCGTTTAAGATAGGTATCAAAATTGTCGAAGAAGTTCCTTTTCAGTTTCAGAAACGTGATCTTATATTTAAAACATCATTAGGAGTAGATAGGAGTGAGGTATTTCACTATAATCTGCGCCCTACCGAAAGAGGTGTGTATTTATTCGGTGCAATAAATATTTTTGTGACAGGCGTCTTTGGGTTGGTAACCCGTCGTTATGTTTTCGATCAACAAAAATATGTAGCCGTATACCCATCTTTTTTAGAAATGCATAAATATGAACTGCTTGCTGCGTCGAATCGATTGACAGACTATGGGGTTAAAAAGATACGACGGATTGGTCATGCGACGGAATTTGATCACATTAAGCATTATGTATTAGGTGATGATCCTCGCACTATTAACTATAAGGCTACGGCACGAATCAGCCAGCTTATGGTAAATACGTATCAGGAAGAGAAATCGCAACCGGTATATTGTCTTATTGATAAAGGACGTACAATGAAGATGCCATTTAATGAAATGACGCTTCTCGATTATGCAATCAATTCGACACTGATGGTTTGTAGTACAGCCTTGAATAAAGGTGATAAAGCAGGTGTTATAACATTTTCGAAGAATATCGATGAAATACTTCCGGCCGACAAGCGTCGTCGTCAACGAAATAGTATTTTAGAAATGTTATACGCTCAACAGACTGATTTTAAAGAATCAGACTATGAACGTCTATTTGTTACAGTGCGTCGTAAGTTGACACAACGCAGCCTCGTAATTCTCTATACTAATTTTGAAACAGTGAATGGTATGCGCCGTCAACTGAAATATCTGAGCCATTTGGCTAAAGACCATTTAGTATTGGTGGCATTCTTTCTCAATTCGGAGTTCAATGATATTCTGGAAACTTCTCCAACTAATATGGAAGAGACTTTTCGCCGAGGAATGGCAGAGAAGTTGTCGAATGATAAATTGTTGATAGTGAAAGAACTTAATAGGCATGGTATACACACTATTTTGTCTAAGCCTGAAAATCTGACAATTGATTCAATAAATAAATATCTTGAATTTAAATCGAGAGGATTAATCTGATTTAATCAGCGATTATCGTAGTAAAAAAACGGATGTGTCATAAGTAGTTTTCCGTATCATTCTGTCATTTTGAACGAAGAGAAGGATCTCTTATGGAGAGCCGGGATTCTTCACTTCGTTCAGAATGACAAAAGAGAGTAATACTTTTGCAGGGTATTTTACTTATGACACATCTACTTTTTCATTATTCAAATTTAAGTTATTCGTTTTTTCTATTCGCAATTGCATCTACAACAGCTACAGCCGTCAGAGTTACAATATCGCGAACCGAACTTTCTATATCTGTAAAATGTACAGGTTTGCGCAATCCTATTTGGATTGGGCCTATGCTTTCGCCTGCAATGCCCAATTCCATTAAGAGTTTGCTTGAGATATTAGCTGAACTCAGATTCGGAAAAATAAGTGTATTCACATCTTTTCCTTTCAATGTATTGAATGGGAATGTCTTATCTCTTAGTTCTTTATTCATGGCAAAATTCAACTGCATTTCGCCGTCTATTATCATTTCAGGATGATTCTCATGGAAATACTCAACAGCATTCGATATACTTTTAGGACTACCATTATCATCTGCACCGAAGTTTGAGAATGATAGCATTGCCATAACAGGTTCGACTGAAAAATATTTAACAGCGTCGTAGGTCAGTTTGGTGATCTCCTTTAATACTTCTTCTGATGGCCAGCGATTGATTAACGTGTCGGCAAGGAAATACGGACCTTTTTTAGTTTGTACAATATGCATAGCAGCAAAATGATTACAGCCCGGTTTCAAGCCGATAACTTCAATAGCCGTTTCTGCAAATTCCTGATAATGGCTGTAAACACCCGTAATGAGGGCATCGGCATCCCCTGTTTCGACCATCATCATTCCAAAGTAATTACGATCGTTCAACTTTTCGAAAGCTTCTTGAAAGCGGATACCTTTTCTATAATTTCTGTCACTTAGTATTGTTGCATATTTACTACGGCGAGTATCTTCTGATATATGTCTGTGATTGATAATTTCTATACCGTTCAAATCTAATCCGTTCTCATTCGCTATTTTTCGTATGCGTTCTTCGCTACCTAGTAAGATAGGGTCGCAGAATCCTTCTCTGGAAGATACTATTGCGGCCTTAATCATATTGATATGGTTACCTTCGCAATAAACAACGCGTCTGTTTTCGCTACTTTTAGCTAGAGCATTCAGTTCTCGGATAAGTTTATTGCTATATCCCATCATTTCAGACAGCTTATTTTCATAAGCTACCCAGTCTTTGATCGGTTTTCGTGCAATACCGCTATCCATAGCAGCTTTTGCTACAGCCATAGATACTTTAGTCATTAATCGCGGATCGAGAGGTTTTGGTATAATATATCCATTGCCAAATGATAATTTATTAAGACCATAAGCCGAATTGACAACGTCGAGGACAGGCTCTTTTGCTAAAGCAGCTAAGGCATGTACTGCAGCCAATTCCATATCTTCGTTAATACCTGTTGCTTGTACATCCAACGCCCCTCTGAATATATAAGGGAACCCTAATACGTTATTTACCTGATTAGGGTAATCGGAGCGCCCTGTCGCAAATATAAGATCTTCGCGCGAAGCTATTGCATCATCGTATGCTATCTCCGGATTAGGATTCGCAAGCGCAAATACAATCGGATAGCTTGCCATAGAGCGTATCATATCTTTTGTGAGTACATCGGCAGCAGATAACCCTAAAAATACGTCAGCACCCACCATAGCTTCCTCCAATGTTGTTATATCACGCTTGGTAGCAAATATTTTCTTTGTCTCATTCAGGTTATCTCGTTTTAAGGAAATGACACCCTTACTGTCACACATTACTATGTTTTCTTTCTTGACTCCGAGCCTCATATATAGTTTTGTACACGCAATGGCTGATGCACCTGCTCCATTCACTACGAGTTTGACTTTGCCTATATTCTTTTTCGATATGTCGAGTGCTCCTAATAATGCCGCTGACGATATAATGGCTGTACCATGCTGGTCGTCGTGCATAACAGGGATATTAAGCTCTTCTTTCAATCGTCTCTCGATTTCGAAACACTCGGGAGCTTTTATATCTTCAAGATTGATCCCACCGAAAGTAGGGGATATGGCTTTTACTGTTTGTATAAATTTTTCAGGGTCTTTTTCATCCACTTCAATATCGAACACATCGATTCCGGCAAATATCTTAAAAAGTAATCCTTTGCCTTCCATAACAGGTTTACCGGCTAAAGCACCGATATCTCCCAATCCTAATACGGCAGTACCATTAGATATTACAGCAACGAGATTGCCTTTTATTGTATAATCGTATGCTTTTTGAGGATCTTTTTCTATTTCCAGACATGGTTCGGCTACTCCCGGAGAGTAAGCTAGAGATAAGTCGGTTTGGGTTGTATGGGGTTTAGTAGGTATAACTTCGATTTTACCCGGTTTGTCGGATGAGTGGTAAAGCAAGGCTGCTTCTTTAGTAATTTTAGGCATAATGTTGATCGGTAATTTTAGATTATTAGAGTATCTAAAGTTACGAAAAAAGAAGCTAAGGAGCCTTGTTTAAATTCTTAATTATTCTTGATTATCTTCCGGGCTTCTTCAATAATAGTATCGATACCTTCAGCAATATCAGCCTCTGACATATCTATTTTGACATCAGGATCGATCCCGAATTCTATCTGTTCCATTTCGGCATTAAGCATCGGCGAAGCAGAGAAACGCACAGACCATCCATTAGGAATTTCGGAAGAGAAAGGCATTCCGCTACCTCCTCCTGTTTTATCGCCCACAATGATTGCGTTAGGGGCATAGGTCATTGCATTGACGAAATCATTTGCAGAACTGTAACAGCTACGATTTGTAAGGACTATTACCTTCTTCTGATAGCGAATTCCGTCCGAAGGTTCTATGTATGTTTCATATGGTTTTGAGAAATCGTTATGCCCTTTACCTGTTTTGTGCTGTATATGACCTACCAATGTTTTTTTGTTGAAGAAACGTGATGCTAATTTGTCACTATTGGTAAGGAAACCACCTTTGTTATTTCTAATGTCAAGGATAATTCCGTCACACGAAGCCATACGGCCTATCACCTGATCGAGATTACCTTCACCTATGCCACTGGAAAAACTTTCGTAATAGATGTAGCCGATATTATCCTCAAATATTTTATATTTTAATCCACTGGCAATACTGTAATCAGTGCCAATATAGTTTCGCTGTATTTTGGTGTCGAAATTATCTGGATAATCTTCAAACCATTTCCAATAGCGAGCTGTATTATGAGTTGCTACCAGATTAACATGCCCGTCTTTCACTTCAGCCAGCATTTCCCCCAATAGAGTGAATAATGCATCATTACTCATATCCTCACTGACGCGTATAGAATATTTACTGTAAATATCATTCCAGTCAACTTCTTTAAATGAGAAAAAACAGTAGTGTTCATCCATTATTTTCCACAAAGCTTCAAAGTTACCTTTTTTCGAATCAGTATATTTATCTTCTTCGAAGCAGGATGTAAGCAATAAGCAAAAGGAGAGTATAATTAGAAATTTATATTTCATATATTGGGAAGACATAATTCAGTGTGTCAAGGTAATAATAATTCTTTAAATTCATCAAAAGAATACCGATAGTAATTTAGATCTATATCGCCAACAATACCGGGTAGCTCTCCTTTATGGGAGAATTGCCATATCCTCCAATTTATATCTTTCGATGGTTCTTTGTGCAGATCGGACATCCATATAAAATTGTTTGGAAATTTATTCTTTATATAGAGTTTATAACAGTCCTTATTTGTGTAGATAATAGGGTGAACGCCATAAAACTCGTATAGCTCATTTTCTAAAACCTTAAGTTCTTCTATAACTAAAGCTATATATGTTGGATCTTTACTATATGGGTTTGCCGGTGAATGTTCTACATCAATAGCGGGAAGCATGTCTCCCGATTTACATTTTGCTATTTTAATAAAGTGAGCTGCCTGTTCTTTGCCCGATAAGCCAAATGAATAGAAATGATAAGAGCCGACTTTTATATTTGTTTTCTTTGCCAAATCATAATTATAAGGATAGTTACGATCCTCGTGTGAAGTCCCTTCTGTTGCTTTCAGGTAAGCGAAGCTGATACCTTGTTCCATTACTATTTCCCAATTGAGAATAGGGTTATGGTGTGAAACATCTAATCCTTTTATAAAATACTTATTCGATTCGAAATCATTTGGCTCAACTGTAAGTTTTTTTACTGTAAAGAATATTGTAAATGCAGTACCCGCTACCAGCAGAAATAAAAAGATATATCTTTTTATCGAGTCTTTTGAAGAAGAACGTTTAGTAACTCTCTTCTTTCTCTTTTTATGACTTGGGCTTTTTGTCATTTATTAATCGAACAGTATAGCTTCATTTAGTTGTTTCCCTATTTGATCCTTTGCCGATAAGATGATTTCGCTTTCGTTAATATTCCAATCAATATTGATTGTCGGATCATTCCATAATATAGAAGCTTCGTGCTTTGGAGAATATGTATTGTCCACTTTATATGCAAATACAGCTTCATC
Source organism: Dysgonomonas sp. ZJ709 (assembly GCF_011039195.1). Lineage (NCBI taxonomy): Bacteria > Pseudomonadati > Bacteroidota > Bacteroidia > Bacteroidales > Dysgonomonadaceae > Dysgonomonas > Dysgonomonas sp. ZJ709. Next base: position 59,062 of record NZ_JAAKEM010000006.1, read on the forward strand.
ACTTAATACTAGAAAACCATGAGCGAATCCTCTGGGAACAAATAGCTGTTTTTTGTTATCTTCTGTCAGTTCAACAGCAACATATTCACCAAAAGTAGGAGAGGATTTGCGGATATCGATAACAACGTCTAGTACCGATCCTTGTAGGGCACGTACTAGCTTAGCCTGAGAGAATTCTCCTGTTTGGTAGTGCATTCCTCGCAAAACACCTCTTGTCGATTTAGATTCATTATCTTGTATGAATTCAGCTTTACCTATATGTTGTTCGAATGCTTCTTTTCTGAAAGATTCCATAAAGTAGCCTCTTTCATCTGCAAATACTTTAGGCTCGATAACCCAAACTCCTTTTATTTTTTGTTCTGTAAATTTCATATCCTTTATTTAATCAACAAGACTAAGTATATACTGTCCGTATGCTGTTTTATCCGACTTTGCTCCTAATGATTTCAGTTGAATATCATCAATCCATTTGTTACGCCATGCAATTTCTTCAATACACGCAATATAGAAACCTTGTCTGTTTTGAATTGTTTCTACATAGTTGCCTGCTTCGAGAAGGCTATCGCAATTTCCTGTATCTAACCATGCAAACCCACGTCCAAACAACTTCACCTGTAATGTGTTTTCGGCAAGATAACATTTATTTAAGTCTGTTATTTCATACTCGCCTCTGGGCGATGGTTGAAGTGCTTTTGCCTTTGCTGTAACAGTTTTATCATAAAAATATAAACCGGGAACAGCATAGTTCGATTTTGGTTTTTCCGGTTTTTCTTCCAGAGAAATTACTTTACCCTCATCATCGAATTCTACTACACCGTAAGCACGGGGATCTTTTACATAATAGCCGAATACACATGCCCCCTCGTTTAGAGACGCAGCCTCTTTAAGCATTTTCGAGAATCCTTGTCCGTAAAACATATTATCACCTAATATCAGGCAACCGGATTCTCCGTCTAAAAATTCCTCTCCCAGCACAAAAGCCTGCGCCAGACCATTCGGGGTTTCTTGAACTATATATTCAAATCGCATACCCAGTTCTTCCCCAGAACCTAGAAGTTCCCTGAACATGGGTAAATCGCGGGGTGTTGATATTATTAATACCTCTCTGATACCAGCCAACATAAGAGTTGATAATGGATAGTAAATCATTGGTTTATCATAAACAGGCATGATCTGTTTTGATATTGCTTTAGATAGGGGATAAAGTCGTGTTGCACTTCCGCCAGCAAGAATAATTCCTTTCATTATATCTGTATTGATTTATTCCTGCAAATATAGCATTTTCAAGGTTATAAATAAATTCTTTGAGTGATAAATAAGGTCAACACAAAGTTATGTTGTCAAAATTATCTTCTTAAGATGTACATTGTAATTTTAAAATTAGAAATTTGATAATATTTACAGAAGACAATCTGGAAATATTTACATTCGTATTATATAAAATAACTTTAATCGAAAAATATACTTATGCTTACACATTGCGGAACACAAACTATAGAATCAGAAAATCTGATACTTCGGAAGTTTTCATATGATGACAATGAAAATATGTTAGACTATTGGGTTAGTGATCCGAAGATTCAGTTCCTTTATTCGGAACCTATTTATACCACTAAGGATGAAGTGAAAATTCTATTAGATAAATACATAGGTTCTTATATTTTTGATGACAAATACAGATGGGCTATTATAGAGAAATCAACTGGAATCTGTATCGGGCAAATAGCTTTTTTCTTAGTAGATAGTAAGAACCACTTCGGAGAAATAGAATATTGTATAGGGAGTAAGTTCCATCGTAAAGGATATGCTTCGGAAGCTGTTCGGAATGTCATTAATTACGGATTTAGCAAGATTAATTTTCACAAGATACAGGTTTGCCACAAAGAAAAGAATATTGCATCACAAGGTGTAATTATGAAAAACGGATTTCAACACGAAGGTACATTGAGAGATTATTTTTACATAGATGGTGCTTACGTGAGCCGGTTGTATTATTCTATGTTGAAAAGTGAATGGGAGGCTGTTAAATAATTATCTGAATATGTCGAAATAAAAAAGAGCTGGTTTAAATTAAACCAGCTCTTTCTATCTAATAAGTATAACCTCTCATCTTAAAGGTATTTTGTCTATCCGGGCCTGATGTCTGCCTCCTTCGAATGGAATTGTGAAGAAAGTAACAATCATCTCGTAAGCTTCTTGTTCAGAAATCATTCGTCCCGGAAGCGTCAATACGTTAGCATTATTATGCGCTCTGGCCATTTTTGCTACATATGGATTCCAGCATAAAGCGGCACGAACAGCTTGATGTTTATTCAAAGCCATATTTATACCGTTACCTGTTCCGCATATAGAAATGCCAAAATCACACTCTCCGTTGTCTATTGCTGCTCCTAACTTATGTGCAAAATCAGGATAATCGCAACTTTCGTTGGTATATGTACCAAAGTCTGTATATCTGATTCCTCTTTCGTCAAAAAGAGTTATAATATATTTTTTCATATCAAACCCTGCATGATCGCTACATAGTCCAATCGACTTTTCGCCTTGTGGAAATAATGCTTCCATATCTATAATTATTTCAAGAGTTTAGTAACCTGTTCGTATACGTTTTGAGCTGTGAACCCAAGTTTTTCGTCTAGTACGGTGTAAGGAGCAGAATATCCGAATGAGTTTAGACCCCACACACTACCATTGCATCCAACTAATCCTTCCAGAGTAACAGGAAGTCCGGCTGTCAATCCGAATACTTTCTTTCCTGTCGGTATCACAGAGTCTTGATATTCTTTACTTTGCTTGCGGAATAATCCTTCTGACGGTACAGATACGATGCGTGTCTTGATTCCGTCAGCGTGCAATAGTTTAGCTCCGTTCACTAATGTAGATACTTCCGAACCTGATGCTAAAAGAATAACATCGTAATTGGCATCATCTTGTACTATATAAGCACCTTTGTCCGATTGAAGAGCTTCTGCATAACGGTTGTCCTTAGCAGGAAGGTCATTTATATTTTGTCTTGAGAAAATAAGGCCTGTTGGAGTAGACTTGTTTTCCATTGCCATTTTCCAAGCCACAGTAGCTTCCGATACGTCTGCAGGGCGAAGAACGAGCATAGAGTTATTACCACTATGGTTTTGAAGTTTCTCCATCAGACGGATTTGAGCTTCTTGTTCTACCGGTTCGTGAGTCGGTCCGTCTTCTCCTACGCGGAAAGCATCATGTGTCCATACAAATTTTACAGGTACTTCCATTAATGCAGCCAAGCGAATAGCCGGTTTCATGTAGTCGGAGAATACGAAGAATGTTCCGCAAGCAGCTACCATTCCACCATGCAATGTAATACCTATGCATAGACAAGCCATAGTCAATTCAGATACGCCCGCTTGCAAGAATGCTCCGGTGAAATCGTCTTTTTGTATCGCTTTCGTATATTTAAGGAATCCGTCTGTTTTATCTGAGTTAGATAAATCGGCAGAGGAAACTATCATATTTTCCACTTTCTGAGCTAGTACAGAGAGTACCGTAGCTGAAGCTGCACGTGTTGCTTGATTTGGTTTTTGTTCGATATTTTCCCAATCTATTGTAGGTATATAGCCATCGAACCATTTTTGCATTTTTTCTGCAAGTTCTGGATTAGCTTTGGCCCATACTTCTTTTTGGGTTTTTCTCTCAGCAACTATTTCTTTTAATTCATTGGCACGTTTTGCATATAAATCTTTAGATTCAGGAAATATTGCAAACGGATTTTGAGCATCTCCACCTAAGTTTTCAACTGTCTTGTCGAACGAAGCCCCTGCTGCGCTTAATGGTTGTCCGTGAGTAGATGTTTTTCCTTCGAAACAAGATTTGTCATCTTTCACAGCACCTTTACCCATTATTGTATTTCCTATAATAAGGGTTGGTTTAGATTTCTCTAGTTTAGCTTCAGTGAGTGCAGCTCTGATTTCAGTAGTGTCATTACCTTTAATTGTAATAACTCTCCATCCCCAAGCTGTATATTTAGCGGCTACGTCTTCTTCCGATACCTCTTTGGTCGGGGTTGATAGTTGGATACCGTTTGAGTCGTAGAACATAATAAGGTTATCAAGTCCCAGATGTCCTGCGGTACGACCTGCTCCTTGCGAAATTTCTTCCTGTATACCACCGTCAGATATAAAGGTATAGATTGTTTGATCCATAACTTCTCCGAAACGGGCTTTCAGAAATTTAGCGGCGATGGCAGCACCGACAGCAAATGTATGTCCTTGTCCGAGTGGACCTGATGTATTTTCTATTCCACGCATCACGTCGAGTTCGGGATGCCCGTGAGTGCAGCTACCCCATTGACGGAATTGTTTAAGATCTTCTAATGAATATTTACCTGTCAATGCTAATGTTGCATATAACATTGGAGACATGTGTCCGGGATCGAGGAAAAATCGGTCACGACCTTCCCATTTCGGATTTGATGGATCATATACTAAAAACTCAGAAAACAGTACATTGATGAAATCTGCTCCGCCCATAGCTCCACCGGGATGTCCCGATTTAGCTTTTTCGACCATTGCAGCCGCTAGAATGCGGATATTGTCAGCTGCTTTTTCGACTAATTTTATATCATTCATTATATATGAGAAATTGAGGTCACCGACCTGTTTATTATTTGATTAAGTATAGAACGCAATGTTAAATGTTTTGCTTTACCTACTTGTAGGTGCAAAGTTATAAAATATGCTGTTATAATTAAGTAATTAGTACAGTAAAATACCCGATGTTTTATTTTTCGATCGATTACTTAATTATCAGATTGATTCATGTATATAGCCAGACCACCTGTCGATGTTTCCTTATAAAGGCTGGGTAAATCGTGTCCTGTCTGCTGCATTGTAAGCACTACTTTGTCGAAACTGACTAAATGTTTACCGTCCGATAACATGGAGAACGAGCATGAGTCGAGTGCACGTACAGCTGCGAAAGCATTCCTTTCTATACATGGAACCTGAACTAAACCGCATACAGGGTCGCAGGTAAGACCAAGGTGATGCTCTAATCCCATTTCTGCTGCATATTCAATTTGCTGGGTAGAACCACCGAACAGTTGTGCTGAGGCTGCTGCTGCCATGGCACAGGCAACACCAATTTCTCCTTGACAACCAACTTCTGCTCCCGATATAGAGGCATTGAATTTTACTATATTACCAATTAGCCCCGCTGTGGCTAAAGCTCTTATTATTTTTGCATCGCTGATATTACGACCTACTTTAAGATGATATAATACAGATGGAAGTACGCCACACGAGCCACAAGTGGGTGCAGTTACTATTTTCCCTCCTGCTGCATTTTCTTCCGATGTGGCTAGGGCATATGCATATATAAGGGCTCTGCTTTTCATCGAGCCTTCATATCCCCTCGCTTTTGTAAAATAGGTAGAGGCTTTGCGTTGTAGCCCTAAACCACCGGGCAACAGCCCTTCTGCTTCCAAGCCTTTTTCGATAGCAGTTTTCATTGTACTCCATACTTCTGTGAGGTATTCTGTTATTTCATCCTTACCTTCTGTATCTTCTACGTATTCCCAAAATGTTTTCCCCGTTTTTTGACACCATTCGAGTATGTCATCCATAGTTGTCTTATCGTATAGCGAAGTCCTGTTGGCCTTTGTGTTTTCGTCGGCGAGACTACCGCCTCCGATACTATAAATTATCCATTCATCTATTGATTTTCCGTCAACGATTGCTTCAAATTTCATTCCATTAGGGTGAAAAGGAAGTACTATTTCGGGTCTCCATACTATCTCTACCTCTTGAGGAGCTAATGTATTTATAATAGCAACATCGGTCATATGGCCTTTTCCGGTAGCCCCCAAGCTTCCATATAAAGTAACCCGAAAGGATTGTGCTTCTGTATTTTTTTCTTTAAATGTCAAAGCTGCTTTTTGCGGCCCCATTGTGTGGCTGCTGGAAGGACCGTATCCCATATTGTAAAGATGACGAATAGATTCCATTTAAAATTTGGTGTTTAATTGATAGTTTTTGGCAAAATTGTTACAGGAAAAGCGATAATGCTTTAATCTGCAAAAATAATTGTTGAAAATATTATTAGCAAACTTACCTGTTTTTAACTATTTGGACAATGATATTTGGGAATAAATTATGGCTGTAATTGCGACTTATACTTTGTTTTGTTAATTTAAAACATGTTAAGAATCTATTATTTAGGTCGCTTTATATGCTAAATGCTTTTTAATGCATTGTTATTGACTTTAAAAAGATAGAAATTATGCATATAAAAAGAAATAAGCAATGCGTATTATTTTATATGTTATAGAACACGTTTTTTATTAGTCGGAGGTCGAAAGAGATTTTTAATTTTACATTGTTTTTAGAAGAACAATCTTCGCTTAACCATTACGACCATGAATCAAAGGATACATTAGTTTTAGTATCCGGCAGGAAATCAAGGGGTAATTGGATTTTCTTATAATTCAATTACTTCTTGGTTTTGTGCTGAACTAGTGAATTTAAAATGTGTAAATTATAAAATATTGTTGAACTAAACTAATTAACTAATATTAAAATATTATGACTTCGACTCAAGAACAGAAAAAGAATTATTTATTGCCTATTGCAATGATGATAGCTCTTTTCGCTATGATCTCCTTTGTAACGGGATTGCAAAATCCGATGGGGATAATCGTGAAAAATCAGTTTGGCGCATCAAACTTTATGTCGCAATTAGGAAACTTTGCGAACTTTATTGCTTACGCCTTTATGGGAATTCCCGCTGGTTTGTTACTACAACGAATTGGTTATAAGAAAACAGCTTTATTAGCTGTTGCAGTAGGTTTTGCCGGTGTTGGTATTCAATATATCTCAGGTCAGGCAGAAAGTTTTGTAGTTTATCTTACAGGTGCATTTGTTTGTGGATTTTCTATGTGTATGCTTAATGCAGTAGTGAATCCGATGTTGAATACACTTGGTGGTGGGGGAAACAAAGGAAATCAATTAATACAAGTTGGAGGTTCACTTAATTCATTAAGTGCAACAATCGTTCCGGTACTAGTTGGTTACTTAATTGGTAATGCTGCACAAGCATCGATAAAAGATGCTAATCCTGCATTATTTATAGCTATGGGTATATTTGCATTGGCATTTATCGTTCTGTTCTTTATGGAGATTCCAGAACCTCATATGATAAAAGAGAAAGCTGCAGTAAAAGATAATCATAGTGCTCTTTCGTTCCGTCACTTTATCTTAGGTGCTGTTGCTATATTTGTATATGTAGGTGTTGAGGTTGGTATTCCTAATATCGCTAATCTGTTTATGACTTCTACTCCTGAGTCGGGAGGTTTAGGTATCGATACTACTATCGCAGGAACTGTGGTAGGTACATATTGGTTCTTAATGCTTATCGGTCGTTTAGTAGGAGCGTCTGTTGGTGCGAAGATTTCAAGTAAAGCGATGCTTATCTGTGCTGCAGTGCTAGGTTTGATATTTGTTACCTTAGCAATGTTTATGCCGGTAGAAACTAAAGTAAGTATGCCAGTATTCCAGTCTGATATTTCTTTTGGATTGGCTGAAGTGCCTATTGGTATTATGTTCCTTGTTTTGTGTGGACTATGTACGTCTGTAATGTGGGGTGGTATTTTTAATCTGGCTGTAGAAGGTTTAGGTAAATATACGGCTGCTGCTTCCGGATTCTTTATGGTGATGGTTTGCGGTGGAGGTATACTACCTCTTCTTCAAGGAGCTGTTGCCGATTCAACTACTTATATGACTAGTTATTGGGTAGTGTTTGCAGGTCTTGCATATATGGTTTATTATGCATTGATCGGATGTAAAAATGTAAATAAAGATATTCCGGTATAATCTGAGAATACTATAATTAAAATAGAAAGCCTGCTAGTGAAAACTTGCAGGCTTTTGTTTTTTTATGAGATAAGTCTTGTAAAAAGAAGGCTCTTAGCCATTTTAGTAAATCAAGGAACCTATATTGGTTAATATGGGTTCGACATAAGGACTATTTGCTGAGGCACGAAATACAATACAGCAGTACCCAAAGAGAGCTATAATATTCGTATCTGATATTCGTTTTCTGTCGCTGTCATCCCTATACAAAGTGAGATATATAAATATTCCCTCGTTTTAAAGCAAAGATCCCTCACTTTGTATCGGGATGGCGTTTCTGACAATTCTACCAATTATTGCTTCTTTCCTTATATCTAACTCATGCTAGCTATCAAAAGGGCGATGAATGGGTTGAATGGATTTTATATAAAAAATATGGCTCGGTAGATTAATCTACCGAGCCATATCATATATTTTCTTTATGATTTGTTATTTCAAAGCCTTATTGAATGTTGCTATACCAACGATGCAAGCTCCAAAGAGACCAATCACAAGGTAGGCAACTTCCATTCCTATATGTTGTGATATATAGCCCACTAGAAGCGGTGCGACTAGCGGCCCTACAAAACTGATACTAGACATAATAGTTAAAGCCAGGCCTACAGGAGTCTTAGCTTTTTCACCAACAATACTGTAGATAGTCGGAACGATACACGAAATTCCTAAACCAATAAGCATAAATCCGGACGAATTGATGATCACCTTTATTAGTACTGTATCTGATAGGTTGATAAAAAGAGATGATATAACGAACCCAACAAAAATTAAACCTCCTGCAATCTGCAAGACAGTTTTCTTTTTCCAGATACGATACGCAGCATTGGTTAACAATCGTCCCGAGAACATCATGATCATAAATACAAGGAAACCTATTTGTAGTGACTCAGGAGCCTTTATAACTGATTGGAAATATACATCACTCCATTCGAACATTGTGTTCTCTACAATCAAAGCCAGAAGCCAAACGAACCCCAGCGATATAAGTATAGCTTCGGGCAGTTTCGCTTTTTTTAGTGTTTTAAGTCCTTGTGGTTCGACTTCTTTCGCCTTATTTTCTCCTTTATGTTCTTGCAAACACTTGTAATTAACCAATATCATAACACTCGCAATAACTGCAATGGCCGAGAAGTGAGCTAAGGTATCTATTTTGAGATTGATCATTGCATATCCGATAACTGCGCCAACGCAAGCTGCTAAACTCCATCCCGCATGAAAGGTGGCTATAATATTTTTCCCATAAATTCGCTCTACCTCAATTGCTTGGGTGTTGAGAGATATATCGGTCATATTCCAAAATGTACCAAAAAGTAGCAGTACCACTCCTAATATATATATGTTGGTTATAACGCCTACTATAAATAGGGATAGTGTGAATCCTAAAATACTTATCAGGACTGTTTTTTTACTGCCTATACGTGGCAATAGAAATCCGACAAGCGGTATTGCTATAAACTTACCAACAGGAATGAGAAACATTAGTAGTCCGAAGTAGATGAAATTATCAGCACTAAAGTGATTTTTAATGTCGGGTAGCCGACTTGCCCAGCTGGCAAAACATAGTCCTTGAGCAAGGAAAAAAGACAGGACGGCGATGCGAATGCGCATTTTGCTATGAGTCAATTGTGAATCTAAAGCCATTATTGGATATGTAAAAATTATAAATTAAAACTGCGCAAAGATAAAAAGACTTTATTTGATAATTTCGTATTTCTGTAAAAGTTACGAAAAAAAATAGCCGAATTATCTGAATAAGTGAATAGTGACAAAATGATCAATTTGTTCGTCCTTCTTTATTGTGTAATTTTTGTGTGAAGATGATCGTTTTTTATAATTTAAGATTAAATTAACCGTTGACTATTTCTTCATTTTAAATTTTATTTAACTATTGACAATGTCTAATTTAATGGCTTCGGAAGCCTGTTTGTGGATGTTTGGATATGAAAATAATTTAATATGTAAAGTGAAAGTCTTATCAATTAGTCGTTTGTGTTTTTTTATATTGAAAAATAAAATTGAAAAATACTCCATTTTATCATACTATCATTTTAGAAGCATATTCCTTTAAATGATGAAATATTTCTAAAAATATGTTTTATAATATGTTATTATATTTGGTATATGTAGCTAAATGGCTGATCTTTGTGTCGAATAACTAAACAATCTTTATTTTACCTTAGACCTAATACCTAAATTAACCACTTTACTTACACATAAAGGGAAGCTTTTTAAAGAAAGTTTCCCTTTATGCATTTATAGATATTACTTTGTGAATTTAACGGCTGTCCAATTTTCTTTTTCTACATTATAGTTGAACGATAGTCCATGTTTTTCGCATTCGGCTTTTATAGCCGGAATATCTTCGGTGTAAAATCCGCTCATATATAGACAACCCCCTACATTTAGTACAGAGGCATATATATTTATATCATTAAGCAGTATATTACGATTGATATTTGCTAAAATAATGTCATAACTATCTTTTCCTAATAGTTCGGCTCCACCGATTTCTACTTTTACATTTTCGATATTGTTCAGTTTGAGATTTTCCATAGCGTTGTCATACGCCCATTTATCTATATCGATGGCTGTAATTGTATTTGCACCTCGCATCGAAGCAAGTATCGCAAGTATCGCTGTTCCACATCCCATGTCAAGAATCGATTTCTCTGTAAAATCATTCTTTAATATTTCCCTGATCATCAATTCTGTAGTTTGATGATGCCCGGTTCCGAATGCCATTTTGGGATCTATTAATATATTGTACTCATACGTTGCTGCTACATTATGAAATGTGCTTTGTATAATACATTTATTATCAATAATAAGTGGTTTGAAGTAGTTCTTCTCCCATTCTTCATTCCAGTCTTGACCTTCGATACTTTTATATGAATAGATTATTTCGGCATCAATAGGCAAGTCGTTTAAAATAACTTGTATTTGATCGGCATCGAATAAGCTTTCTTGTATATAAGCGATTGTACCTTCTTGGCTTTCAACGAAACTCTCAAATCCTATTTCAGCTAGGTAAACAGATAAAACGCTGTTTACGACTTCGTCATTGGGTGTACATTTAAACTTTACTTCAATATAGTTCATCGGATTAAATTTTTATTTGCAACAAAAGTACATTATTATTTATATATTCAGTAATAGAAAAGCTTTGGAGATAATATTAAAACGGTTAATTTACTAGAGTTTATCCCGAGGTCAGAAATATTAAAAAAAGTTTCTTACTTTATTTTTAGAATAATCTTTAGTAACTTGCACCCGTATTTTGATTTAATGTTCTTTGTAACAAAAAATAACAGCATGAAACTTTATATTACGTTCATTATTACTCTCATGTTCTCTTTCTCTCTTTCAGCACAGGATAATAACTCTCAACAGATTGTTAAAGAGTATGTTAGGTCTGGAAAGGTGTCTTTGTCATCTAAGAAAAGTAGAAGAAGTGTTCTTGACGAACCATTTCATAAACTTGGAATGTCTTTTGGTATATCATCTCTTGGTTTTAATATAGAAGCAGCAACCCCTATTAATGAAAAATTTAAGGCACGTGCAGGTTTTAGCTTTATGCCTCCGATCGTGCAGGTGAATAAACAAATAGAGGTGAAAGATCAGGTTTTAGCTAATCGTATAGTAGGTGGTTATTATCCTGATTACAAAGTGGGATTCAAACCTAGTTTTTTTAATTTTCATATGTTGGTCGATTATTATCCCCACGAAACAGTTCCTTTTCATGTAACAGGAGGTTTGTATTTCGGAGTAAATAATATAAAGGCATCAGGAGAATTGATTAATCCTGAAACAGGAGAAAAATCGGTGTTGAGACCGGGGCAAGAATGGCCTACACTGAATGTTGAAGGATATGCTTTAAATATCGAAAATGGTAATCTGGATGCCACTATTCAAATGGGAGGACTAGTTAAACCTTATTTAGGTATAGGTTATGGTCATGTTATAGCAAAAAACAAACTTGGATTTAATTTTGATCTTGGAGTTTTGTATCAAGGTAGTTATAAAATTAAGCAAGATGGAAAAGCAGCAGTCTCATATAAAGACTACGAAAGTTCGGCTATTAATATAGATAAGTACACAAGTAAAGTAAAGGTGTGGCCTATGATAAACTTTCAATTAACTTATAGAGTTTTCTAATGTATACGCATAATAATATAAATAGAGTGGCTGAATGACTAATTCAGCCATTTTTGTTTTCTATTTTAATGTATCTTTGTATCAAAATAGAATTTCATACCTATGATCATTACCAAATTAATAGCATCAGCTCTGGATATAAAAGAAACTCAGATTAATAAAACAATAGAGTTGTTAGTATCTGGTGCTACGATTCCTTTTATCAGCCGTTACAGAAAAGAAGTAACCGGAGGATTAGACGAGGTTCAGATTGGAGCAATCAAAGAGCAGTACGATAAATTGAATGAATTACAGAAGCGTAAGGAAACAATTTTAAAGACAATTGAGGAACAAGAAAAGCTAACTCCCGAATTACAATCTCGGATACAGGATTGCTGGAATACTTCCGAATTGGAGGATATATATTTACCATATAAGCCGAAACGTCAAACTCGGGCGGAAATTGCACGTAAAAAAGGACTTGAAGGATTAGCGAAGCAAATAATGGCACAGCAAAATATAGATGTTGAGTCTAAAGCATTAAGCTATGTGAAAGGGGATGTGCAAAACCCTGAAGAAGCTATTACCGGAGGTTGTGATATTATAGCCGAGTGGATAAATGAAGATGAATATGCGCGTAATGCAATTCGTAATCTATTTCAGCGAGAAGCGGTAATTACCGCTAAACTCGTAAAAGGGAAAGAGAACGAAGGTGATAAATACCGCGATTATTTCGATTTTTCAGAACGTTTGAGCAAATGCTCTTCTCATAGGCTTTTGGCTATACGTAGAGGTGAGTCGGAAGGTTTCTTACGTGTAAATATAGGTCCTGAAGAAGATGTTGCTGTCGAGCGTTTGGAAAAACGTTTTATAAAGGGAGATAATGAAGCAGCCGATTATGTCGCAGTAGCAGTGAAAGATGCTTATAAACGTTTGCTGAAACCATCTATTGAGACAGAATTTGGCGCTCTGTCTAAAGACAAGGCTGATGAAGAAGCTATCCGTGTTTTTATAGAAAATCTGCGTCAATTATTACTTGCAGCACCATTAGGGCAGAAGCGGGTATTGGGTATAGATCCCGGTTATCGTACAGGTTGTAAACTGGTATGTCTCGATGCAGAGGGCAATTTATTGCATAACGAAACTATTTATCCGCATCCACCTCAAAACGAATCTTTCAAAGCAGGAAATAAAATTGTCAAGATGGTGACGACATACAATATTGATGCAATAGCCATTGGTAATGGGACAGCTAGCCGCGAAACAGAACGATTTATTACGAATCTACGTTATGAGAAAGCAGTGCAGGTATTTGTTGTGAGCGAAAATGGGGCATCGATATATTCAGCTTCGAAAATAGCACGGGATGAATTTCCTAATTATGATGTTACTGTCAGAGGTGCTGTTTCTATCGGTCGTCGTTTGATGGATCCTTTGGCGGAACTGGTGAAGATTGATCCCAAATCGATAGGGGTAGGCCAATATCAGCATGATGTGGATCAAACAAAATTGAAGAAATCGTTAGATTTGACAGTTGAGAGTTGTGTAAATCTTGTTGGTGTGAATGTTAATACTGCAAGTAAACATTTGCTTACTTATGTTTCGGGATTAGGACCAACTTTGGCTCAGAATATTGTTGATTACCGAGCTGAAAACGGAGCCTTCGCTTCCCGTAAAGAACTATTGAAAGTTCCTCGCATGGGAGAGAAAGCATTCGAGCAATGTGCCGGTTTTTTGCGTATCTCCGATAGTGTAAATCCATTAGATAATTCGGCTGTGCATCCCGAAAGTTATCATGTGGTGGAAACAATGGCAAAAGATTTGAAATGTAGTGTGAAAGAATTAATTGATAAAAAGGAATTAAAGAAGTCACTGCAATTAGAAAAATATATATCTGATATAATTGGCTTACCTACTCTCAATGATATAATTGAGGAACTTGATAAACCGGGTAGAGATCCACGTCAGGCAATAAAGGTTTTCGAGTTCGACCCTAATATAAGAACTATTGCTGATCTAAGAGAAGGCATGACGCTTCCGGGAATAGTTACCAATGTCACTAATTTCGGATGTTTCGTAGATGTTGGTATAAAAGAAAATGGATTAGTTCATATATCAGAATTGGCAGATAAGTTTGTATCCGATCCGGCAGAAATAGTATCATTGCATCAGCATGTCGAAGTACGTGTCTTATCTGTAGATCTGGAACGGAAAAGAGTACAGTTGACAATGAAGAAATAATAAAAGAGAGCCAAATTCAAAAATGAATTTGGCTCTCACGCTATTAGAGTAGTTCAGGTCAGTTTCTCAATTGGAAGGTAATAGGTAAAGTGAAATAAACTTGTACCGGGTTCCCGTTTTGTTTGCCGGCGATCCATCGAGGCATACTCTTCACTACACGAACAGCTTCTTTATCGCACGAAGGGTCAAATCCTCTCAATACTGTAACATCGCTGATTTCGCCATTCTTGCCAACTACAAAGCGAATGATAACTTTCCCTTGGGTGTTGGTTTCTTGTGCTATAACCGGATATTTAAGCGTTTGATTAATATATTTGTACATCTCGTTTGCTCCTCCGGGAAATTGTGGCATAATCTCAGCGAAATCAATAGGCCCACCGGTATTAACCTCCGGCTTTTCCGTAATAGCTCTGCGCGAAGCTTCTTCCAGTTTGGCAACAGCATTTCTATCTACAAGATCGCCTTCGTTATCAAATGCAGCGATAACCCCTTTTGATTTAGTGATTTCTTCCATAGACTTCAATGAATTTTCATCAGTTACCAAGTTATCTTCTACAATAACAGGAGGAGTTACTTTCATTGTCGCTAATTCTTTAGGAGGTTCCGGTATTGCCATATCCGGAATAACCGGGTCGACAGGCGCTTTTGTATCAACTTCTATTAATGTATATGTGTCTTTTACTCCTTCGCCGGGAGTAGCTGTTGCAGCCTTAACACTGCTTATCAGTGACGGTAAAAATGCCACAAAAGCCACAATAAGTAAGGTGATACCAAATGCTATTATATGTCTTTTAGTTGAGGTTTGACGCATTGCGTAGGCTCCATATGATTTATTCTTTCCTTCGAAAACGATATCACACCATTCAGATGAGTTAAGATTGATAGAATTTTTCATGACTGTAAGTTTTATTTGTTAAACAATTTGTATCTTTTACTTACTAGATACATCTGGATGTTTAATTCCATAAATCGAGCTACGTTTTTTTTAGTAATAATTGGAGAAGCTATATATTAGGCCATAATTGTCTTCATTTTAAGAAGAAATTTGAACTGTATTTTGCAATGAAAGATATTCTAAAGTGTCTGATAATAGGATTCTATGAAATTTGTGAAGTTTGATCGTTATTAAATGCGAAAATAAGTCAGTTCCTCTTTTACTTTTCATTTTTTAGGCATTATTTTTTATTTTTCAGCGTATAATATGCTACATTTGAGCAAAAATATAAAGATGTCAGATTCGCTAGTTATTATACCTACATACAACGAGAAGGAAAATATAGAAGCTATTATTAATGCAGTTTTTAAGTTGCCCCGTGTGTTTGATATCTTAATTATCGATGATGGCTCACCCGATGGTACGGCTGCAATAGTAAAACAACTTCAGTCTGATTATTCTGATAAACTCTTTCTTATAGAACGTTCCGGAAAATTGGGCTTGGGTACAGCCTATATTACCGGATTCAAATGGGCATTAGATCATAATTATGATTATGTATTCGAAATGGATGCCGATTTTTCGCATAACCCTGATGATTTACCCCGGCTTTATGATGCATGTGCAATAGATGGAGCTGATATGGCAATCGGTTCGAGATATAGTACAGGCGTTAATGTTGTAAACTGGCCTATGGGACGTGTTTTGATGTCATATTTTGCTTCAAAGTATGTTTGGGTCATTACAGGAATGAAAATTTGTGATGCTACAGCCGGATTTGTATGCTACAAGAGGAATGTACTCGAAACAATCGATTTAGATAATATTCGCTTTAAAGGTTATGCCTTTCAGGTCGAAATGAAATATACGGCCTATTGCTTAGGCTTCAATGTGAAAGAAGTTTCTATCGTATTTGTTAACAGGGTTTTCGGTGTTTCGAAAATGAATTCAGGAATATTCAGAGAGGGTGTTTTTGGTGTAATAGGTATGAGGTTTAGACAATTGTTCGGTGGTATAAAGAAAAAGAAATAAAATTTGTATCTTTGTGATTATTTTTGTTAATAGACTACTATAAATAGAAGTTAAGCATGAAGATTATCTGTGTCGGATTAAATTATCAATCACATAATAAAGAAATGAATAGGGCATTATCGAGCAAAGACGATGATCCCGTGCTTTTCATGAAACCCGATACAGCTTTATTATCAAACGATAAGAGTCAATTTTTTATTCCGGATTTCTCTTCCGATGTTCATTATGAAACCGAATTAGTAGTGAAAATAAATAAATTGGGGAAGAATATTTCAGAGCGTTTTGCACATCGATATTACAATGAAATTACACTTGGTATTGATTTCACGGCACGTGATATACAGGCTGAGTTGAAAAAGAGAAGTTTGCCGTGGGAGATATCGAAAGGATTTGATAACTCTGCTGTGGTAGGAGTATTTGTTGCTAAAGATAAATTTGAAAAAGAAATAGACAATCTCAATTTTCAGCTTATAAAAAATGATCTGGTTGTACAGTCGGCTAATACATCGGAAATGATACACTCCGTAGACAAAATAATCGCTTATGCCAGCCGCTTTTTTACACTAAAGACAGGAGATCTTATATTCACAGGTACACCTGCCGGTGTAGGGAAAGTTAATATAGGAGATCGATTGCTAGGTTGTTTGGAAGATTGCGAACTATTTGACTTGCAAATTTGTTAGTATATTATACTAATGTTAAATATTTGTTAGGGAATAATAAATACTCTAAAAATGAGTTACTAATGTAATGTGTTTATTGTTCGAAGATTTAAGATATTATATTTACAAAACTCAATTGATTTAAAAAAATAACATAGATGAAAAGTATTTTCAAGAAAGTCTTATTTGCAAATATGTTTGCATTGGCTTCATTCAGCGTATGTGCACAAGATATAAACCCTATCATTACGGCAGTACCTTCACTGTCAATTGCTCCCGATGCTAGAGCCGGTGGTATGGGGGACGCAGGGGTTGCAACGGCTCCTGATGTTTATTCGCAACATTGGAATCCTGCAAAGTATGCGTTCGCTCAAAGTAAAGCAGGTTTCGGATTATCATATACTCCATGGTTGAGAAAAATAGTAAACGATATTGCCTTGCTGTATGCAGTCGGTTATTACAAATTAGGAAATGAAGATAATCAGGCATTGAGTGCTTCGGTTCGCTATTTTACTATTGGCGATGTAAATATTACAGATGCACATGGTATTTTAGGTAATACTATAGCTCCATACGAAATGGCTTTCGATTTAGGTTACTCCCGTAAATTATCAGAAACATTCTCAGGATCGGTGACTGTACGTTATATACGTGCCGACTATTCGGGTGCTGATGAAGAAGGAGCTCCCGGTAGTACATTTGCTGCGGATATAGCCGGATACAACGAGTCTTATATAAATATAGGGCAATCGGAAAGCTTGCTTAGTTTCGGTTTTAATGTTTCGAATATCGGAGGTAAAATTTCGAGTAATGAAGGAATAACAAGCAATTTTATTCCTACCAATCTGCGAATAGGTACATCGTTGATGTACCCGATGAATGAGGTTAGTACCTTGTCTCTAAGTCTTGATTTGAATAAACTACTGGTGCCTACACCTCCGGTTAAAGGAGATATGACTACGGAAGAATTTGAAGCGGCACGTCGAGAATATTTTGATAGAAGTCCTATTTCCGGTATTTTCAGATCGTTTGGAGACGCTCCCGGTGGATTTTCCGAAGAACTTAAAGAAATAATGTGGTCGATAGGTGCTGAATATGACTATGATAGTAAGTTTAGAGTACGTACAGGGTACTTCCACGAAAACGAAATGAAAGGTAATCGTAGATACATGACTTTTGGGGTAGGATTCAAAATGAGTGCATTCCAACTAGATGCTGCTTATCTTGCATCAACAGCAAAAGCAAGTCCATTGGATCAAACACTTCGTTTCTCTCTTGCATTTGATATCGATGCAATGCAAGGCTTATTTAAATAATTAATCTGAATAATGAAAATACGTGTTGGATTTGGCTATGATGTACATCGCCTTGCAGATAATCGTGATTTATGGTTAGGTGGTATTAAGATTGATCACCCACAAGGTCTGATAGGGCATTCTGATGCCGATGTGCTTATTCATGCAATATGCGATGCATTGTTAGGTGCAGCCAACTTGAGAGATATAGGCTTTCACTTTCCTGATAATGCAGGGGAGTACAAAGATATCGATAGCAAGATATTACTGAAAAGAACATTAGAGGTAATCACCGAGAAAGGATACAAAATAGGTAATATTGATGCTACAATTTGTGCCGAAAGACCTAAGATTAATCCCCATATTCCCGATATGCAAAAAGTAATGGCTGATATACTCCAAATATCGGTCGACGATCTTTCAATAAAAGCAACCACGTCCGAAAAAATGGGATTTGTTGGGCGTGAAGAAGGATTTTCGGCTTACGCTGTGGCTTTAATTGAGTCGAAATAATATAACAAATATAAATAAAATGAGTGTGAAACGCCAGATAGAGCTTACAGCCGATGGTTCTCACACTCTTTTTGTACCTGAACTCGACGAGCACTATCATTCTGTAAATGGTGCGATACAAGAGTCTAAGCATGTCTTTATAGATACAGGTTTACATCATTGTCAAAAGAATGATGTTCATGTTTTCGAAGTAGGATTTGGCACAGGGCTAAATGCTTTACTTACGCTGTTAGATAGTCAGAAGTATGGGAAGACAATTCATTATACTGCGATAGAAGCTTATCCATTATCTCTTTCTATTATTAATCAATTAAATTATGCACAATCTCATTCTTTATCCGATCGGATGAGTTATGAAAAGATGCATTCCATAGATTGGGGACTAGAAGCACAAATAGTACCAAATTACTATCTGAAGAAGATAGAGGCTGATTTCACTCAATTTGATTTCACCCAGATAAATAAAATTGATCTGATATATTTCGATGCATTTGCACCCGACAAGCAAGCCGATATGTGGACGCAGCATTTATTCGATAAACTTTATGGAATCTTGAACAATGACGGTATTTTAGTGACTTACTGTGCTAAAGGAATTGTCAGACGGATGATGCAACAAGCCGGATTTACGACCGAGCGTTTACCCGGACCACCCGGAAAGAGAGAGATGTTGCGTGCTACCAAACATCTGTAAATTGACGAAGATTGTCTATCTTTGTATCTCTTTTTTAGAAACAAACTCTCAATGAAAATAGGTAATATAGAATTTTGCGATAATCCCGTATTTTTGGCACCGATGGAAGATGTCACCGATTTGGGATTTCGACTTATGTGTAAACAATTTGGGGTAGACATGGTCTATACCGAATTTGTATCGAGCGATGCTCTTATACGTCGTGTAAACAAAACAGAAGCAAAGCTTGCTATCAGTGACAAAGAACGACCTGTGGCTATTCAGATATATGGTCGGGAAGTAGATGCTATGGTCGAAGCAGCAAAGATTTGCGAAGAATATAACCCCAATATACTAGATATAAACTTTGGCTGCCCTGTGAAGAAGGTAGCAGGTAAAGGCGCAGGTTCGGGAATGATGAAAACTCCTGATTTGATGGTCGATATAGTTCGGGAAGTAGTTAAGGCTGTAAACTTGCCTGTTACTGTAAAAACCCGCTTGGGTTGGGATAACGATTCCAGAATAATTGTTGATCTGGCAGAAGAACTACAAGATGTCGGTATTCAAGCCTTGACTATTCACGGTCGTACACGTGCACAGATGTATACAGGACAGGCTGACTGGACGCTTATAGGGGCAGTAAAGAATAATCCACGTATGCATATTCCTATAATAGGTAATGGTGATGTAACCACACCTGAAATCTGTAAGCAGCGTTTCGATGAAACAGGAGTTGATGCAGTGATGATAGGGCGTGGGAGTATTGGTAGTCCATGGATTTTTGAAGAAGTAAAGCACTTTCTAAAGACCGGTGAACATCTGCCTAAAAAAACTTTTACAGCCTATGTAGAAGTTTTGAAACAACTTATTCGTGAAAACGTAGCTCATTCGGGCGAGCGAGGTGGTATATTGCATAGTCGTCGTCATTTAGCCATAAGTTCCATATTCCGAGGAATACCCGATTTCAAAAAAATACGTGTTGCTATGCTCAGAGCAGATAGTGTAGAAGAAATATTTTCGATAATGGATGATATTCCTAACCAGTTCGACGTATAATTTTCTTATTTTTGTATTCTTATAATAACGACTTTTAAAACATGGATCAGAAGCTAGCTATCTACAACACATTAACTCGTCAAAAAGAAGTTTTCGAACCACTTCATGCTCCTCACGTGGGGATGTATGTTTGTGGGCCTACTGTATATAGTGATTCACATCTTGGGCACGCTCGTCATGGGGTGACTTTCGATTTATTATTCAGATATTTGAAGCATATCGGCTATAAAGTGAGATATGTGAGAAATATAACCGATGTAGGTCATTTGGAAAATGAAGCCGGTAGCGGTGAAGACAGAATAGCCAAGAAGGCTCGTCTGGAGCAGCTAGAGCCAATGGAAGTAGTGCAATACTATAGCAATAGGTATCATAAAGTGATGGATGCCTTGAATACGTTGTCTCCTTCTATCGAACCTCATGCTTCGGGACATATTATAGAGCAGATAGCGACTATTAACCGAATATTGGAAAATGGTTATGCTTATGAAAGCAATGGTTCTGTTTATTTTGATGTGGAAAAATATAATAAAGATTATAATTATGGTATTTTGTCGCATCGCAATATAGAGGAGATGCTGAATACCACGCGCGAATTGGACGGACAGGATGAGAAGCGCAGCAAAGTAGATTTTGCACTTTGGAAAAAAGCTGCACCCGAACATATCATGCGTTGGCCATCACCGTGGAGCGAAGGGTTTCCGGGCTGGCATCTCGAATGCTCTACTATGAGTATAAAATATCTAGGCAAAGAGTTCGATATACATGGTGGTGGTTTAGACCTTATGTTTCCGCATCATGAATGTGAGATTGCTCAAAATACGGCATCAGAAAAGCATCAGGTAGTGAAGTACTGGATGCATAACAATATGATTACGATAAAAGGTCAGAAAATGGCTCGTTCGTTAGGGAATTTTATAACCTTGGAACAGCTTTTTGCGGGTGACCATGAATTGCTGGAAAAGGCTTATTCGCCGATGGCAGTTCGTTTCTTTATATTGCAAGCACATTACCGCAGTACTGTCGATTTCAGTAATGAAGCATTGCAAGCTTCCGAAAAAGCATTAAGCAGATTGTTGGATGCTTATTCTAAGATAGATAAAATAGAAGCGTCTGCTACTTCAACAGTAGAGGTGAATGGATTGCGTGATAAATGTTATCAGGCAATGAATGACGATTTAAATTCAGCAGTTGTAATTTCACACTTGTTCGAAGCAGCCACAATAATAAATTCAGCCTTTGATGGTAAAGTTTCTTTGACGCAAGACGATCTAAATGAATTGAAATTTATTTTCGACTTATTCCTATTTGATATTTTGGGTATCATAGATGAAGCAAAATCGGGAGTGGGTGATAATTATGAATCTTTCTCTAAAGCTATCGATCTATTGCTTGACATTCGTGCTAAAGCTAAGGCGAATAAAGACTGGGCTACCTCAGATCAGATCAGAGACGAATTGGCTAAGATCGGTTTTGAGATTAAGGATGGTAAAGATGGAGCGGAGTGGAAGCTAAAATAATGATATAGCTAAAGAGATATTATTTATCCCCATCTTATTTTACGATCTATGACAGCGAAAGAAATACAAAAGCAACTCGAATCTTATTCCACACCCGAAAAGAGAGATTTCCTTCCTTACTTTTTCAAAACAGGAAAAGGACAGTATGGAGAAGGAGATAAATTTATTGGTGTTGTAGTGCCCGATTCACGAAAGGTAGCTAAAGTAAATAGAGACATTTCTTTTGATGAGCTGACAAAGCTTTTGAATAATGAATATCACGAATGTCGTCTTTGCGCATTATTGATTCTTGTCGAACGATTTAAGAAAGCTAAAGAAGAAGAGCGTAAGGTGATTTTTGATTTTTACCTTTCTCATACGCACCGTATTAATAATTGGGATTTGGTTGATCTTAGTGCTCAATATATTGTAGGCGAATATTTAGTGGGTAAAGATCACTCGGTTTTATATAAACTGGCAGATAGTGATTTGCTTTGGGATCAGCGAATTGCCGTACTGTCTACATTTGCTTTTATCGGGCAAAACGATTTTGAAGATATTTTGGCTTTGTCCGAAAAACTTTTACAACATCCGCACGACCTTATGCATAAGGCAACAGGATGGTTGCTTCGTGAAGCAGGAAAGAGAGATAAGCAAGTACTTTGCTCTTTTTTAGATAAGCATCATAAAGTAATGCCACGCACAATGTTGCGTTACTCGATAGAGAAACTTACGCCCGAAGAAAGGGCACACTACATGAAAAAATGATAAATTACCATTCACATATATTATCTAATGGATTGCGGATTGTACATAAACCAATGGAAGGAAATGTTTCCTATTGCGGTTTTATTGTAAATGCCGGAACACGTGATGAAGAAAGCGACGAATACGGCATGGCTCACTTTGTTGAGCACATGCTGTTTAAAGGGACAAAGAAAAGGCGTTCGCATCACATTATCAATCGCATGGAGCATGTGGGTGGTGAACTAAACGCATATACCAACAAAGAAGAAACGGTAATCTATTCTATCTTTTTAGAAGAACATTTCGGACGTGCATTTGAATTGCTGTCTGACTTGGTTTTCCATTCTGAATTTCCTCAAAGTGAGATAGAAAAAGAAGTTGAGGTGATTATAGATGAGATTCACTCTTACGAAGACAGTCCTTCGGAACTGATCTTCGATGAGTTTGAAGACCTTGTGTTCAAAGATTCAGATATAGGTCATAACATACTCGGAGATCCAGACCAATTGATCGGTTTTGATACAACAAAAGCCAAATCGTTTGTAAATAAACACTATATTCCGTCGAATGTTGTTTTCTTCTCTATGGGAAAAACAGACTTTAAAAAGATTATTTATTGGGCAGAAAAGTACTTGTCAGATCTTACTTTTAGTGAGTATGGTGGTCATCGTTTGACTCCGAAAATAATCTCACCCATAAATAAAGCTGATAATAAGGATACATCGCAAGTACATGCTCTTATCGGAGGGCGTTCTTACCCTATTCTTGATCCTAAGCGCAGAACTTTGCATCTGTTGAATAATATTTTGGGTGGACCCGGTATGAATAGCCGATTAAACATAAGCCTTCGCGAAAAGAGAGGTTATGTTTATAATGTCGATTCATCTGCTACGGCCTATTCAGATACAGGTATACTTTCTATTTATTTTGGCTGCGATAAGAAAAATGCAAACAAATGTATCGATCTTATACATCGTGAACTGAAAAAACTGAGAGATATAAAATTGACAACATCACAATTAGCAATAGCTAAAAAGCAATTAATAGGACAAATTGGAGTATCGAGCGATAATCATGAAAATTTAGCATTAACTTTGGGTAAAAGTTTTTTGTACTATAATCATATTAATACACTAGAGGAAAGTTTTTCCAGGATAGAAGCTATAACATCTTCTCAGCTACAAGAAGTTGCGAACGAGATATTCGATGAAAATCGCCTCTTTAGCTTGATATATAATTAATTATTCTAACTTTGCAATTACTATATTGGCCTTATGAAAATAAAATATAAGATACTCTTGTTTATGTGCATCTTATTCAGCTACACAAGCCTGAATGCCCAAGGAATAAAAACCCGAAAACTTCGGGGCGATTTTAGATTTGGATTAAATTTTGCTGAAATGGACATACAAGGTGGTAATATGTATAAACAGCCTAAGATTGGAGTTCAGTTTGGTGGAACTGTGAGCTATAAAGTTCTTGGCGATTTTCAGTTGCAAACAGGTTTTTTTATAACCAAAAAAGGATTGAAACAGCATGAAAACTCGTATAGTGTAGATCGGAATAGTGGCATAACAACATTAGTCGATCGAAGAACGTGGGTTGATGCCAATTATGTACAGGTACCCTTTAATGTCGGACTCGAGCATTACTTCACAAATAATTTTGCTTTGAATATTAATGGTGGTATATATGTTGCATATGGTTTTAAAGGTCTTAGTAATGTTACAGGAACGATAACAACTATAGCTGGAACACAAACGAATGTAAGTGATGTAAATTCCGGCGATCAGCAGACTTTCCATTTAACAAGTTTAGGTCAATTAAAAAGGTTCGATTATGGTGCAGGGCTTAGTGTCGGAGCTATATATGATATATATGGAATAACAATGGGCTATGAGTATGGTCTTCATAATATATCTGCTATAGCCGGAGATGTCCGTAGAAATCGTAATTTTTATATTGGGTTAGGTTTTAGATTCTGATATGTATACATTTAATATATTTTAAGCGGGAACTGTATTACAGTTCCCGTTTTATTTTGCAAATTTGTTTCGGGTTGTATATGTGTGCAATGTGAAATAATAGAATGGTATGGAAAATATTATAAATAAACTGCAAAATGAAGCAGGATTGACAAAAGATCAAGCTGTTAAAGCTATATCTGTCTTCAAAGATTATCTTGATGGAGAAGGTCTTGATGTTGCCTGGAATAAACTATCAAAGGAGAAGCAGGAGAATGTAGTTCAACAAGTAAAAGGATTTTATAATAATGTCTCGGAGCAAACACAGAACTATACGGATAAAATAACTGATAAGGTTGATAGCTTTGCTGTTAAAGCGAAGAAAGGTGTGGAGAATTTGGGTAAAATGGCCACAGAACTATTTGAGGAAAAATAAAGAATTATCTGATTATACAAAAAGGGTCGGTTTGATATCAAACCGACCCTTTTTGTATAATAAAGTATTTTATTTCTTCAGAGCCTCAAGTATAATAGTATCGTACCCATACACATCGTCAGCATAGTAGAGATCATCTTCATTAGGCTGTGTGTATATAGTCTGGTAGTCGATAAATAAAGATATCTTCACTTTAGGATTAATTATATCTCCAATCTTTTTTAGCTTATCTTCTTTTTTTAATTTTTTGCCTTCTTTGCTCATCGGTTCTCTATCGATACTGAAAAGAAGCTGGTCTTTATACATCTCTGACGATGGCGATGTGCAGAAGAAAGCAAGGTCTACGGGGCGCTGTACTCTTACGCATCCATGGCTTATTGCTCTATTCCTTCTGCCGAAAGCCTTTTGGTTAGGAGTGTCGTGCAAATATACCGAGAAAGAATTGTTGAACATGAACTTAATACGGCCAAGTGAATTGCTATAGCCCGACCCTTGTTTTATAGCATATCCGAATTTGCTGGGATTCACTTTGTCCCAATCGATACTAGAAGCATCCACCTCTTTACCATCCTTATATAACTTCATATTGTTACGCGAAAGATATGTACGGTCTTTTTTCTGAGCGACACTAATCTCTTTACGTGCAATACTTGTCGGTACGTTCCACACCGGATTAAGGTTCATGTATGCAATGTCGCTTTGAAGTGTGGGAGTTTTATTGCCAATGCTGCCAACACAAACTCTCATAATTAGTGGTACACTATCAGTCTGAACCGCTATTAACTTAAATGCTGCAATATTTACTTCTATATGCTTATCTTCATTCTTCTTTGCTCTTTTCCATCTATAGCGCTCCATGTTGGCCTGAATGGTGTTCTGGTAGTATTCGAAGGGTCTGTTTAGCGCCTCTATGGTTAAGCTGCCAATCTCATTATCTTCAGGATAAGAATGTTTTTTTCTGAATGTATTTATTGCGGCAAGAAGCTCGTTGTCCAGTACTTGATGTAAACTATCACTGCTTGTCGAATCTGCACTATATTCTCCTGTTATCAGCAAACGTTGTGCTATTGCTGATATGTTTTTACTCCGATCCCCAATCTTATAACCTATGTTATCGCCCTTATTCTCAATTTTATCAAACTTTATATCCTTTTTATTTTCGTAGTCTTTATAAGCAGCTTGCATTTTAAGGTATATTTCATCTGTTGGCTGCGACTTTTCCATTGTGGCAATCGGATCTTTAATGATATCGGTATATAATTGAGTATTAAAAGTAGAATCAGCTTGAAGTATTGTTATGCTATAATCATCTTTTCCAAAAAGTTTCTTAGGGTTAAGAAATCCGTATGTCATACCTCTGGTATATTTTACAGCAGCTTTAGTAGTCATTTCTTCCAATTCAGCCATTTTTACATATAGTAAATCCAGATTGTCAGAAAATACTCCGGAATCAATAGAGTCGGTTATTGAAAGAATACTATTTGTTGGGAATAAGTTTTCAGGAATCCCATGTTCATCGATATTGCTTAGTATCGCTATGATACTCTGTACCTTTGTCGTGTTCAAAGTGTCATTTATCCAAAGCGGCTTGTAATCATTATTGGAGTATAGCAATGATAATATTGAATCTGATTGCACATGCTCTTGAAACATCTCATGAAATTCCTGTGGGTTGAAATCCGGATAATTTCTTGCGAACTTTGATCTGACAACTTCCTTTTTGCCGGACTCACTAATTTTGACATTTTCATTGTTTTTGCAAGCCGATATTTCGAAGAATAAGAAAAGTAAAAGTATAAGATGTGTTATTTGTCTCATATGTGTATCAAAGCTACTTTGCTTTATGTAGAATTGTTTGTATTTTTTTCGCTGACAAAAGTAGTAAAACTTTGCCAATAGACAACACACCATGATAGCTAACAGTTATATTTGTAAGATTGGTCATTCAATTCTATAACATTGTTTGGTATAAATAGTTCTGTTACTTTATTTTTATGATCAATCTGCGGGTATAGTTTTCTATTTGCAACGAAAACTTTTGTACTTTTGTTGTCAATTAATTATAATGGAATGCATAAATCAGGATTTGTAAATATAGTAGGTAACCCTAATGTCGGTAAGTCGACATTAATGAATATATTGGTCGGAGAGAAGATTTCTATCATTACTTCCAAGGCTCAGACTACACGACACCGTATATTGGGTATCGTTAATACTGACGAATATCAGATTGTATATTCTGACACTCCGGGAGTACTTCGTCCTAATTATAAGTTACAGGAGTCGATGCTCAATTTCTCAGAATCGGCTTTAAGTGATGCGGATGTATTGCTTTATATGACAGATGTGATAGAAAAGACTGATAAAAATGAAGCTTTTCTTCAAAAAGTTCAGCGTACTGATGTACCTGTTTTACTGTTAATAAACAAAATAGATAAGAGTAACCAACAGGAATTGGAAACTTTGGTTGCCGCATGGAAAGAATTGTTGCCCAAAGCTGAGATATACCCTATATCTGCAATAAGTAAGTTTAATGTAGATGTAGTGAAGAATAGAATATTACAGTTAATACCCGAGTCTCCTCCTTATTTCGAAAAAGATGCTTTAACCGATCGTCCGGCTCGCTTTTTTGTGACTGAGATTATCCGCGAAAAGATACTTTTGTATTATCAAAAAGAGGTTCCTTATGCTGTCGAGGTTGTAGTAGAAGAATTTAAAGACGAACGCGAAATTATAAATATTCGAGCACTGATCATTGTGGAACGTGATACCCAAAAAGGTATTATTATTGGTCACAAGGGTGCAGCCTTGAAGAAAGTTGGTACTATGGCTCGTAAAGATATGGAGCGATTCTTCGATAAGAAAATATTCTTGGAAATGTATGTCAAAGTAGAGAAGGATTGGCGAAGCCGCGATAATATACTCCGATCTTTTGGTTATCGTATGGACTAAATATATTATATAAAATAAAAAACGCATGGGTGTTAAAGCCGATGCGTTTTTTTATTTTGTTTCAAAGTATTACAATTAACTATATTACTTTGAAAATCATAAGAAGTTAAATGGTTTTACATACCGATTTGACTCTTGATAAAATCACGGGCTTCATCTTTTGTTTTAAAATACATAATCCCTTTAATTTTAGCAGGAAGTCTATCCAAATTAAGTTCTAATTTGCTAGAGGTACATTCCATTGAGAAATTCTCATACGTTGTGGTGGTATCTTCTACATTAATCTGGCTAATATTGAATGAGCTGATAGATAATCTTTCAGGATCTACCTTGTAGACGATGCTTCCACTCTTTTTTAAAGTGTCATCTGTTTTCATAATAAATAACTTTAATTAGGGTTGGACATCTTACCTCTTTTAAGATAAGGAATAAAACTCAAAAAAGTTTTACCTAAACGTTAAATTAACTAATTATTAACATGTATTTAACTTAATTGTGGGCAGATATGTTTGTTTTCAACCGCCTTGCAGGAATATTTATTTTTTGAGTCGTTATTTAATTTTATTGAAAAGTATGTAGTTTATAGTGAATCTCCGTATTATAAGATTGTTGCACAGTTCCATGAAAAGTGTGCAATAGTATGTGTTTTTTTTATTGTATAAATTTCGTTGTCTTATAATTTAGTAGTACTTTTGTCAAAACTAAATAATAACATTTTATTTTTAATAAATCATGGATATTTCACACATCGAGCATTTAGGTATTGCCGTAAAAAGTATCGAAGAACAACTACCTTATTACGAAGGAGTGTTAGGTTTGAAATGCTATAGCATTGAGGTTGTTGAAGACCAAAAAGTAAAAACCGCATTCTTCAAAGTAGGACAAACTAAAATTGAATTATTAGAGCCAACAAGCCCTGAAAGTACAATCGCCAAATTTATCGAAAAAAGAGGTGAAGGTATACATCACATCGCATGGTGCGTTCAGGATGGAGTTGCTAACGCTCTTGCTGAAGTGGAAGCAAAAGGTGTTCAGTTAATTGATAAAGCACCACGTCGCGGAGCAGAAGGTTTGGATATAGCTTTCCTTCATCCAAAATCGACAGGTAGCGTGTTGACCGAGCTTTGTGAAACACCAAAGAAATAAGAAATTAATAAATGGCTTTACACATAGACTATCTGTTGTAAAGTCATTTTCTATTAGAATAAAATCATATTGAATTATAAAATATAAAAACATGAGCCAACTTGAAAAAGTAAAAGAGCTAATTGAACTTCGAGCAAAAGCTCGTCTTGGCGGTGGTGAGAAAAGAATAGAAGCTCAACACGCAAAAGGTAAATACACAGCACGCGAACGCGTAGCGATTCTACTCGACGAAGGAAGCTTCGAAGAGTTTGATATGTTTGTAGAGCACCGTTGTACAAACTTTGGAATGGAGAAAACTAAGTTCCTAGGTGATGGTGTTGTAACCGGTTGTGGAACTATCGAAGGTCGTCTGGTTTACGTCTTTGCTCAGGATTTCACTGTAATTGCAGGATCTTTATCTGAAACTCTAGCTATGAAAATCTGTAAAGTGATGGATATGGCTATGAAAGTAGGTGCTCCTGTTATTGGCATTAACGATTCGGGTGGCGCACGTATTCAAGAAGGTATTAATGCTCTTGCTGGTTATGCTGAAATTTTCCAACGTAACATTTTAGCTTCGGGTGTTATCCCTCAGATTTCCGGTATCTTCGGTCCATGTGCCGGTGGTGCTGTTTATTCTCCGGCTCTTACCGACTTTACTTTAATGACAGAGGGCATGTCTTACATGTTTCTTACAGGACCTAAAGTAGTGAAAACCGTAACAGGTGAAGATGTAACTCAAGAGGAATTAGGTGGTGCAAGTGTACATACAACTAAATCGGGTGTTGCTCATTTTTCTGTTGGCAACGAAGATGATGGTTTAGCACTAATCCGTCAACTATTTGGATTCCTTCCTTCTAATAATATGGAAGAAGCTCCAAGACGCGAATGCAAAGATCCTATCGCAAGAATGGATGATTTGTTGAACGAAATTATCCCTGAAAATCCGAACAAACCATACGATATGTATGAAGTGATCGGTGCTGTTGTTGACAATGGCGAATTTTTGGAAGTTCATTCGGCATATGCTAAAAATATCATTGTAGGTTTCGCTCGCTTCAACGGACAATCTGTTGGTATCGTAGCTAACCAACCTAAATATATGGCTGGTGTACTGGATATTAATGCTTCACGTAAAGCTGCTCGTTTTGTACGCTTCTGTGATGCGTTCAATATTCCAATAGTAACATTGGTTGACGTTCCCGGATTCCTTCCAGGTACAGGTCAGGAGTACGGTGGTGTTATTACTCATGGTGCAAAATTACTTTATGCTTACGGTGAGGCTACAGTGCCTAAGGTTACTGTAACACTTCGTAAATCGTACGGTGGTTCTCATATCGTAATGAGTTGTAAACAACTTCGCGGAGATATCAACTATGCATGGCCAACTGCCGAAATCGCAGTTATGGGTGCTGACGGTGCTGTTGAAGTACTATATGCTAAGGAAATCAAAGCAGAGACTGATCCTGTTAAACAAGCAGAAGTTGCTGCGGCTAAGAAAGACGAATACAACAAACTGTTCTGTAATCCTTACAACGCTGCTCGCTATGGTTATATCGATGATATTATTGAACCACGTAACACACGTTTCCGTGTAATCCGTGCATTAGAACAATTGAGAACTAAAAAGCAAACTAATCCTGCTAAAAAGCATGATAACTTGCCTCTATAATCTCTAAAAGAATATAATTATGAGTGAAAATAATATACCGGCAGACGTATTAGCAGCTATTGCGATGGCAATATATGAAATGCAAGATCAGGTACATGATGTAGAAAGCAATGTGCTTACGTTCAAAAGACCTGCACAGGATTTCTTGCCATGGAGCGCTAAAGAAAATGGTATGTTGGTAATGCCAAGTAGAAAATAAAACTTGAATAATTAGTTGTATGAAAACATTTAAATATAAAATCAACGGTAAAGAATACGCAGTTGCCGTTAATAAAATGGAAGATACTCTAGCCGAAGTGGAAGTAAACGGTACTTCTTACAAAGTAGAGTTAGAGAAAAAAGAAGAAGAGGTGGCTGCACCTAGAATTCAGCGACCAGTTGTTGCTTCTTCTCCAGCAGCAGGCAAGCCTGCAGGTACGGGTGCTGGTGCGATTAAGTCTCCACTTCCGGGAATCGTTATTGATATAATGGTAAATGTAGGTGACCAAGTTAAAAAAGGTCAGACAGTTGCTATGCTTGAAGCCATGAAAATGGAAAATGCGATCAACTCGCCTTTGGATGGAAAAGTAGCTTCAATCTCAGTAAGTACAGGTGATTCTGTACTCGAAGGAGTCGTTATTCTTACTATCGAATAATAAAAAATCCGATCAATATAGAGGCTGTATGAATCATTTCATACAGCCTTTTTTGTTTTAAATTAATATAAAAAATAAAGACTGGTTTTAGCCTTTAGCTTTCTATACTTACCTTTGTGGAATTGGAGAAAAACAATTTCACACATCAAATGTTAATCTATAGGATGTATTCCTGTAAATTTCAATATATATGAAGAATATTAAAACAAACCTCTCATTACTCTCTGTCTGTATTTTTATTTTCTTATTCAGTGCTTGTAAAAAGACAACAGTAGAACCTCCTGTTGTAGAAGTAGAACCGGCTACAGTAGATAATATTGAAATTTATGGCGATTATGTCGGGCTTATCCGTGCTTCGCGCAATGTAGAGATCCGTGCACGTGTGGAAGGCTTTTTAGAAAAAATGACTTTCAATGAAGGTAAAAAAGTAGAGGTGAACGAGCCTCTGTTTTATATTAATAACGCACCTTATAAAGCCCGTGTAGAAAAGGCAAAGGCTCAACTAAAAAAGGATGAAGCTCAACAAGCAAAAGCACAGCGCGATGCAGAGCGTTTACGACCTCTCTATCAACAAAACGCAGCCAGTCAGTTGGATTTAGATAATGCAGAAGCAGCATTGGATATGACGAAAGCAAATGTGGCGATGAGTAGAGCCGATCTGGAGCAAGCCGAATTAGAACTTAGTTATACTGTTGTGAGATCGCCCTTGTCGGGTTATATAAGCGAACGATATGTCGACATAGGAACTTTGGTAGGTAATAATGCTAAATCATTATTAGCTACAGTTGTTAAGCGAGATACCGTATTAGTCGATTTCAAATTGACGTCTCTCGATTATCTGAGGAGCCAGCGCAGAAATGTGCATTTAGGTGAATTAGATACAACACGCTCATGGCAACCGACAGTAACTGTTACATTAGCCGACAATTCGGTATACGGAGCAAAAGGTATTGTCGATTTTGCGTCTCCATTGGTAGATCCCAAAACGGGAACTTTTGGGGTACGTGCTGAGTTACCTAATCCAAACCAAGTGCTACTCCCCGGACAGTTTACACGAGTAAAATTACTTCTCGATGTATTGGAGAATGTAGTGGTTGTTCCGCGAAAAGCTATTATCATAGAAAAGGGTGGTGCATTTATATTTGTTATACGCCCCGATAGTATTGCTGAAAAAAGATATATAGAAACAGGTCCTGAACAGAATAATAAAATTGTTGTTACTCGCGGGCTATCTGCTAATGAAAACATTGTAGTAGAAGGATATCAGAAATTGACACATGGGCAATTGGTTATACCGCGTACTCGTAACGAAGAAGAGGCAATAGAAGCTACGGTCAGAGAGCAACAAGCTAAGAAGGAGGGAAAAGAATGAAACCTGGATTTTTTATCGACCGCCCCATTTTATCTACAGTCCTGTCATTACTGATAGTTATTACGGGTATTATAGGTTTGGCTCTTCTTCCTATTGAACAATATCCCCAAATAACGCCTCCTATGGTTAAGATCAGTGCATCTTATCCCGGAGCAAGTGCAACCACTGTTTCGCAGGCAGTAGCAACACCCATCGAGCAAGAATTGAACGGTACTCCCGGCATGATATATATGGAATCCAGTAGTTCCAATTCGGGAGGATTATCTATAACTGTTACTTTCGATGTCAGCACAAATGTAGACCTAGCTGCTGTGGAAGTACAGAATAGAGTAAAACTAGCGGAGTCCCGTTTGCCGGCCGAAGTTTTGCAGAACGGTATTTCTGTAGAGAAACAAGCAGCCAGCCAATTATTGACAATAGCCTTAGTATCTGAGGATCCTAAGTTTGATGAAATATACTTAAGCAACTACGCAACTATTAATATTCTCGATGTAATCAGACGTATACCCGGTGTTGGTCGTGTATCGAATGTCGGTAGTCGCTATTATGGTATGCAGATATGGGTATATCCCGATCGTTTAGCCAGTTTTGGGTTGACAGTAAAAGATTTACAGGATGCGCTCAAAGATCAGAATCGTGAATCGGCAGCAGGAGAGTTAGGTAAGCAACCTATTATTAATGTTGATGTTGCAATGCCGATCACTGCGCAAGGTCGATTGTCGACAGTCAGCGAATTTGAAGACATTGTAGTAAGAGCTGGTAGCGACGGATCATTTATTCGTATGCGCGATGTTGCCCGTGTGTCGCTGGAGGCTTCATCATACAGTACCGAAAGTGGATTGAACGGGAAATATGCAACAATGCTGAGTATTTATATGCTTCCCGGAGCTAATGCAATGGAGGTTGCTAATGAGGTGAAAATGGCGATGACGCAGATTCAGAAGGATTTTCCCGAAGGTCTCGATTATTTGATCCCTTTCGATATGACAGAATATATTTCGGAGTCAATTCACGAAGTGTATAAAACATTATTTGAAGCGCTGTTTCTTGTAATTGTTGTTGTGTTCTTATCATTACAGAACTGGAGAGCGTCATTAATCCCTATTGTAGCAGTACCAATTTCGTTAATAGGAACTTTTGGGTTTATGCTTTTGATGGGATTCTCTTTAAACATGCTGACTCTTTTAGGCTTGGTTCTCGCCATAGGTATAGTTGTCGATGATGCTATTGTCGTTGTAGAGAATGTTGAGCGCATAATGGAGGAGAAGGGGCTTAATGCTCGTGAGGCAACTCATCAGGCAATGAAAGAGTTGGCAGGAGCACTTATTGCTACCTCATTGGTATTAGCTGCGGTATTTGTGCCGGTAAGCTTTCTGGATGGAATTACCGGTTCGCTATACAGACAGTTCTCTGTAACAATTGTAGTATCTGTTTTGATATCGGCAGTAGTAGCTTTAACGCTCAGTCCGGCTATGTGTGCCCTCATATTGCGACCATCGCAAAAGAAGAAGAACTTTGTTTTCCGCAAGATAAATATATGGCTGAATCAAGGAAATAAAAAATACGCAAGTATCTTGCTAAAGGTTATCAATAATCCTCGCCGCATTATGGCAGGTTTTGGGATGATAATGGTTTTTATATTCGTACTCAATAAAATAGTTCCTACGAGTTTTATACCGCAGGAAGATCAGGGATATTTTACTGTTGAATTGGAAATGTCCGAAGGTGCGACGTTAGAACGCACAAGAATTGTTACGGATAGAGCCGTGGCATATCTTGACCATCACGAAGCAGTAGACCATGTGCAGAATGTGACAGGATCTAGTCCTCGTGTGGGAACAAATCAAGGTCGTGCCACGTTGACAGTTATCCTTAAATCGTGGAAGGAACGAAGTGTAGGAGTCGATGATGTTATACGCGATGCTCAAAAAGAATTTTATAATTATCCCGAGATTAGAGCCTTTGTGAGCAGACCGGCAGCTATACCCGGATTGGGTTCGGCCGGTGGGGTGGAAATGAAATTACAGGCTCGTTCCGATGCAACATGGGACGATCTGGTGGCAGCAACTGATACATTTATGCATTATGCAGAACAATCTAAAGAACTAGCCAATATCTCATCTTCGTTGCAATCTGAGATACCTCAGTTGTATTTTGATGTAGATAGGGATCAGGCTAAATTATTAGGTGTTCCTATATCTGATATTTTTTCTACAATGAAGGCTTATCTGGGTTCGGTTTATGTGAACGATTTTAATATGTTTAACCGTATATATAAAGTATATATTCAGGCTGATCAATCGTACAGAGCAACTCCCGATGATATAAATCTTTTCTTTGTAAAAGCAGCGAATGGATCTATGATACCTCTTACCGCATTAGGTACAACAAGTTATACAACAGGTCCGGGTAATATCAGCCGCTTCAATATGTATACATCGGCTTCGATGCAGGTTACCCCAGCGAAAGGATATAGTTCGGGACAGGCTATGAATGTAATACAGGATATAGCTGACGAGCATTTGCCCGAAAATATTGGCGTAGCATGGAGTGGACTATCCTTTCAGGAGCAAAAAGCCAGTGGACAGACCGGTATAGTAATGGCGCTGGTATTCTTATTCGTCTTCTTGTTTTTAGCTGCCTTGTATGAAAGCTGGACAGTACCGATAGCTGTTTTGTTATCTTTACCTGTGGCAGCATTAGGCGCATTTCTTGGTATTTGGGCGGTAGGATTAGATAATGATATATATTTTCAGATAGGATTAGTAACACTGATTGGTCTTGCAACGAAAAATGCGATATTGATAGTCGAATTTGCGAAGATTCAGGTCGATAAAGGGATGCAACCAATCTATGCAGCAATGCAAGCAGCTAAATTACGGTTTCGTCCTATCTTAATGACTTCGTTAGCTTTTGTATTGGGTATGTTGCCGATGGTGTTAGCTTCAGGACCAGGATCGGCCAGTCGCCACTCGATAGGTACAGGAGTGTTCTTCGGTATGATTGTTGCGATTACATTTGGTATTATACTGGTGCCTTTCTTCTTCGTGATGGTTTATAAGGCTAAAAATAAATTTAAGATACCTGAATTGAAGTTTCCTAGATTTATGAAAAGAAATAAACAGAACAAGTATGAGTAAAATCAAATATATAATAGCCACTTTAATTTGTATTACCGCTATTTTCTCGTGTAAAATAGGGCAAAAATATGAACCTGTCGAAATGGTTGATATGCCTGACACTTTTGATACGAGAGGAATGGGAGAGGGTAGTACAGCCGATATTGGTTGGAGTACGCTTTATTCAGATACTATTTTGTTGGAATTAATATCTAAAACTCTCGAACATAACCAAGATGTTCTTATTGCTACTGCGAGAATTAACGAAATGGCGGCGAATAATCGCATTAGTTTTGCTAACCTGTTTCCACACCTGGGTGGTGAAGTTGCGGGACAAAAAGAATATTTAAATTATGGAGGAGATAGTAGAAAATATTCACCCGAATTGCGAGCCAATTTAAATGTGTCGTGGGAAGTTGATATATGGGGGAAACTCCGTTGGGCGAATGATGCTGCTATTGCTGCTTATATGCAATCGGTGGATGCCCGACAAGCATTGCAACTGACATTAATATCTCAAGTTGCACAAAGTTATTTTGAATTAAAGGCCTTGGATCGTGAGCTTGAAATCGTTAAACAAACGGTAGAGGCTCGTCGCGAAGGTGTTCGTTTTGCAAAGCTTCGTTACGAGGGTGGACTTACATCGGAGATACCTTATCGTCAGAGTTTAGTGGAGTTGGCACGTACCGAAACACTTATTCCTCGCTTGGAGAATGAATTGAAATTAAAGGAGAATGATTTGTTCGTTTTAGCAGGCGAATTCCCTTCCGGTACTATAAAGAGGGGAGAGGGATTCGATCCTAAGAAGTTACCTTTGGGTTTACCTATCGATCTGCCATCATCTTTATTGAAGCGCCGTCCCGATATGTTACAGGCAGAGCAGAAATTAATTCAGGCTAATGCAAATGTCGGTATTGCTTACACAGACATGTTTCCTTCATTGAATCTTATAGGTCGCTTAGGTGGAGAGAATACCGAATTGGCAAACTTCTTGAGTAGTCCGACATGGTTTATATCTGGTGTATTGACCGGGCCGATATTTAATATGGGTAAGAATAAAGCTAAACATAATGCAGCTAAAGCTGCTTATGAACAAGAGGTGTATAGCTACGAAAAAG
Organism: Dysgonomonas sp. ZJ709; assembly: GCF_011039195.1. NCBI lineage: Bacteria > Pseudomonadati > Bacteroidota > Bacteroidia > Bacteroidales > Dysgonomonadaceae > Dysgonomonas > Dysgonomonas sp. ZJ709. Next base: position 96,115 of record NZ_JAAKEM010000006.1, read on the forward strand.
CTGTTTTGGGGGTATTTAAAGAAGTAAATAATGCCATAATAACTTTTCAGAAAATGCGTGAAGTACGCCAGACAAACGAAGCTCTTTATACATCAGCAAGATCTTACCATGAGCTGGCTAAATTGCAATATATAAATGGTTTGGTTAGTTATCTGGATGTGCTCGATGCAGAGCGTCAATTATTTGACGCTGAGATAGCTCTTAATAAAGCAAACTTGGATGACCTTACGTCGCTTGTTACTTTATATAAAGCACTGGGTGGTGGAATTATTAAGTAATATATAAAAAACAGAATAGCCTTGAATTACATCAGGGCTATTCTGTTTCTATAGGATAAGATAAAAATTAGCGTAACTTGTTTATAATAGTAAAGACCTCTTTGCACATATCTGTGATCTTAGACCATTCTTTAGCAGCTATAACTTCTTTCGGAAACAGGTTAGACCCCATGCCAACGCACGCAACTCCAGCTTCGAACCATTTTGTCAGATTTTCTTCAGTAGGCTCTACGCCACCTGTTACCATTAGGTTAGACCATGGCATAGGAGCTTTTACATTTTTCACGAAAGATGGTCCGCCAACATTGCCTGCGGGAAATACTTTGATAATCTCAGCACCTAATTCTTGAGCATAACCTATTTCACTCACAGAACCACATCCTGGTACATATGTCACCTGACGGCGATTGCATACTTTAAAAATATCAGGGTTGAGCAGGGGTCCTACAACGAAGTTTGCTCCCAATTGTAAGAATATAGATGCAGTGCCGGCATCTATAATGGAGCCAATGCCTAGTATCATATCAGGACATTCTTTTGCTGCCCATTTATTTAGTTCTCCAAATATTTCATGAGCATAGTCACCTCTGTTAGTAAATTCAAAAGCTCTGACTCCTCCCAGATAACAGGCTTTTAGAACCTGCTTGCTGACTTCTAAATCCGAATGATAAAATACAGGAACCATGCCTGTTTGTTGTATGGTCTGACATACTTGTATTCGTGCGAATCGTGCCATTATATTGTTATTTTTTCGTTTTTATCTGGATACCCTTCCTGAACCGTCACCTTTCATAAGATTCTCTACTTCGGCAACAGCAACAAGATTGAAATCGCCATAGATTGTATGTTTCAGACAGGAAGCTGCCACTGCAAATTCCAATGCTTTCTGATCGTCACTTGGATAGGTAATCAATCCATATATGAGTCCGCCCATAAAAGAATCTCCACCGCCAACACGATCTACAATATGAGTAATATCATAACGTTTCGATTCATATAATTTGTCAGAATACAAGCAACCGCCCCATGTATTGTGATTGGCATTAATAGAACCTCTCAGTGTGATTATCACTTTCTTTGCTCGTGGAAAACTTTTCTGTAACTGGGTACATACCGATTCAAATTCAGCAGCGTTCACTTCTCCTCCTGTATGTGCTACATCGAAACCTTCGGGCTTGATTCCAAATACTTTTTCGGCATCTTCTTCATTTCCTAAAATTACATCGCATCCTTCCACAAGAGCAGGCATAACTTCATCAGCTGTTTTCCCATATTTCCAAAGATTCTTGCGATAGTTCAGATCAGTCGAAACAGTAATGCCCATTTCATTGGCTACTTTAATTGCTTCGAGGCAAGCATCTGCTGCTCCTTGCGAAAGGGCAGGGGTAATTCCCGTCCAGTGAAACCATTGTGCATCTTTAAATACTTCTTTCCAGTCTATCATGCCCGGTTTTATATCGGCAATAGAAGAATTTGCTCTGTCGTACACAACCTTCGATGCACGGGCTACTGCTCCGGTTTCTAAGAAATAGATGCCTACACGATCACCACCTCTGAGTATATTGTTAACACCTACACTATATTTTCTCAAATCAGAAATGCACCATTCGGCTATATCATTTTGAGGCAGGCGTGTTATAAATTCAGTTGGAATACCATAATTAGCCAGTGATACGGCTACATTGGCTTCTCCTCCGCCAAAGGTAGCATTCAGATTATTGGATTGTATAAACCGCTGATATCCGGGTGTCGCCAGACGCAGCATAATTTCTCCAAAAGTAACTACTTTTTTCATTATCTTTTTTCTATGTATTAATCTCTTTTATAGAGCATTTCTCATGAATCTGATCCAGTTACCACTTGCAATATTTTCTATATCGGTATCGCTGTAACCTCTGTTTTTCAAAATTACAGGAATTTTTTGAATATCAGCTATTGTTTCAAGATCATAAGGGCATTGTTCTGTCCCGAAAGCACCGTCTAAGTCGCTGCCGATAGCAGCATGCTTGGTGTTACCTGCCAATTGACATACGTGATCAATATTGTTAGCCATGATCTCTAAACTACAATTCATACCTTTAGGTGTGGAAACACCTCTTACCCAATTCGGAACCATCATCCATGCATCTAGTGCTATACCGATAACAGCATCACGTTCAATCAAAGCCTTAATCATATCGTCGCTGAATTGGCGATTATGATCTACGAACTTCCGACAGTTATTGTGACTTGCCCACATGTTTCCTTTATATAATTTCATCGCATCCCAAAATGCATCGTCGCATAGATGTGTAACATCAAGAATCATATTCAAACGATCCATTTCGCTAAGTAATTCTATACCCATCTTATTGAGATGTCCTGTCGAATCTGTGCCGTTAGCATGTCTTCCCGGTCCGTAATGTGCAGGACCTACAGCTCTAAGACCATAGTTATATGCTCTTTCAAGATGTTTTACTGTTACGAAAGAATCAGCCCCTTCGAGGCTTAAAACGTAACCGATTGGTTTATTGTCGTTTGGTTCGCCGTTATTCCATAGTGCCAGAAGAGCATCTAATTCAGCTGTGTTTGTTATCATAGCCATTTGCCCTTCTTCTTCCATAGCTTTATACCATGCTAGCTGACCTTGGGTTTGTGCCCAAGCCTGTTCGGGGGAAGCCCATCCGGGAAGAGGATTATCAGGTGCAACATAACGACCTATTTGTGTAGCAACTACCAGTCCGATGTTTCCTTTTCGTAATTCGGGAAGGGTAGTGGTGGCTTTTGCTCTATCGGGTTTGTCGGTCATACCGATCTCCCTTCTGTTAATTTCTTGAACTGATACGCGCAGATCTCTGTTCCATTCCAAAGCATTCATGCTTAAGTCAAGATGTGCATCTACAATAAATGGTTTAGACATATTTTAAAGGTTTTAATATTTTATATAGCGGTTTCTGGCAACTACATTCCATTGTGTAGTCATTTTATGATCTTCGATAATAAATGCTTTTTCGTATAGAGCTACGGTCGGACAGATGTGTACAGGTACACCATATAATACATCGCCTGTTTTGAACAAACTGCTATCTGCTACTTCTAATACCAGATGCTCTTCGCTTTGTCCGATTGGCTTAGCATCAGGAGCATTAAGGAAATGTACGCGCGGTAACGGATTTTCTGCTGCTACCGATTTATGCCCTAGATCTATGCATATATGATGCTTATCTATTACAGAGATTACACGGCTAATGACAAGTGCAGCATATTGATAAGGAAGATCGGCAAGCATATTTTTATATCCCCAATCCCAGAATACAAATGTTCCGGGGCTGCATTCTACATTATGACGATTGGCATGCATAGGGAATGTAGGTGTTCCTCCCATGACCAGAGCCAATGGGTATGAAAACAATGGCTCTGTTTCTTGAAATATATTATTTGCCAAAGCAAATGATATATCGCTCGCTTTTTGCCGTTGTTCCACATTCTCATTATGGATATGCCCGTCGTAGGCATGGATACCTACAATCCGTATGTTTTCAAGGGGTATAATTTGTTTTACTAAATGCAGTGCTTTTTCGGGAGAAATTCCTGTCCTATCCATGCCCACATTCAGATCGATAAATACGTTTAGAACAATATTTTCCCTCTTGCAAAGCTCCGAAATAAATGTTGCATTCTCCATGTTATCAACAAGACATGAAAATCTGGTATTGGGGTATGCTTTTATCAGATTTAATAATCGTGAGACTTTAGGACCCACAGGTTGATAAGCCAACAATACATCGGGAGCATTTACGATACCAAGCATTTCAGCTTCTGCAATAGTTGCACACTTAAATTTCTTGATTCCCGATTGTAGCATCATAGTACATACTTCCGCCATTTTGTTTGTTTTAACATGAGGGCGAAGCTTGTCAATATCTCCAGCTATTTGTTTTGTTAGCTCAATATTATGAGCCACATTTTCGGGATATACGACTAAAGCGGGCGAGTCTATTTGATCGACATTATCAATTTTATACCATTCGTGCATAAATAGTCTTGTTTAATTGGATCGGAATATTTTAATATAGTTCGAATAATGCTTCTATTTCCACAGGGATATTATCAGGTAAAGAACCGAACCCGACGGCGCTTCTCGTTCCGACGCCATTATCGGGTCCCCAAACTGCTGCAAATAATTCGCTGCAACCATTAATTATATAGGGGTGACGTTCAAATTCGGATGTGCAGTTTACCATTCCCAGAACTTTGATTACTCGTTTTACTTTGTTCAGACTGCCCAGATTTGTTTTGATAGTGGATAACATTGTAAGTCCGACTTGTTGTGCAGCAAGTTTACCTTCTTCCTGGGTAATATCTCTACCTATGCGCCCTATGATAAGTGATTTATCGTTCTGAACAGGACCGTGTCCCGATAAGTACAGATATTTGCCATCTATCAGATAGGGTTTGTAAACACCTACGGGAGCAGGTGCAGGAGGTAATGTTAATCCTAATTTTTCAAATTGTTCGTCAGCGTTATACATATTCATATTGTTTAAATTGTGATTTAATTATATTAATATCCTGTGTAAAATAGCAGCCTAGATAACCAGACTTAATAATAAAACTCCAATGAGTCCTATTATTGAGACCAGCGCTTCCATTACAGACCACGATCGGAGTGTATCTTTCATAGTCAGTCCGAAGTATTCTTTGAACATCCAGAATCCGGCATCGTTGACATGTGAAAACATGAGACTACCTGCCCCAAGAGATAGTACCATCAGATTCGGATTCACACCCGTTTGTATCATCAAGGGCATTATGACGCTTGCTGCAGTGAGTGCAGCTACTGTAGCCGAACCGACACATCCTCTGATGATGGCAGCTATTAGCCAACCGAGAATAAGTGGGTGTATACTTAGCTTCTGTAAGCCGAATGCAAGTTCTTCGCTAACACCACTGTCTTCCATTACTTGCTTGAATATTCCCGAGCCGGCAATAATAAGTAATATCATTGCGATGTCTTTTACTGCATCGCCGTAGATACCCATTACATTTTTTATACTTCTGCCCTGTTTTATTCCTAATGTATAGGTCGCAAATACAAGGGCTATAAGCATTACAATAGAAGGGGCTCCGACAAATGAGAGTACACTCGATGCATTTTCGCCCATATCGGGTAAGCAATAAGGTATTACGGTAACTAAGATAAGTAAAAAAACAGGAAGCATTGCTGTTGTGAAGCTCAAAAAGCTTTGGGGTACACAATATTGATTACTGTCTTCTTTTTGCTCGAATAATTTGACCGGTCCTGTTTTTATATTTTTGAGCGTACTACAAAATACAGGCCCTGCAAGAATAATGGCAGGTATTGCAACAGCCAATCCATATATGAGAGTCATACCCAAATCGGCATTAAATTGTGCAACTAATGCAACAGGAGAAGGATGAGGAGGAAGAAAGCCGTGAGTTACCGATAAGGCTGCCAACATTGGTAAGCCTATATATACGGCAGGCAATTTATATTTATATACAACCGAAAAAATCAAGGGAACAAGCAATACGAAGCCAATACCATAGAATAGAGGTATACCGACTATAAATCCTGTGATCATCAATCCCCATTGAATATGCTTAGTGCCAAATATATTGACCATCACAGATGCTATCTTTTGGGCAGCACCGCTTTCGGCAACAAGTTTTCCGAGCATTGCTCCCAATACGATAATCAGCGTGAGACTGCCCATTATGCTTCCTATCCCATTGTTAATAGAGGTTGGTAGCTTTTCTAATGGTATACCAAGCGATATTCCCGCCACAATGGAGACTATCAAAAATGATAGAAAAGCATCTACTTTGAAATAGGAGATAAGCACTATAAGTAGTGCCAAACAGAGAATGATAATAATAAAGGTCATTTTTTATTTGGTATTAAAACGTGTGATTCCAGGTATTTCGTTTCTCTAAAATCAAAATTATTAAAATATTTTAATAATCAATTCTTTAAAGTGTTAAAAAATAGGAGTCGGACTGATTTAAATGACCTTTCATCTATCAGAAAGATGAATATTTAGACAATAGTAGTCTATATATTTATTTGGTAATACATGTTTTAATTGTTTTGCTTGAACCTTTCAAATTCGTCGATAGAACGATTTACACAATCTTCTAAAGAAAGGCCGTAGAAGTAATTACCTAAAATATAAATATTGCTATTTTGTTTTTCTCTGATTTGATCGTCGAGATGCAGATGGCTTTTATTTAGGGAAGGTAGTGCATGAGATGTCTTCTTTGACTCTATAATATCATCTTTTGAGATACCTAATAAATTACAGATAACATCTGTTTGCTGATTTTCATTCATCTCATTTTTCTCAAAATGGAATGTGAAGCTGCGTAAGTCAGGATGCTCTAATAAATCGCGGGAAACAACAGATAAGAATTGACCATCCTGCGGAATTATACCCGCCACTTTGTCAATTGTTGTTTTATCCTTTTTTATAGTAATGTTTATTGATTCCGAATGAAACAAGGGAATTGAATTTAACAGGTCTCGGAGAGATTCTTGCATATTGTTCAATATCTTTGCAGAAGATTTAGGCTCAACAGCTAAAGCTATATTCTTAGCATAGTAAACTTTACCTTGTATGGTTTCCACTTTAATCTTGGAGTCTTGCATATCTGCTCTTGTTACTTCAACAGACTTTTTGATATTGAGCTGATCTTTTTCAACAATCAGGTCGAGGAACGAAAGAAGTCCTTTCTTAAAGGTGAATTTTCGGGGTATATCCTTTCTTCGTTCTTTTCTTTTTTTGAGAAACAATTCAGCGGGATAGTTATCTGCATTTTGACAAATAACAGCTTTGAACAGTTTTGAGAATAGCTTGTCATAATTAGACTTGCCGACAATCGGTCGGAAATATTCTTTTACTGTTTTATTCTCTTTCGATGCAAAAAAGACTTTTGGTCCATTGAGGAAGAGTTGAAAGAAAGACATCGGAGAGCATATACCTTTTATTTTTCCGGAAGTATACACCTTATAGCCATATTTTCCTAACTCTTGAATCTCTGGTTTGCTGTCTATTTCATCTAGTATGGACAACAAATTTGTATATGAGTTATAGCATGTGTGCGCCCCGAGTTCTCTCCAATAATTATCGGATGAGTATGTTTGTATCTGTCCCCCTATCTTATCTTCTTTCTCAAGTATTAATACAGATTTGCCAATACGATGGAGATAGTGAGCGAAAGATATACCACTGATTCCTGCGCCTATAACGATGCAGTCGTAAATTGGATTTGAATCTGTTGCTTTTTCTTCCATCTTCTTCTATTGGTTATTGTATCAGCAACAAAGATACAACGAATCTTTACTAAAAAAGCACTCGCATTAATTAGATTTTATCACTAGAAGTAGTGATTGTGCAGTTATTTATATTTAACTATTTTTGTACGAAACTAGAAAAACTTAAACTAAGTAATATGAAATACAGTCGCTATCTTCTCTTGATAATGGCATATTCCTTTTTTGCCGGTAATACAAGAGCAGACGATGTGTTGGTTGAGAAAGATACGATTGTGATGACTTATACGGCAAAAGAAGTTGTTATAGAGTCTTTTAAGCAAAATGATAACTTGTCTACATTGCCTATTTCAGCAACGCTTTTATCTAATCAAACAATTAAAGATCGTAATATCATTTCTATAAATGAGGTCTCAGCATTTGTACCCAATCTTTTTATTCCCGATTACGGATCTAAAATGATAACTCCTGCGTATATAAGAGGAATAGGGTCGCGTATAAATGCCCCATCTGTGGGTTTATATGTAGATGGAGTTCCTTATTTTGACCGTTCGTCTTTCGATATCGATCTGAATGATGTGGAAAGAATCGAAGTATTACGTGGTCCTCAGGGGACTATATATGGGCGGAATACAATGGGCGGAATTATTAACATATATACAAAATCTCCCCTTAAGTATAAAGAGACAAATGTAAATCTGGGTGCAGCAAATTATAATACATATCAAGGCGGTATTTCTAATTATGGAAAACTAAGTAAGAATTTAGGTTACTCCGTTTCGGGTAATTATTTTCATACAGGAGGTTTTTTCGATAATAAATATACAGGGAAAAAAGCAGATGCTATGGATGCGATTTCTACCCGTATTCGTCTTAGTTGGCGGATAAAGCCAAGATTGAACGTGCAATTTATTTCCGCGTATGAATATTCCGATCAGGATGGTTATCCATACAGGGTGTATAATAGTGAGACAAGCGAAATGATGCCTGTTAATTATAATGCCCCGAGCTATTATCGCCGTAATATGTCGTCGAATGGGGTGAATGTGGAATATACAGCCGATCATTTTAAGATAGGTTCGCAAAGTTCATTTCAGTATTTTGATGGTAAACAGGGACTTGATCAGGACTTCTCGCCCGAAGATATTTACTATGTCGATTTTACTCAACGTCAGCACATGTATTCGCAAGAGTTTAATATCAAATCGATTGGCAACGATAAATACGTTTGGCAATTCGGTGCATTTGGATTCTATCAAAACTATAAAACAACTAACGATGTGGATTATCGCATGCAAAAGAGACAGACATTGCAAAATGCGAGGAATCCGATTACAGGAGTAGCTTTATATCATCAGTCTACTATAAACGATCTGTTGACAAAAGGTCTGTCGTTGGGTATGGGCTTACGTTACGATTGGGAAGAAACCAAGACTACTGTAAATAATAAAGCTATTACGCAAGGTGCTGATCCGACCTTCTCTCCTGAAGTAAATGAAAGTTCGGTATTTTCGCAAGTAACACCTAAGGCATCGTTGCAATATGCTTTTGCAAGTGATAATCTGATCTATTTTTCTGTGGCTAAGGGATATAAAACAGGTGGATTTAATGCCACTATAGAACGTGATGAGGATCGTACATTTAAGCCCGAACATAGTTGGAGTTACGAATTAGGAACTAAAGCAAATTGCTTTAATAAATTAATATATACGGATATCAGCTTATTCTATATTATTTGGAATGATCAGCAGATATCGCAGACTCAACCCAGTGGAAAAGGTTATCTATTGAGAAATGCAGGTAAATCGGTTAGTAAAGGTGTTGAGGTAACTACACATATTAATCCTGTCGAAAACTTGAGCATACAATTGAGTTATGGATATACCCATGCTAAATTTAATAGATATGAGGTGAATGCGACATTAAATTATAATGGTAATTATCTGCCCATGGTACCTCAAAATACATTCTCTACTTCTGCCGATTATACAGTAAAGTTAAAGGATACATATTTAGATAAGATATTAATTAGCGGACAGTATGCCGGTGTAGGAAAAATATACTGGAACGAAGATAACAAAGTAGTGCAACCGTTCTATGGTATGTTGAATGGAAAGGTTTCCTTTGTAAAAGATAAATTTTCGCTTGATGTATGGGCTAAAAATATTGCAGGAAAAGAATATATAGCTTATTATTTCAAGACTGGGACAAGTGAATATGTACAAGCGGGTAAGCCATTCACTTTTGGTGTAAACTTACATTTAAATTTCTAAGCCGATGATTGTGAGACCGTATGTAGAAAAAGGAGGGAAATTATTTACGTTTTTTTGTCTGTATATCGCACAGTCGATTCCGATGAGTTTTTTCTCAACTGTATTGCCGGTTATCATGCGTCAACAGCAGTTTTCGCTGGAGACGATCGCCATGCTTCAATTTCTGAAATTGCCGTGGATATTAAAATTTCTTTGGTCGCCAGCTATCGATCGCACCAGCCATACATTAGGGCATTATAAACGTTGGATATTTTCGGCAGAATTGATATATGCCGTTATTATCTTCGCTATATCATTCCTTAGCTTTCAGGTTACTCCATATCTTATTATAGGGCTTATCGTTATGTCTTTTGTGGCTTCTGCTACGCAAGATATTGCAACAGATGCTTTAGCCGTTGTATCCTTTAGTAAAAAGGATAAGGGGTTGGTAAACAGTATGCAATCGATGGGTAGCTTTGCCGGAGCAATGGTTGGCGGTGGAGTTCTTTTGTTACTCTATAATAAAATAGGGTGGGAGAGTCTGCTTCCGTTTTTAGCTATTTTTGTTATTATAGCACTTATTCCTTTGGTCTTTTTCAGAAATAATCAGATGAAGATTGCCCCTAAAACATTGGCAAAACCTCATCCGAACGACTTACTGGGTTTTTTCAAACAGAAAGGAATCTGGAAGCAAGTTATATTCCTGTTTATGTTTTATGCCGGCATAATCGGTATTTTGTCAGTACTGAAACCTATGTTGGTCGACTATGGTTATAATATGAAAGAGATTGGCGTTATGTCGGGTATCGTCGGTACATCTGTCGGTTTTTTTTCATCGTTGGCTGGTGGTTTTATTGTGAGGCTGGTCGGTCGATATGCAGCACGTATTATATTTGCCGTACTGATTGTTGTTACAGCTATATATTTCTATCTGTTAGTAACGATGTTCCCTGTCAATACTGCTACATTACATTGCGGTATATCTTTGTTGTGGGGGACTTATGGTCTGGCTACGATCATTGTTTATACAACGGCTATGGACTGCGTACGCAAAGGATTCGAAGGAACTGACTTTACGATACAGACTGTTATAACCCATCTTAGCGGTATGATTATGGCAGTGGGAGCGGGTAAAGTAGCAACATTATTCGGGTATAGCGGTTTGTTTAAACTCGAAATTTGTATTGCCGCTTTGTCGTTGATCTATATATTAGTAATTTTCAGAAATAAAAATGAAGAGAAAAATGAAAGACGAATTACTGAACAAATATAGTGTTGCTGTACCGCGATATACAAGTTATCCTCCGGCAAACTTCTTTAACGAGTCTTTTACTGCAGAAACATATCGGCAGGTAGTTATAGAATCGAATAGGGAGCAACCTCAACATATATCTGTTTATATCCATATTCCATTTTGTAAGAAAATGTGTTTTTATTGTGGATGCAATTCGATACCCCGACGAAACAAGGATATTGTAGATAAATATATTGCCGCTCTTAAAAAAGAAATCGGAACAGTATTATCGCTTCTGGATAAGAATCGCAAAATATCTCAGATACATTATGGAGGAGGTACGCCGACATCGCAACCTGTATCGGTACTAAAAGAACTGAACACCCTTATTCTATCTGAATTTGATTGTATAGATAATCCTGAAATAGCTATCGAATGTCATCCGGGATATTTGGACGAGCAGTATTATATCGATTTGGTAGATGCAGGATTTAATAGGATAAGTTTAGGTATTCAGGATTTTAATGAAGAAGTATTAAAAGCTTCGAATCGGAATCCGTCTTCTTTGCCTGTTGAAGATATTGTCAAAATATTAAGAGATCGGGATATATCTGTAAATATGGATTTTATCTATGGTCTTCCATTACAAACACCCCAATCTTTCGCTGATACGATAGCTAAGGCTATTGCTGTGAAGCCTGATCGGATTGTTACTTTCTCGTATGCCCATGTGCCGTGGGTGAATAAGTTACAGCAAAATTTGGAGAAGATTGGTTTGCCCTCAACTTCGGTAAAGAATGAGATATACGAAACAGCGAAAAAATTATTAATAGATGCAGGATATAAAACAATCGGGTTGGATCATTTTGTATTGCCTACCGATGAACTTTATGTAGCTCAACAAAGCAAGACATTGCACCGTAATTTTCAAGGCTATTGTACACAACGGACTACAGGACAGGTTTATGCCTTTGGCACTACGGGTATTAGTCAGTTGGCAAACGCTTATAGCCAGAATACGAAGGACTTGGATACATACATTCAACAAGTTGAGCAGGGCGAATTACCTATATTGAAAGGTTATGTCCTGGATAGAGAGGAGCAGATTACAAGGACAGTAATCTCAACTTTGATGTGCAACTATACTATCCGATGGGAAGAAATAGCCAAGCAATTGAATTTATCTGTTGAAGCTGTCAAAGCAGCATTAAACTATAATGAATCGGTTCTTTCCGATTTTGCAAAAGATGAGATTATAGACTTCGACAATGATCATATAACTATCTTGCCCGATACCACGCCTTTTGTGCGTAATGTTGCAGCATCGTTAGATAAGTTGCTTATAAATACGGATAAGCGGTTTTCTAAATCGGTCTGAAAAAATTAGGCTCTTGTTTCTAAAACAAGAGCCTAACCAATTATTTATCAGAGTACAATCCTAACCGATTACCTTCGCTATCGATAAATAGAGCAAAATAGCCTCTGCCTTCAGCCTCAATCTTCGTTTTAGGAGTATGTATTTTACCACCATTTTTTTCGATGAGAGACAATGTAGAATTTATATCCTCGCAGCTTAGGTGAATAAGAACTCCATCTTTTGACGGGTTGAAATCTTCACTCCACGAGATTGAACCCGAACATTCTCCATCTATTTCGGGAAAAAATGCCATTTTTTCGCTACCCCAATCGTGTGCCGGAATTTCGATACCTAGAATTACTTCGTAGAATTTGACTGCTCTGTTAAAATCGACAGAAGGAATTTCAAAAAACGATACTAACTTTTTCATAAAATGTAAATTTGTTGGTTGATTACTTTATTCGAATTGACTTTGAGTTCATCTTGACTTTTAACCACGGAGTCGCACAGAGTAACACGGAGTAAATAATTACAGTATAATAAACTGTTTTGTCATCAAAATATGATTCATTTCGGTATGAAAAACTTTAAAAACTCCGTGAAACTCCTTTTACTCTGTGGTTAAAGTAAAAGTCGAGACGAATTCTTTACAAAAGTAGAGCAGTTTATTCCTCGAAACTTGTAAAAAAAGGACATTATAATGTGTTGGAGAAATAATCGGAATATGGGTCGCAAATGGCTATATACTCGCTTGGAGTATATCCCGAAAACGTTTTGAATTCTTTTATCAGATGAGGTTGATCGTAATAACCTGCTTCGAAAGCCAATTGAGTCAGATTTATCTGTGGTTTGGTTTGTAGAATATGTAAAGCTCTCTGAAAGCGTATGATGCGGGAAAACTCTTTCGGATTAGTTCCTATATGTTCCGTAAATATACGGTTGAATTGCTTGTAACTAAGGCAGGCTATTTCGGCTAATGAAGATATGCTGACATGGCTCTTGTTATCTATCGCTTGAATGGATGCAACTATTCGCTTGTAATTGTAGTCTTTGAATGAGTGTAGGCGATCGATAAGGTAACTTTCGATAAGCTTGATACACGTTCTATTATCAGTTTCGTTCAATAGCTGATCTTCCAATTCTTGCAGTTCTTTATCTCCTATGTCGTCAATGGATATAGTCTTATTTTGAAACTCACTCATCGGGATATCAAAGAAAACCTTTGCCCCAAAAGGTTGAAATACAGTAACTATCATACTGACTTTGCCTGTGATTGAAGTCAGATCAGAAAACTCTGTACTCAATCCACATAGAAACGATTGGGGTTGCAATTTGTTGTCAGCCAAAGAAAACATACTGTCACGTTTATGGAAAACTAAATCTATACATCCTGTAGGAGTAACCCGCTCCGATATGGGAGACGTACTCTCGGCATCCAATATCCAGTAATACCGAATATAGGGAGCAAGAATGGGTGACGGATATATAATTTCGAAAACGTTCATAACCTGTAAAAATATATATTATAGAAATAGGCTCAAAGTTAAAACCTTACTCATTTTTATACTTGTAAAAAAAGGACATTAATCTGTAATATTCAGTTAACTTTAGCCGATTATATTAAGGTCAAGTAAATTTAATAGCATTTTTATGCATGCTTTGCATAATGCAAAACTGAATAAAAAAGATAAAATAGATCAGACTTGATTTATCTATATTGATATAAAACAGTTAGATTAAAGATTGTGCGTAAAAAAATACAGAAAAAGTAACAATCAAAAAAAGATGAAAAAGTGTTACTTTTGTTACCTTTTTCGAGTCACAAAATCGCAAATATATTATAATGAAAAGAGCAAAAATTCTAATATTCCTTCCTGTTCTCCTCGCATTCTTTGCCATGGGGTTTGTCGATTCTGTCGGGATTGCTACAAACTATGTGAAGGAAGATTTTCAGTTGACAGATACAGTGGCTAATCTCTTGCCATCTATGGTTTTCTTATGGTTTCTTATTTTTTCGATACCCGTTAGCATGTTGATGAATAAAATAGGGCGGAGAAAGACTGTTATTTTAAGTCTGTTTGTTACTTTTATTGCCATGTTGCCCCCCCTTGTCAAATATAATTTAGCTATAATCCTTATCTCTTTTGCTTTGCTTGGGATAGGAAATACATTGATGCAAGTATCTTTGAATCCACTGCTTACTGATATTGTTAGTTCCCGTAAATTAGCGAGTAGTATGACTTTCGGGGTGTTTTTCAAAACCATTGCTGCCTTTCTTGCTCCTATTATTGCCGCTTGGACAGTGCTGATGTTTGGAGATTGGAAAATGTTATTTACTATTTTTGGCGTAGTGTCTTTAATCCCTCTGATCTGGCTTATTTTTACACCAATTAAGGAAACACTTATCGAAAGTAAGACATTTACATTTATAGAGTGTTTCAAATTACTTCGCGATAAAGCTGTACTGCTTTTGTTTATAGGGATTTTAATTCATGTCGGTATCGATATAGGTATAAATCTTACTGCTCCTAAAATATTGATGGAGAGGTTAGATATGGAACTTACTGATGCCGGATATGCAACAAGCCTCTATTTTTTATTTAGGATTGCCGGTTCTTTTCTGGGAGCCTTTCTTCTGACAAAGGTATCTTTAAAACGAATGTTTATACTAAGTATCAGCTTAATGGCTTTAGGTGTTTTATCCCTATTCATTTTTAATACCTTAATTCCACTTTATGTGGGTATTGCTTTATTCGGATTGGGCAATGCAAATATCTTTGCGATAATTTTCTCTAATGCTATGCAGCTTTACCCCACCCGTAAGAATGAAGTATCGGGCTTGATGGTAATGGGTATTTCGGGAGCAGCAATATTTCCTGTGTTGATGGGTCTGGTTTCAGATGCTCTGGGTAGTCAGGTGGGTGCTGTAATAATAATTGCCGGATGTATCGGTTATCTGGCCTTCCTTTCTTTGAAGATTAGATGATTTAGTTAATAGGATAAAAAAAGAATAGGAGCCATCTCGACTCCTATCTTTCATTGTTGTTGAATATCAAGATCTATTAGAACGTATAAGACTAATAGATATATGATCAATTTTTATTCGTACGAAACAGGGAACGAAGTTATACGTAAACGAGCCGTACCCATTGGCACTAGCGTTATGTCGTCTATCTGTTCCGATTTCTTAGCGTCATCTTCTGGTAAGACTGCACATAATCCGAACTTGTCGATAACCCACGAAGGCACTAAGCGCCCTTTGGCTTTCACAATCAGAGGTGAACTTCTTTGTGTAAAAGGGAAATTATCTGCCGGCCATTCTCTTCTCTCTATTTCTAGATTTTTGAAAGGGGCTTTAGGATCAAGTACTAAAGAATAGTTCCACGCACTTTTCGGATAAATTTCGTAAGTCGGCCACTTAGTCGGATCGGCTGTCTCTTGCCACTTCGAATCACCTATTGCACTTGCTTTGCTGTCTACTTTCTTATATTCTTCTTCTATGTTCAATGATAAAGTTAGCGGACCATAGTCGATACTTGCGCTATTCTTATTCACTTGCCATGTAGTCATAGAGAAATCCATTGGAAAAGTAACTGTAACTACATCTCCATCTTTCCATTCGCGATTGATGCAAACGAACTTGCTTTCTGTCAGATAAGTATTCGTTTTTTTACCGTTTATTTCCAGTTTGGCATTCTTTGTCCACGAAGGGATACGCAAGTAGAAAGGGAATTTCACATTTTCGGATGTGTTGACCGTAAATTTGATCTGATCTTCGAAAGGATAATTGGTTTCTTCTTTGATGCTTACCTCTTTACCATCGGCAACAATTACTTTTGCGTGACAGGCTCCATAAATAGCTGCTCCTATACCATTGTCGGGAGTAGCTAAGATCAGGTTTTCTATGTAGTAAGGCCAGCCTTGAGTGTGGTTATGTTGGCAGCAGCGACTACTGAATGGGTTCATGGACAAGAACGGTCCTGCATTATCTATTCCCGGTCTATGATTTTCCGAGTCGCTCATCACATGATTAGGACAAGTGATATAGCGCAGTGCTTTGAAGTCGGGCATTACAGCTGCAGGATACGAATTGAAGGCAATGTTTTCGCAATGTTCAGCCCAAAGAGGGTCACCTGTATAGCGTAATAGCATTTCGTCCGAAGCCATTTGCTCAACAAAACCACATGTTTCCGTTCCTTGTCTCGGGTCTATATATCCCATACGGGCATTCTCATCAGCACCGAACATTCCTCCTGATACCTGACCAAATGTACGTCGTATCAAACTGTGATCGTTATATGTCGCTTTCAGATGCGTCGAGTCTTTTGTCAGCATGTAATATTGTGCAGGTTCTCTGAATCCTTGTGCAATGTTTACGTTATGCCAGTTGGGTAGGGTAGAGTCTTGCATCCAATCGGCAGTATTGCGATGTATCTTATGTACAAGGTCTAGTAAAAAATCATCACCTGTAATATTATATAGCCAATATACGCTGTAAATATTATCACCTCCCCGTGAATTTTCCCAATAGTCTTTCAGAAATTTTTCATCCGGCACAGTCATTTGCCATTTGAAGTAGTTTGTCATTAACTCTATTACACGTACATCATTCGAGTGTTCGTAATACGATTGCAGGCACCATAGCATAATCATATTTGCCCACAGTTCTCTTTTTCCGTCACGTTCGTTAACAGGTCCGAAATATCCATCGGGTTGCTGACTTTTCAAGACTGCATCTATCCAGAGTTGAGTTTCTTTCAGCATGGCAGGGTCTTCTAAAATATATGCAATATTGCCATAGCCTTTGAGCCAATAAGGAACTTCTTCCCATCCATGATGACCGCCTGTGTTCAACCATGCGTTTTGCGACTTTTCGAGCCATGCACTAATTTCACCTAGCTGCCCTGTAAGGCCGTCTCGTTGTAGTTCGAGATATTTCTTTAACCAGCCATCGGGTTTAACTTTCCCTACGGGTAGTTTAATAAAATGATCCGGCAGTAGAGGCTGCTTATTACTAGAGTAATGCAGATTTGCCGATGATACATCTGGTCTGTCTACAATGGTAATTTCGGAATCATTATTTTGCTTTATATCATTACATCCAAAGCAAAATAAGCTGAAGGATATAAGACAAATATTTCTAATTTTCATATGCAAATAATTTATATTTCTTTTATGCATAAAAGCAGTGAGTTCATTTTATAAAAAAAGTTAGATCAGGCAGATTACTCTAACCTGATCTAACATTCACAAACTAACTCAATTTATATACATCAGAGAAATCATTTCTTAAGTTTATTTTCAAGCATTTTCATATAGTATCCTCCGACAACTGAGCGTGCCTTGAATCCAACATGAGTTTTACTATCAGTATTATACCAGTCGGACATAGGAACTCTGTCTGTTGTTTCATTCATAAATTTATACAATGGGCTGATGAATTTCTGGAATGTTTCCTGATCGTCAGCTAAGGTTGCTGTCCAGATAATCCAGTCGGATTTTGTATAATTCTTGCGGCTATCTAGAGGCAGACCATATTCATTCTGTTTAGTCAGATAGAAAGCGATCTCCTTTTTAGCTACACTGGCAGGGAAAATATTCAAATCCATTATTTTGTTCCAGATTATATTATATTTTTGACTCCAGGTTCCCGGTTGATCGAATGTCAAACGGTAATGATCTCCATCGTCAGCCATTTTCATCCACTGTTCAGCCATTTCTTTAGCCTTGTTGGTATACTTCTCTGCCACATCTTTTTTACCCAACTTGTCAGCCAGATATCCATAAGATGCGATACCCATAATTGCTTTTGCCGAAAGGTTCACGTTGTGAGCGAAATGTCCTGCAAAATCATCGGTACAAAGTTGGTTTTCAGGATCAAGACCTTTCTCTACCAGATAGTCTGTCCAGATAGTCAACACTTCCCAATGTTTCTCTGCATATTTAGCATTGCCTTCTACGGCAGCAATGGCAGCGGTTAAAGTAAGCATATTTCCGCCTTCTTCCACAGGCATGTCGCCTCCGTAAGTCTGTCCGTTGCCTAACGGATATGTACCTATGTCGTGAGCAGGAAACGGTTTAGCCCATTTGCCACTTTCGCTGTAGTAGAAAATATGATTTAGCAAAGCTTTAGCCAATTCGGGATTGTAATATAAAAACAGGGGAGCAGAAGGATAGGTTACATCCACTGTCCCGATAGAACCGTTGCTATTATTCTCTTTCGACAAAAATAGCAAATCGCCATTAGGTGCTTCTACTACTTTATGAGCAGCAATTGCCTGACGGTATGCAAGGGCGCATAACTCAGCATATTCTTTACCGCCAACGGCAGCAGCTTCAGTCATTAGTTGATAATCGAATGTGCTACATGCTTCGCTAAGTTTGGCAAATTCGTTATTTGCTTCTACGAAAGCTTGTTCTATTGTTTTATCACCTTTTTTGTTCCAATACGGTTTTAGGTTTTCGCCAAAATACTGTATAGAATAGATATCATCGTACCCGATTAATACTTTTCCTGATGCAGATTTGGTTTTTCCTAACGATTGAGCTAAAGCCAGATTCGCATTGTCTTTAGAACTGATATCACCCGATAGTGTTCCGTTCTTTACAAACTCCGCACGCATCTTATAGGCATCTCCTACACTCGAAGTTGTATTACCTTTCTCGCCGCATAAGTAGAAATATCCCCAGTCGATGCGAATATCATCACCGCTTTTGCCTAGTATATTTTGCTCTACACTTCCGCTTTTGAGGAATATAAGATTATCTTTTTCATATCCTTCACCTTTGTTTGCCTGTACAGGGAAATCTAATGCCCAATTTGGCGCAGCCTCAAAATACATTTCCACATCATGCGCTTTCCCGTCGAGCGAGGTCACATCGTAAGAAATATAATTTACAGGACGGGATACAAGGTTCAAATCATCCATCAACAATGGGGCAAGGAACGAAAGGTTTAGTTCTACACTGCCACAATCGAATACATAACGGGTGTGAGTCGCTTGCACATCCGCCGACTTTTGTGCAGCGGTAGCTGTTAAGAATGTTTCTATCTCGTCTTCGGCATATAGCCCGAAATCGACAAGAGCACCACCTGTCTGATTATGTCCGTGCGCTGCAATCACAGTTGTTCCTTGTGTAATTGTTTTCGCAACTTCTTCGGGGATAGGTATAACTACATTCTTGTTCCATGCGTATCCTGTATTTACTACCTCTATACCATTGATATATAGTTCGAAATTATCATCATGAGAATATTCAAGATATAGTTTTTTACCTGAAAGGTCTTCATTGATCTCAATCGTTCTGCGTACCCATATATCTTTGGTTTCCCACGGTGTATTCACATTCACTTCGTCTTTCGTACCAAAAGCAGCAGGGCCTTCTTTCCATTGAGTATCAGTGAATGAAGGTTTTTCCCAGTCTGTTGCCGGTTTGTTGAATGTGTATTTTCCATTCCATGCTTTTGCCATAGACATTCCGGCTATAGTGCGCATTGGTGGTTTTTCAACACCCATAAAACGATATACTTCGCCATCTACACGGATTACTCCTATAAGAGGGAATTCTTTTCCTGTCCAGTGTTTTACTTGTTCATCATACAGATTGTTGGTCATAGACCATGCCGACGTGTATGGGTCGATGGTAACCAATGGATAAGCAGGAGCACGAAGATCATTTTTTATAATCTCTGTCTGCTTGACTTTACTTTCGTTGCAACTAAATAAGCCAACGGCACAAAGTAAATAAAGTAATTTTTTCATTTTTCTATTGTTTGAATACCTTATTACTCAGCTAAAGTATTTATTACTTTTTGGTTGATTGCTTTTACACGACCTTCTTCTATCTTAATTTCTTTGCGGTCGTATGTCATAAGCCCGTTTACTTCACCTTCTACATCGGTTGTCTGAGTGTATACGGCAGCAGAGTAACCCATTTTCACAAGTCTTGCCAATTCTTCTCCGTATTTAACATACTCGTCTGTAACTTCTTTCGCATTTTTGAACTGAACATAGCCCCAGTTTTTATCAGATTGCCATAAGTGACCTTGAAGCGGCAGACCAATTCCGCCATATTCGCCTAATACTGTCGCTCTGTCAGAATCGTTTTCATACAATGTTAGTTTCGGACCCGGATAGTGATGTATATCTAGCATATCACCTGTGCGATAATGATTACCACCACTGGCTGGATTAACTAAACGTGAAGGATCGTAAGCTTTAGTCCATTCTGCTATTTCCACAGTTTTGAATTGTCCCCATGCTTCATTGAAAGGTACCCATACAGCAATTGACGGATAAGAATACAGATAATCCATTATCTCTTTCCACTCTTTGCGGTAGTCAGCTTCCGATACAGCCGAACGAAGCATTTCTTTACCATCGAAGAACTTTCTCATTTGCCATTGCGGAGATTGATGTCCGTTGCCATTAGGCATATCTTGCCATACAAGAATTCCTAAACGGTCGCAATGAGTATACCAGCGTGCAGGTTCTACTTTTACGTGTTTACGGATCATGTTATATCCGAAATCTTTCGTTTTTTTGATATCATATACTAATGCTTCATCGGTTGGAGCAGTGTATAGTCCGTCAGGCCACCAGCCTTGATCGAGTGGTCCGAAATGGAAATAATCTTTATTATTTAATTGAAGACGTACAATACCATCTTTGTCTTTCTTGGTAGACACTTTGCGCATTGCTGCATAGCTCTTTATCTTATCTTGTAGTCTGCCATTATCGTATAGATTAATTTCAAGATCGTATAAGAAAGGAGATTCGGGAGACCATAACTTAGCATTAGGAATTGCAATCTCTATATTTTGTCCTGCTGCAAATTTATTTTTAGAAACGGTAGTTGCACCGTCTTTAACGATAACTTCGATGACATCTGCTGCAGAGGTGTTCTCTGTGGCTACATCTACAGTTAGTCTGTTAGTGTCGATATTTGGTGTGTTTCTTACATTAGCGATGTGTTTTTTGCTAACAGGTTCTAACCAAACTGTTTGCCAGATACCCGATACAGGAGTGTACCAAATGCCTTCCGGCTTATTGATTTGTTTGCCTCTTGCCTGATAACCATCGTCAGTCGGATCCCATACTCTCACTACCAGTTTTTGGTTACCCGAAGTTAGATAAGGAGTTACATCGAAAGAAAAAGGAGTATAGCCACCTGTATGTGAGCCTACTTTTATATCGTTTACATATACTTCTGTTTTCCAATCTACTGCACCAAAATGCAGCAATATATTTTTTTCTTTCCAGTTAGATGGAACTGTAAATGTTCGCTTATACCATAGTTCGTTATCTTTTCCTAGCGATTTTTGAACGCCTGATAGGCTTGATTCTACAGCAAAAGGTACAAGTATTTTACCATCGAAACTTTGAGGTTCTTGTTGGCCTACCGGTAGGATAGCATAGTCCCATAAGCCATTTAGATTCGACCAGTCCGAACGTTCTATGATTGGACGTGGGTATTCGGGTAAAACATTGTTAACATCAATAGTTTCTGCCCATTTCGTTTTCATTTTATCACCAGCTGGTTTCCATTGGGCGAATGAGGTAGCACTCGATACGATTAAAGCTACAATTAAAAGTTTTCTTTTCATTAAATAAATGTTTATTGGTATTATAAATAAATGTTTTTTTGCTGTTTCAATGATTAATAATTCGGTAAATAAATGCTGAATGGCTTGTCCCTATCTAAAACTATTAATTCACCGTTTACGATATCCAACTCAGCAACCTGAATAGATGAGCGTCGCATTTCATACGGAATGTTTCCATTCTCGTTAAGTGATTCATTTCCGTACCTTCTTCCCGGATGGGTGAAGTAGAAAATATATGCTTTGTCGTTGGCAACTACAACATCCCCATGATTTCCTCTTGGATAATCGTCTTTTCGTTGACTTTCTTTACTTAATATTCTATCTTCCTGTTTTGTCCAATTTAACAAATCAGGTGATTTGTAGACTCCCATTCCTTTCCATTCATCTGTAATAAGCCAGTATGAGCCTTTGAAATTAAATGCTTTAGCCCCTTCATGGGGTTCGTCAGTTACAGCCGGTTTGGCATCACCTGTCCACGTAAATAGATCTTTACTATCTGCAAATAACGATTTACTATCCCATTTGTACCACATGCGCCAGTCTCCGTTCGGAAGCTTGATGAGGGTTGCGTCTATAACATCATCTTTAGGTAATTTGGCAAGTCCTTCGTATTTCCAATCCCAAAGGTTGGTACTGGTATAATGAGCCATGCGAGCAGTGCCGCTCCAATGATTGGCTACACCTCTGATATAAGAAACAAACATGTGATAGACTCCATTGTGAAGCACAACATCGGGAGCCCAAAACGTATTTTTACCTCTCTCGAATTCTAAATTGAGCGAACCTCTGTATCTCCAGCTTTTCCCGTTATCTTCCGAATAAGCAATACCTATCTCATTGCCATAGCAATATGCCACATCTGCCGTTTCTGAATTGGCTCGTCGTTGGGTATAAAGCATCCACCAAGCTTTTTCCATAGGGTTATAAATAACACACGGATCGGCAGCCCCATCGGTGATTGGATCTCTGAATAAAGGGGCATCGGGTTGTTCTTGAGCCTGAACACCGACAAATGTAAACAGAATTAGGTAGCAAAATATTAAAATTTTGTTTCTCATGATCAGTTAAAAGGTTACTACGCAGCCTCTAAATTAATACTTCTGTGGAGAAGTTGCGAATAAGATTTGTTTAAATTTTATAATAAAATAAATTAAAATATCTACCTGTAGTAAAGTATCTTTAAAACAGGCAGATATCTCGGCTTGATATTAAAATTATTTACTTAACTTTCACCGAACCAACAGTATAAAGCATCTGGTCTACCCCCGATATTCTGATTCCTATTCGGGCATACAGTACAGGATGGTTTATCGAACTTATATCCATACTTATTGTATTCGATCCGATTACAGGTGTTTCGGCATTCTGGGTTTTATCTTTGAAGCTATCGTCCACAAATACGGTTTTACCAACATAGAGAGTAATCCTCTCAATATTACGATCGGTTACAGCAGTAAATTGACTAACATCGAAAGTTGCAGTGAGAATGTTATCGGTTACTTTAAATACCTCATTGCTCAAGGTAAAGTAAGGTTTGACAATATATTCGACAGAAGTAGATCCTTTGACTGTTACCAGCAGAGTATCTCTATCATTTACCCACGGTCCATTATTGTCTCTGGTTACTAATTTGTACTGGCCATCGAATACTTTCGCAGCAAATGTACCATCCTGATTTATATAGACTTCGATAGATTCGTAGTTGTCATAGCCATCTTGCCAGAGTTGCATTTGCACGGCATTCTCTGTACCTCTCACCCCTAAAGTCTCTCCAGTATTAGTAACGACTTTGCCTTTTAAATCGCTTTTTGGTTCATCGTAATTATCTTTTTCACAAGATGAAAATACGAATGCAAATAGAATTAATATGCTAAAATATTTCTTTTTCATTCTTCTTAATTTTTAAGTTATTACACAAGATGATATCCGTATTATTGGAATGGGTTCTTAACAAGCTTCGGATTTCGGTTCAACCAATCCTGATCGAAGAAATTGTAATAGTTCCTCATTTCGAAATAGCGTGGATATCTGGTGGTATATGTTTTAACTTTTTCGAACACCCATTTGCCATTTTGTGCGTTTCCCGGTTCATTTACTTTGTATGGGAAAAGCGAGTAGAACATAGATGTATCGCTATCGCTGTTGTTATTCCAAAGCAGATGCGCTCTTCTCCAACGTTTCAAATCCCAATACCTGTGATTCTCATATACGAACTCTACGCGGTTTTCTTTTATAATATCGTCAATTGTTACACTACTTAAACTTTGTATACCAGCTCTGCTTCTTACCTGATTTATATATCCACATACTTCTATTTGGGATTTTCCCAGTTCTAAAGATGCTTCGGCTGCAATTAATAATGTTTCGGCGAAACGGAATCGGGTAAACCATACGTCACTACCTCTACCTCTTGTGGCGGCATCTTTGTTTTCTTCTACAAACTTGCGAATGTTGAATCCTGTTTTTGAAACATACAGCTGATCTCCACTAGTAGGTCCGTTTTGGTCTGTAAGTAATCCGTAGGTCGGGTTCACAGCACCGGGTTCACCCACTCTGCTTTTCCATTCCCCATTTTCGAGGTATTTTTGACCTGCCTGATATGAGATATAAACACTACGGAAAAGAGATCCCGGAGTTATAATGGTACCATATAATCTGGCATCTTTATTAACAAATAAATCTTCAAGATTTTCATAGAATATAAAGTCACCCCCGGCATCTTTAATTTTCAATTTCCCATCTCTGTTATTTTTGTATTCAAACGCCTCTACAATGTTTAGAATCGGAGTTATTTTGTTTGCATCAACATCACCCTTTACAGAGTATGCCACATTGTTATTCGTAAAACCATGTGTTTTACCGGGAGCAACATAATCGAGTGCCCATATAACTTCAGGGTTTGACTCCTTGTTAATAAACAAATCATAAAAGTTTCGCCCTAAATCAATTTCGTTCTTTAAGTATAAGCTATATTTGCCACCTTTTATTATTTCGGTAGTAGCATCGTAGGCTATCTGATAATATTTACTTGCCTCCGAAGTTGGGATACCAACTTCACCATTAGGTAATCTCAGTTCGGGAGTAGTTGTATATTTAGCAATAGAGCCTGCATAAATAGCTGCTCTGGCTTTTAATGCAAGGGCAACCCATTTGTTTGCTCTTGCTGCATGTATATTATCGGAAGGTGAGTTTGTTTTAGCATTCTCTAATAGTTGAGAGATAGCTTCACATTCAGCGATAATATAATCGTAGGTTGCAGCTTCAGTAGAACGAGCAACTTGTAGATCTAAAACGTTAGTTCCCGATTCGTAGCCGTATATTTCGTCATAAACGATAGGAACTCCTCCTAAACCTTTTGCCATATTGAAATAAGCCCATGCACGTAAAAAACGTGCTTCACCTTCATATTGTTTTTTTATATCAGCCGTCAGGTCGATATTATTGTTTGCAGTTTCGGATGACAAACCTCTCAGAAATATATTAATGTCACGTACAAAGTTGTATTCGTATAATCGCCACCAATTATTATCGTAAGTCCTGTGATCGTTGATTCCTCCGCTCGAAAATGCGGCTTCATCTGTATAAGCATGACCGTCGATATCTTCTAGACTCGGACCCCAGTTTATTCTTCCATAATAATTGGCTAATACAGAGTTAATCATATTAAGATCGGTGAATATTTGTTCGTCTGTAAATATTTTCTCAGGTTCTTCTTCAAGAAAATCGGAACATCCAAACATGGCAGTGCAAAATACGAAGGCACTTATTATATATAATTTTGCTTTTTTCATAATTATATTATTCTGTTAAAAGGTTAGATTACAACCAATACTGATTATTCTGTTGGTCGGATATTGTATACCTGACCCTTTGTCAATTTCAGGATCCATATCTATATCACCTAGATTGTCTATTGAGAAGAGATTTTGCATAGACGTAAAGAATCTGGCTTTAGTCATTCCCAGGCGTCCACTGATGTGGGATGGGAGAGTATACCCAAATTCCAGATTCTTTAATTTCAAGTAACTAATATTTTTTAGCCAAAAATCATTTTTCCAATAGTTGCTATGATTTCCGTTTCCTTCAATGATTGTAGGATACCTTCCTGCCACAAGTGCACTATTTGCATCGTGAATGTCGGATAAATGCCATTGGTCTGATAGATAATATTGAGGGTTGTTACCTCCATCATGTAATGGTGTTTTCATTTCAGATTCCATGTAAAAAGAAGAGAAAGTTGATCCGGCAAACATTAGTCCTAAATCGAAGCCTTTATACTCGAAATCAAAGACAAAGTTGAAGTTCAAATATGGAACATCGCCTTCTCTGTATCCGATTGGTCTGTCGTCCATACCGTTAACAATGCCATCGCCATTCACGTCTTTATATATCAAATCGCCGGGGCGGATCGTTGTATTTCCTTTCCCATCTACATTTACTGGATGGTTTGCTATTTGTTCCCATGACTGGAATTGACCTATAACTTGTTTCCCCCAATTGATATTGCTATATCTCTCATCAATAGAATTGCGATAGACTTGCCATGAGTTTCCATGACGAGGCTTATACTGATGCCAATCGTATTTGCGAGAAAAAGTAAAGTTACCACCTAACGAATAGTTCAAATCTTTTACTTTATCTCTCCATGTGATGCTACCATCGAAGCCTCTCAGCATTTCTGATTTTAAGTTTTCACGAGGAAGTTCAAACCCTGATTCGCTAGGTATCAACACATCATTTTTACGTTCGGGTATACCATCTAATTTTCTTGTGAAAAAGTTGAAATCCCCTGTTAATTTATTGTCGAAAAATCCAAAATCGAACCCTACATTAAACATTTTGGCTTCCAGCCATGATAAGGTTCTTACCGGTACTCCCCTTGGTTTGGTACCTGTTACCCATTCTCCGTCTACAACGGCTCCCCCTTGATTGTAATCATATCCATCAAGATAATCAAATGCGCTATAATCGGGTGTTTCATCAAGGCCGACCACACCATAAGAGGCCCTTAGTTTTAAATCAGATACGGTATTCTTGATACCTTTCCAGAATGATTCTTCCGAAATTCTCCAACCTGCAGATACAGAAGGGAAAAATCCCCATCTATCTTTTTTAGGAAATTTCCACGCACCATCATATCTGCCTATAAACTCTAAAAGATATCTATTGTCATAATTATAATTGATCCTGCTGATGAATCCTGCTCTGGATTGAGGTTCATTCAGCCTATCCTGAATACCTACCATAGACGTAAGGTAAACCTGATCTATTGCATTAGCAGCTGGTCTGTCTTGCAACCAGAATCTAGGGGATTTTCTTCTTATTGCCTCGCCGCCAACAGTAAAAGATAGAGAATGCACATCAATTTTTTTATCGTAGTCTAATATAAATTGTCCTGAAGTTTCTTCTACTTTTTCATAAGTACGTTCCATATATGGATTATCCATAGAACTTATAACTTTGTAAGTATCCGATTCCTCTACATATTCATATAGCTTATAAGTGTATTCATGATTTCGCTGGAATTTATCAGCGTAATAGTATCCCCCCAAGAGGCTTAGTTTTAACCCATCTATTATTTTATATTCGGCCGATATATTCAATTGGATTACACGCCAGGTTTCTTCTAATGTTCCGGAACGTTCATAATTGAGCATCCCAAAATTTGTATTATTCTCTGATGATGTTAATGCCGGATAGTTCGGATTATCATTAGCAAAAGGTCTTCTGGTTGGTAAGTTTCGATAGATTGCAAATAGGGCTTGCCAATAATCATCTTGGCCGGGAACTCCCGGATTTTTTCTTGTTTCTATACGACCATTCATGTTTCCGCCTATCTTTAGTCTTTTGTTAATGTTGGCGTCTACACTCATTTGTATATTTGTACGATTGAATCCGCCATAGTTCACGATAATGGCATCTTGGTTCAGATGGCTGAGTGATAAATAATAATTTATATCTTCGGATCCTCCTGAAACATTACCACCGATATAAGACATTGGTGATGTATTTATAACGTAGTCGTACCAGTCAAAACCACGATAGTCCTTCTCTGTTCCCTGTTGCCATTTGGCTAAATCTTCTGCCGAATATTTCATATTGTAGTTCGGATCAGTAGCCTTTTTTATAATATCAGATTGATATTTTGTCTCTACGTAAGTTTGTGTATTTGCAGGTTTGGGAAATCTGAAGAAGTTTTGCCATCCATAAGTTGCAGTCAAATTAACTGTGTTTTTTGTTTCTCTTATACCTGATTTAGTTTTGACCACTACCACTCCGTTTGCTGCACGGACACCGTATATGGCAGCAGAAGCATCCTTAAGTATAGATATAGATTCTATATCATTGGGATCGATATTGTTAAATTGACCTTCATCTTTCTGAACTCCGTCTATTACATAAAGAGGTGTGCCCATTCCTCTGATGCGGATTGTTGTACCCGAACCCGGACGTCCATCAGGTTGGCGTGAGTTGATACCGGCTATTCGTCCAGCTAAAGCGGTGGAGGTTGTTGCGGCATTCGTTGTAACTAGCTGATCGCCGCTTATGGCCGAAATTGCTCCGGTGATAGAC
Organism: Dysgonomonas sp. ZJ709; assembly: GCF_011039195.1. Taxonomy (NCBI): domain Bacteria; kingdom Pseudomonadati; phylum Bacteroidota; class Bacteroidia; order Bacteroidales; family Dysgonomonadaceae; genus Dysgonomonas; species Dysgonomonas sp. ZJ709. The sequence continues at coordinate 124,689 of NZ_JAAKEM010000006.1, forward strand.
TCTTTCTTTTGTGTCCCGAAGCCGACTATTACAACATCTCCCAGCACTTTTACATCTTCTTTTAATACAATATTAAATTCTTTTCTACCGCCTACTTTTAGTTCTTGTGGTAAGAATCCGATGTATGTTACTACAAGTGTTTCTCCTTCTGAGGCATCAATTTTAAATATTCCGTTTGTATCAGTCATTGTACCTTTTATTGTGCCTTTTACCGAAACACTGACTCCTATCAGAGGCTCGTCTGCAGCATCAGTAATTTTTCCTCCAACAGGATTGGTACTCTGGGTCGTTTCTGTCAATTGAAAATCTTTTGCTTTGTTTTTCTGAGATAGAACAATTTGTCTATCAAAAACTTCGTAAGCAACGTCTTCATTCTGGAATAGTTTATCTAAAACAGCGAATACATTCTCGTTGGTTGAGGCGATTGCTACTTTGCGATTTACATCTATGAACTTTTTATTGTATATAAACCGAAATTCAGTTTGTTCTTCTATTTTATTTAATACCTCTTCTACCGAAGAATTTTTCAGGTTGAGGTTTAAGTGTGTCGACTGAGAATAAGATGGCATGCTAAAAGCACTTGTTAAACAACAGAATAGCAATATAAATATTATCTTTAGTGCAAGATGGCTCTGAGATGACAGTATGTGCCACTTCATTTTTCGTTTAGAAATTAGATTCATATATTTACATATTAATTATTAGAGAATAAGGTTGAGAAGCTTTTATTTTTATGATTAAAATCAAACGGGGAAGTCTTACTCACTTCTCCGTTTCTTATTATTTATCGTCTTTTCATAATAAGCTTGGTCGGATGGTTGGTTCTATATTTTATGCATGGTGTATTGGAATTTAAGGGTTAACATTCAAAACATTCATATACTTTTTCGCTAAAAAGTTAAAAAAAGAAGGTTCTATTTTTATACAAAAACAGTTATAGCACGCACTATGGAAATATGCCTGCTTTATTTTTATTCCAAGATAATTTCTGCGCGTACATAATAAAGACGTCTGTGGAATGAAATACCACAGACGTCTTTATTATATTTTCAAGAAAAATTTTAAAATGAGGGTGTACTTTGTGTTAGTATGTTTATTTAGAGTGGTGTACTTCGATCCTTTGTTTACGCTGATAATTGTTATCTTTTGCCTCATTTACTTTCTTCTCGAAATAAATTGGTGCACTTGACTGTAACAAGTTAAGTATTTGATCTAAAGATTCGTTCTGGAATGTAGCTCTATACACATATTCGCTTATTTCTTTGTCTTTTACGACAAACTCCACATTATATATCTGTCCTAATCGTTTGAAAACAAATTCGAGTGAATCATCCCTGAAGGCATGTATACCGTCTTTCCACGAGCACCATTTATAGGTGTCGGTATTGCGAATTTCGTACGTTTCATTGTTTTTGTCATAATCTATTCTTTGGCCCGGATTAAGCAATTTATCGGTATTTTCGAATAACAGATTAACTTTACCGTTTACCAATGTAACTGCTGTATTCTGATCATTGGTATAAGCCTCTACGTTAAATGCTGTTCCTGTTGCTTTTATTGCCATCTTATCGGTATATACTATAAAAGGGTGTTCTTTATCGGACTCTACTTCAAAAAAAGCTTCTCCTTGTAAGTGAACACTACGTTCGTCACCTTTAAAAACCGTTGGGAATTTGAGTGTACTGCCTGCATTCAGCCATACCTTCGAACTATCGGGGAGATGGATCAATGATTTGCTGCCATATGCGGTGAATACTTCCTGATATATGATTGATTCTTTATTATTATAGTTCTCGTAAGATAGGTATCCCACTAGCATCATTAATGGTATGGCAATTACGGCTGCTATTTTTTTCCAGTAGTAAATAATAGATGTTGAGGTTTTTATAGGAGTACCAAATTTCAAATTTATATTTCTATATGCTTGATCTACATTTATAGTGTCGGGATCGAAAGCCGGATTAGCAACCTCCCATATATTTTTTAAATGTTTAAATTCGGTTAAGTGTTCTTTGTCTTTTTCAATCCAATCAGCAAGTATATCTATCTCTTCTTGTGTTGCTTGATTGGATAGATATTTTGAGATGATTATACTTATTTGTTCCTTTTCCATTTTTTATTCTTCTTGGCTGTCGATAATTCTATATGCTTAAGACGTTCGGATATAAAGTGACCTCATTAATTTATAGATAAAATAACATAAATTAAAAGTATAATGAGAAAATCTTTAAGTTCGATCCTTAAACTTGCCAAAGCTTTGCTAATGCGATCCTCAACTGTTCGTTGCGATACATTTAGTTGCTTTGCTATATCTTTATATTTTACATCTTGTATTCTGTTCAAGAGAAATGCTTCACGTTGTTTCTCGGGTAACATATCTATTGCCCTCTGAAGGTGCTGATAGAGATCGGAATACAATATATAGTCAAAAGTATCATTATATTGCAAATTATCATAAGGTTGTGTCTCATAGTTTCTTACTATTTTACGGTGTCGCAATTCATCGAGGCATTTATTGCGCACGGAGGTTAATAAGTAAGCACGTAAAGAGGTCTCAATTATGAGTGTATGTCTTTCGTTCCAGATTGTAAGTAATATATTTTGAACTACATCTTCACAAAATAATTGGTCACGAATTATGTTTCCGGCGTAGAGGACTAAATCTTTGTAGTATTTTTTAAAAATGACAGAAAAAGAGTCTTTACAATCTTCTCTCAATTTTGTTAGTAAGTTCCAATCAATTTGATTACTCTCGCGGTCCAACATATTTTATCAGTAAGGAAATGATTTATATATTTTCTGTGTGCAAGTTATAGAATAAAATGAAAAAGTAAACTGATTTCCTGAGTTAAAATTAATTTATCTTAAACTATTAGACGGATCGTTATTGATTGTATTTTCTTCTTGCAATACATAGTTAAAACAGCGAGAGAATGGCTTGGTGTATTAAAAATGCATGTTTGTATACTATTTTAGTTTAGGGTAAGTCTATTACTTATTTTAGTTTCAAATTATCAAGTTAAAACTAAAAACTATGTCAATTGACATCACGCTCCCAATTTTATAGTTGTAAAAGAGTATATTGATGTTCTTGCTTCAAAGGTCGAATTGCTAAGAGATGTAACAATGCGAATTTATCAGGTGGATTTCATAAGGCATATGAAGAAATGGCATAATCTTCCTTTTAAGATTATTTATTATATTTGTCCGATTGAATTTATAGAACCTGCTGCAGAATTTAATTTTGCGTGAAAAAAATAACGAGAAACCGGACAATCAATACATAATTTTCATGTTAGAAAAACAAATTTCATCCGCTGCATTTGCAGATACAAAACCACACTATAATATTCTTAATGGATTGCGTGGAATAGCTGCTATTACAGTGGTTTGTTTTCATTTATTTGAAGCATTTGCAACAAGCCATTTGGATCAAAGTATAAACCATGGCTATCTGGCAGTGGATTTTTTCTTTATATTATCAGGATTTGTTATAGGGTATGCTTATGATGATCGTTGGAAAATGATGAGAACGAAAGATTTTTTCAAACGCAGAATCATACGTCTCCAACCGATGGTTATCATAGGAGCTATTATAGGTGCTTGTATGTTTTATTTTCAGGGATGCTCAGTATGGGATGTATCACTAGTTGCGGTACCTGCACTTTTGATAGCTACACTGTTGAATTCCATGATGATACCAGTTTCTCCGGGTTCGGAAATTAGGGGTGTAGGAGAAATGTACCCATTGAACGGACCTACGTGGTCCTTATTTTTTGAATATATTGGGTATATCCTGTATGCACTATTTATTCGTAAATTTTCTACCATAGCATTGACAGCATTAGTTGTCATGGCAGGCTGTGGATTGGCCACTTTTGCTATATTTGGACCTTATGGAGATATCTGTGCCGGATTTCAATTGACAGGGACTGAATTTACAGGCGGCTTTCTCCGCTTGCTTTTCTCTTTTTCAGCAGGTTTACTCTTATCCCGTATCTTCAAGGCAATTAATATAAAGGGAGCTTTTTGGTTGTGCAGCTTGTCTATAATTGTTCTGTTGTCTGTTCCCCGTATAGGAGGAGCAGAGCATTTTTGGATGAATGGTTTGTATGACACGCTGTGTTTTGCCGTATTCTTTCCGCTTATTGTTTTTTTAGGTGCTTCGGGCAAAACTACAGATAAATATACAATTCGCATATGTAAATTTTTAGGTGATATATCTTATCCTTTGTATATGGTACATTATCCTTTCATTTATCTGTATTATGCATGGGTTAAAAACGAGAATCTTACATTTAGTGAGTCTTTACCCGGAGCTCTAGCTTTACTTATAGGAAGTATTCTGTTGGCCTATGCCTGTTTGAAACTTTATGATGAACCAGTTCGTCGATATTTGACAAAAAGATTTTTGCAAAAAAAAGATTAAAGGGTATGGGGAGAGGGAGTGAAAGCTCTACGATGTAGAGAAAAAACAGAATATAATATTTAACCTATTGGATAAGTTCCATTCTTTATTTGTAAAAGAAGATTTCATATATGAATATTAAATTTAAAAAGGTAAGCGATTTTAATCGAGGAATACTTTTTGACTTATTGAAAAATGCATATTCATTCGATTGTAAGTATGAACGAATATGCAATTCTGATTGGCTATTATTTGATAACTTTTTCTTTGATAACTTGCAAATTGCAGATAAGTGTGGATTTATCACAACACTAAATGATGAAGCTATCGGATTTATTTCATGGGATCCCAGAAAAATGCCTGAATATACCGAAATTGGACATAACTGTATCGCTTCAAGATATAAAGGCTGTGGATATGGTAAAATCCAACTTCAAGAAGCGATTAATAGAATTGTCCAAAATAATCCGCAGAAAATTATTGTAACCACAAATAGTGATCTTATACCTGCACAACGAATGTATGAGAGTATTGGATTCACAATATGTCAAAAAAGAATAGAGCCGGACACCTCAGATTTTGAACTCATTAATTATGAGCTTAGATGAGTAATTACTTCTTTGTGGTAAACGAATTCCTATCATATAAAATTACGATAATGCCGCAATAGCTGAACCTATTAGGTTTGCATTCTTAATACCCGCAATATACACTTCTACGTAACCTAAATCCATTTCATCCAATAGATCTCTCAGCACTTTTGAAACTATTGTGTGGAAGTCATTCTCGTTTACACGTTCCATCACGCTCCAAAAAAGGCTTCCTTCAGCAACTACCCGTATAGTTTTGATAGAAGGATCATGCATCACCTGAACAGCAATTAAACCTGCCAGAGAAGCAGCAACCAATTTGGCCGAACGTTCGTATATCCATCGTGCAACCGATACATGGCCCTTACGTTTGGGAGTAGAGCTGTTAATCAAATCGGTCAGGCTCTTTCCGTCAAACGATGCGTCATAGCCATCATTCGGATAAACGGCTCTGAACACCTTACCTAAATACATACCAGATACTGCCTTCTCGAAACGTTGTGAGCCGGGAACTTCACCTTCGCCTCGGTCTACAACACTGTCGTACTCGGTGAGATACGAAGGGAAAAAGTTACCCGACTCAAGATTAACAGGAATCATATTCTGACTATCGGGCTTATTGATCTTGGCTATTTTATTTTCACTAGCCAGGAATGCCATATTTGTACCTGTACCCACTATAAGTCCTATATAAGCGTCACACTTATCTTTGCGTGAAAGTCCAGCCAACAGACTGGCTACTGTATCGTTGATTACCTTTATGCTTTTGAACTGAACTTTGTTACGATCGTTTAAATAATCTAACAAGTCTTTGCCGATAGGTTGGCCTACCATCTTGTCTATATTTACACCTTTAGTCCAACGCAATAGCGTAGCGTCACCATCCGTTTCGCATTTGGCAGGATACGAGAAACAATATCCGATAGCAGAATTATCAGGTAACTCTATCTTGTTGATCAGGTTTGCTTGCTCGGCAAACAATTGTTCTTTGGTATAACCGGGAGTTTTCATTACCGAAAGGTCTTTTTCCCAACCGCTTTTAGGAGTTATAATAGTTTCGCCCCCTTGTATTTCGACTTTAGCAGCACGATAATTAGTTCCTCCCAAATCTAAAACGACAGATTTACCTTCTACTCCTTCTTTAGGTGGATATACGTAGGTAGGCAGACAGAGAATCTCGGTATTATCACTCTGTAATCCTTTTTCTACCTTATCTTTCAAATCTAAAGCAATTTCTTTCAATTGCGCTGTACTAAGTTCAAAAACATTTGCTTCCATAGAGTTAGAGTCTGTTTAAATTTTATAGAGGAAAAATAATACAAGAGTTTCTGTATTTAATCAGCGGGTCATTTCTTTAAAGTGGCTAAACTAATGAGAAATGTATCTGACAGATTTAACGAAAACCCAGTGACAATATATAGAAAAAGTTTTGTTACCGCAAGCACACAAGCGAAAACATGATTTGATAGCAATATGGGATATTCTATTTTATTGGATAAGAACAGGCTGTCAATGGCGTGTTACCTAAAGATTAGCATTGCAACTCGGTTATTAGCAGATATAAATATTAAGTGATTAATTTATATCTCTGCGGTTTTCATTCGTCAGTCAGCTTCTGACACCCGACCGACAATAACAGGATGTTGATACAAATATACAATTAAGTATGAAAAGTTAATTTCTATTTTCCTATTTTGTATATCTTTATGTTCTTAACTTTAAGGTTATAAATAAAACCCGAATGAAAAAGTCCATATCATATCTACCATCAGCCAATCAGCGAGATTTGCATTACATTGTTGAATCTATCCTGACACGGATCAAGCAGACCGAAATGATTATCCTTTTTGGGAGCTATGCTCGTAACGATTATGTTGCGTATGATGAGAAATATGAGTTTGGCAAACTACAGTTCTATGTAAGCGATTATGATATATTGGTTGTAACAAGCGGAATTTCCGACGGAGTGGCAATCAAAGCCCTCGGTAATATAGAAGATTTGTACTACGATAGGGCAAAGGACCCCAATCGACAGCCTCCCGTTCAGTTTATCAGCGAGGATATGAGAAAGCTGAACAAGTATCTGAAAGAGGGCAGATACTTTTATACGCAGATAAAACAAGAAGGTGTTATCCTCTATGATAGTGGAAAACATAAATTGGCAAGAAGGCGTACACTTAATTTTGAAGAGATAAAGCAACAGGCTCAGGAATATTTTGATGATAAGTTTGAGAGTGCTAATGAATTTTTATTGGGAGCAAAATTTTACTATGACCAGTTACTTTACAAAAAAGCTTCTTTTATGCTTCATCAAGCCTGTGAAAGTTATATTTATGCCATCCGCTTAGTTTTCACATTAGAGAATCCCAAACAACATAATCTATCAAAGCTATTAAACTCAGTAAAGAAATATTCAGTCGAGTTTATCAAAGTCTTTCCACAAGATACGCCTGAAGAGAAACGCCTCTTTGAGCTTATCAAAGCCGCTTATGTAAATGGTCGCTACGATCCCGATTTTGTAGTAACGAAAGAGGATATTGATACTCTTGTTCCGCAAGTGGAGTTGCTAAGGGATATTACTAAACGGATTTGTGAGGAGAAGATAAAGGAGTATGGGGAGAGGGAGTAGAAATATTTATATATAGATGAGAACTGAAAAAAATATTATATAATTTTAGAGGATGGATATAGTAGAAATCAAAACTGGGATTTTAAAACAATCCGGTTTTACAGAATCGGGGATAAAAAGATATACTGATACAGTAACCGATTATTCTTCTTTACTTTTAGAAAAATCCAAGAAATTTGGAGAAGCAAGAAAAGCTATTGATTCAGAGGTTGAAATAAATTATGAAAATGTACAAGATGCTTCAAAAGTAATAATGTCCCATCTTGAAATAGATAAAACTCCAAAATGGAAACTATGGGCACAGGCGGGTGAATATCTATTAACAGCTGGATGTGGATATCTTGGTTCTCAAGCAACCCAAGAAAATTCCCCTGCTTATTTTACACTATTATTTGTTATTGCAGCTGTTATTGGAGTTGGAATATTTATTGTTAGAAAAACCTCAAAGAATTAAGATCATGAATAAAGAAATAATTTATACAGAGTCTGCTCTCAAAAAAATCAACACTATTACTGACGATTTTAAGAAAAAAATTGAAGCTGAAATTATAAATTCAAAAAACTTTTTAGGAGAGGAAAGCATAGAGATTACGGCTGCTGATATAGAAGAAATTTATAAACAGGTTAGGATTGGACAAAGTATTAGTAATAAATTAGTCTATAAAAATAGGATGATGAGGATCATTCTTCCTATATATTTTTTTATCGGTGTTTTTATGATAATATTTGGTCTTTTCTATGATAATATTCAAAATATGATTCATGAAAATCCACCTCAACTCATGATTATATTAAGTGGGTTTATTTTATCTTTAGTTTCTGGAGCACTTTATTTATTGGTGAAACAACGTATTGCAGACAGAATTAATCGAGAGAAGTATGAAGATAAAATAGAAAATAGCGAGATTAAATTATAACATTATATCTGATGTGATAAGTGTAATACATTGTTTTGAAGTAAAATCTTACATTTCCCCTCATTAAAAGTCAGTTTTTTTCTTACAGTATCAGTATCAACATCTTTTAGATTTCGAGCAAAAACGATTTTAAGGAATAGAGCTATATCATCTTGTTTGTTTATCCGAAAATGATTCCAGATATTCCAACCAAAATGGTATAAATCTATATTTTGTAAATCTTTTACTCTTACGGGTTCTACATCCTTTAGTTCAGTTCCTGTAGAATATTGAATAACATATTCACATAGGCGGTTTATATTTTGATCGTCAGCAAAGGGTGCAAAGGTTGTTCTTGTATATTGAATAGCAACTTCAAGTGTTTCTTGCTTTCTTATAATTTCGTCCTGTTGGTGCTTTTGCCTTATTACATCAAGTTCATTAATAACTGGTGTTTCATTTCCAATAGGTTCTTCTGGCTCTGGCTCAACGGTGGGTTCAATATCTTCAGCCGTATTGGATTCGGGTATTATATCCTGATTTTCTATTATTTGTTTTCGCCTTTTGAATAATGGAGGGATAACTTTCTGAATGATTTCGAGATAAGAAATAAAAAAGACTAACCCGACTACAAATATAATAATGAATACAAGGTTTGCCCCGAAATCATCAAATCCCCACTTCACAATAAAAAGATAGCGAAATACCAATGCAAGTGCTGCTATTCCCGTGCTTCCACATATAATGAGTAATATATTTTCAGGGTCTTTGTAATTCATGTTGTAAAAATTAATGTTTCTGTAAACTCTTTCCTTTTTGCATTGCCTTTAGAATGTTTCTTCGGACGGCTCTTATAGATGGAACTAAATCACCTTCCATCATTGCAAGCATTGTTTTCAATTCTTGCACTAACTCAGGAATGGGACGGCATAATTCATAAGCGATTTTCATACAAAGCGATTTTACTCCGGACAATTCTTCGCTAGACATCATTCGCTCTAAACAAAAATCCAGAAAATCTACTCTTGGCGGATTCGGGAATGGCTGTCTGTAAAGCAAATTTAGCATTACTCTCCGTTTTCCTCCATGCTTACAGACTAAGGCATTATCAATCACCTGATCTTGTTTATTGTATAACCATTCGTTATCCTGTGATGAAAAATGAGTAAAAATCCAAGCGGCATGATACCCGATGGATCCATCGTCACCAATAACCAAATCATATAATTCTTGTTTTCGGCTGTCACTATCATGGGTTAGACGAAGTATCTCATTGATATCGCCCATTCCTATACGTTGCGATAGCTTATTTCTAAAATTCATATTTAGTTATTCTTATTAATAAGATTAACAACAACTTTTACCATCATATCTTTTTCTTCGGTTCGGCTTTCGGCAATCATCAAAGTAAGTGCAACAAGTGTATTATTCTCGATAAGTCTGGTACTATCACTTCTATATAAAATACCGTTATTCTCTAAAAACCATAGGAACAGAAATGCGGCAATACGCTTGTTACCATCACTGAATGAATGGTTTTTAGTAACTAAATACAATAACATTGCAGCTTTTTCTTCTATGCTGGGATATAATTCCTCTCCTCCAAAAGTTTGATAAATGGTACTGATCGAGCTTTTGAATGATTGGTCTTTCTCGTTGCCAAATAATCCTCCACTTCCAAACTTATCCCTCAGCACATGAATAGCCCCCATCGCATTATTATAATCAGCATTGAATGGTTCTTCTGTAGTAATCCTCTCTATTTCGAGTTTTTGAAAATCATATCTGTCTAAAGTATCAAGAGCGTAGGTGTAGTCTGTTATCACACGCAATAGTCCGGTTGCTTCATCAGCTGTAAGCTCTTTGTTTTTCAAAACATTTGAAAGCAATTTAACCGTTTTCTTCAAATCATCTAATTGTTCGGTTTTAGCATTCTGATTGATAGCATACCCTTTGATTAGATATTCTTTTAGTACACTATTCGCCCAGATACGAAATTGAGTACCTCGCTGTGATTTTACACGATAACCAACTGATATTATTACATCTAGGCTGTAATGTTCAATATTTCTTTTTACGGTTCTTTCGCCTTCTTGTCGAACTGTCAAGTATTCCTTGACAGTTGCTTTTTTATCAAGTTCACCTTCCTTAAATACATTATTTATGTGTAAACTAATATTTTGCTTTGTGGACTGGAATAAGTCTATCAACTGTGTTTGTGATAGCCAAACTGTTTCATTGTCGAGTTTTACATCTAATTGGGTTTTACCATCAGAGGTTTGATAAATTATAATTTGGCTGTCGCCGATTTTTACTTCTTCCTTATTCATGATATTTGTTTTTTTATGATGTTATCAAATGATACCATCGTGATTATTTTAAACTTATCTTATTAGCTGACTCCCTTTTCTTCGCATTCACCAAGTCAGCATAAATTTGTGTTGTAGATACATTTTTATGGGTAAGCATCTTACTCACAGTATAGATATCAGTACCTAAAGCAACCTGCAAGGTAGCAAAAGTATGACGAAAACAATGGAATGTAATGTGCTTTGTTATCCCTGCATTGGATACCCAATCTTTCAGTGATTGTTGAGTCATGGACTTTGTCAGTCCCTTGAATACTTTGCCTTTGCCTCTTTCTCCGCATAACTCCAATGCTTCATCGCTAATGGGTAAGGTAGTTTCTGTTTCTGTCTTTTCAGTTCTTAACCGCATACAATAACCACCCTCGGAAGCAGGAAGTATTTCCTTCCAATCCAATTTTAGGACATCACTTATCCGTAAACCTGTCATACACGAAAATATAGATGCTGACTTCAATATCGGGAAGTCGCAAGGTGTATTGGCTAATGTTTTTAATTCATCCAAAGTCAGGTATTCTTTTTTTACATCTGTGGTATTGATTGAATCCAGATATTCATTGAGATTCTCCCTGAAAAACTTTTCTTTGTATGCTATTTTCAGTAAGGCTCTGAATGTGGAGAAATATCCTGATGCTGAATTTTGCGATATGCGAAGATCTTTGTGCTTCAATTGTTTTGCATCCATCAGATAATCCCGAAATCGGTTGCACAAGTCTACGTTTATATCTCCGAAGGTACATTTACCCTTGACAAAATTAGAAAAGTGCTGATAGACTTTCATCCACTTCTGGTCTTTCTTTTCGGCTTTCAGTTTGTAATAAGCGAGAAAGTCGGCTTTCTTTTTATTCTTATCCAGAAAACCATATTCCTCATTAATTATTGCCTGTACTCTCATGCTGCGGATGACTTCGGCTTTCATCACCATCTCATTATTATACTCCTTTTCAATTTCGTTGCGTGGTCGTCCATAAATATAGATGCCTAAATATTCCCTTCGTATCATCTTCATCGAATGAGGGTCACGAATGGCAGGATAATAGTCGAGATACAGACTTTTTCTTCCTGCTGTAATATCACGCTGTCGAAGTGCTACTTTACTTACTCCCATAGTTACAGTGTTATTTGAGGTTGAAACAATTTATCTAAATCAGGCTTAGATATTTTCACATATCGTCCTTCTTTTACTTTAGGTATATTATGATACTTCACATAATGGTAGAGAGCATCACGAGTGAGGCTATACTTTTGCATGGCTTCTTCTGTGGTATAATATTCGGCTTCTTTGGGTTGCTCGTAACCTTTGGATATGTCGAAGTCTTTCTTTGAATACAAGACTTTGCGTCCGTCTTTCTTTCGGGGAATATTCTGCTCGGATACAAAACTGTATATAGCCGCTGTGGAAAGATTATATTTTTCTTGAATGTCTTCTACTGAGTACCATTCTCTAATATCCTGACTTTCGTTAAAGCCTTTCTTTTCAAAATATTTATCGATATGCTCTTTACTGAAATATGATTTACCTCGGATCAATGTTTTAGGGATATTGTTTTCTCGGGCAATCTTGTAGAGCCATGATTCTTTGATATTGAATTTTTCTTTAATCTCGGCTACTGTATATAATTCGGTTAATGGTTTTGGCTCTTTACTTGGCTTTGCTCTATATTCATACTCCTCAATATTGTCAAACATATTATCTATGTCCGCTTTACGGATAAATGTTTTACCATCCATTTGTACAGCTTTAAGATTACCTCTGTGCAAATAACGGTAAACGGTTGTTCGCTCAATACCAAGAAGAAAAGCTGTCTCTGATGCCGAGAGATATTCCTTATCTTTTATTTTATCGTATTTATCACTTATCTTTTCTATCTCCTGCATGGTAGAATAATTTATTCCTACCATCTTGAACTGTCTCTTACCTTGCTTGTATGCTTTGGAGTTGCACTTATGCGAACAATAACGTGTAGTCGTTTTTTGTGCAGTGAACGTTTTCCCACAGCACTCGCATTTCTTTTTTATTTGCATTTTACTACTCATAATTTCTCCTTTATTTCTCCCTGTTTTTGTTCCATGATGTTTCACTGTGTTTCATGGTGTTCCAATCATATATTATCTATGAACAAAAACTATGCCTATTTTGTATTTTGACAAAAACGGTACAATTATGACAGAAAAACTGTCACACCATTCATTAATATTGATTGCCAAAGATAAAAATAGAAAAGAAAAAGTCGCTATAAAATAGCGACTTAGTTATACATTATAAGTAATATCTATTAATATTGATTAGTTATCATTTGCCGATACAAAACTTACCAAAAATATTTCCCAATATTTCATCTGTAGATATTTGTCCTGTTATTTCGCCTAAATAATGCATGCATTCACGTATATCTTGCGAAAGAAAATCGCCCGAAATATTTAACTCTAATCCCTCAATGACACGATGAATTGCATTCGATGCTTTTTCTAAAGCTTCATAGTGTCTTATATTAGTCACAATTACATCTTGTTCACCTATTTCGGGAATATTCGCCGCTTTTACAAGCATGCTTTCGAGTTGGTTTGTGCCCTGTTCGTATTTAGCAGAAATAAAGATACGATCAGCTATTTTATCTATCAACAATTGCTTCTTTTGAAGCTTTCTGTCAGTTGAAATGACATCTACTTTATTGAAAACAAGGATCAGCTTTTTTTCCTTAGCAGCCGGTAAAATTTTTTCAGCTAATTCTTCTATATGTATATCGGCTGTTTCACTATCTATAACCCAAAGAACAATGCTAGCCTGTTCTATCTTTTTGAATGTACGTTCTATCCCGATACTTTCTATATGGTCGAGGGTATCACGTATTCCGGCGGTATCTATCAAGCAGAACGTTAGGCCTTGTATATTGATGACGTCTTCTATAACATCACGGGTCGTACCATGTATGTCGGATACAATTGCTTTCTCTTCATTTAATAAAAGGTTCAGCAATGTCGATTTCCCTGCGTTTGTTTCACCTATGATAGCAACAGGAATACCTGTTTTCACTGCATTTCCTAAACTAAAGGAATTCGCTAATTTATTGATCAGGGATTCTATTTGCTGTGCAGACTCTTTCAACTTTTCACGATTGGCGAATTCGACATCTTCTTCCGAAAAATCTAATTCTAGCTCAATTAACGAAGTGAAGTTCAGAAGATCAAGCCTTAGTTCCATTAGCTTATCGCTGAAACCTCCTCGCATTTGATTCATCGCTAAACGGTGAGTTGCAGCAGATGTTGAGGCGATAAGATCAGCCACAGATTCGGCTTGAGAGAGATCCATCTTGCCATTTAAAAAGGCACGTTGGGTAAACTCTCCCGGTTGAGCCAATGAAGCACCCTGAGCGACTAATAATTGCAATATATTTTGCTGTATATAAACAGAGCCATGACAGGATATTTCCACACTATCTTCTCCGGTGAAAGAGTAGGGGGCTTTGAAAACACTGACTAGCACTTCGTCCAATACCACACCATCTCTTATAATAGATCCGAAGTGTATAGTATTCGCTTTTTGATCAGCCAGCCTTTTATTACCGGGTGATTTAAATACACTATCTACAAATTCTATACAGCCTTTTCCTGATAGGCGTATAATGGCAATTCCTCCAATGCCCGGAGGGGTAGATATTGCGGCAATTATATTATTGTTGTGCATATTTTGTTTTCAAATTTAGTTATGGAATATCAGAATACTACCTGTAGCTGACCTAAAACAAGATTTGTGTTTCTTGTCTCCCAATCTTTCGAATAGTCAGAATAAACATAGTTAAGTTGCAGACGGCACTGTTTGTAAAAATAATAATTAACCGCCAAAGTGTAATCCATAACTTCGCTATTAACATCTTTATTCCTATTGTAATAATCTACTTTAGCCACTGTATTGAACTTTTTAGGTATAAAATACCAAAGTGCGGTACCATAAAGACCCTCTTTATCTGTTCCTCCGTCATTGCCCGTAATCCATTCAGTTCTCGCGTAAAATCTATCCGATTTGTATTCAGAACTTAGTACCCAGCGATTTCGCACATGGTCGCCGATTTCAGTGTCGCCCGGTTTGGTATAATGAGCTTCGCCCCAATAAGCACTTCCTCCTATGCGAAAACCTTTGATTGGTTGAAATATAAGGCTTCCGGCCAGGTCTTTCGAATTATTGTTTTCAGCCGTGTTGATTCCTGTTCCCTGATACAATCCAAGTGCGTAGCACAAAAGATCGTTTTTAGTCGATCCTGCAACACGGATACCAATGTCCCGTCCTGCATTATTATTTGTCAATCTACCTACCAATACATCCCCAGCCATACCTGTTAAGTTAGAAACCGATCGGGTATAAGACACTGTTTCTAGGCCCGTCAATGAAATTTGATTCTCCATTGATAGTGGAGTCTTCATCTGTCCAGCTTTTAAGCCAAAAGCCTTTACTGGTGTCCATTCACCATAAAATTCAAAGAGCATCGGGTCTACAACTTCTCCCAGTATATAATATCTGATATTACTGCCTAATTCACCACTTAGCGATAAGAATATAACTCTCGGTTCAGCAGTATGCTTAACTTTGGCTATATCATTATATTTATATAAAAATAATCCGTAACCGCCGAATTGAGCATAGGGCGAGCTAAATGTTTCTTTTATTTTTTCGGTAGTTTTCGTAAATGTATCCTCTTGCTTTTCCAGAGTCGATTCTCGCTGGATCTCGTCCGCTTCGTCTTGTGTCAGAATTTCTTTTTCTACTAACTTTTTTAAGAGTTCACTGTTTGTATCTTGTCCATAACTTAATGTGCATAACATGCTTAATAATAGCATGAAAAATGATTTTTTCATAAATCGCAATGCGGATAGTTTATAATATAATTGTCTAGGTTTAATTAATGTCTATAGGCTCTCCTAAAAATTTAGGTTCTTTGCCTGTCAATATATCTACAAATACTTTTACGCGAGCAAATTTTTCACGTACTTTTGTCTTGAATGAATAACGATTAAGAGTTGGGTCGTCAGCATTATATCCATAGGCGGTCAGTCCGTAGTACTGAGCAAGGAATATCGCTCTTTCGTTATGAAACTCTTGTGACACAACAATAAACGCATCCTGTTGAAATATCTTATTCATTCTTACGACTGAATCGAGTGTGCGAAAACCCGCATAATCCATATAGATTATGCTATCAGGCACACCAACCTCAATTAATGCATCACGCATGTCTTGGGGTTCGTTATAAGTCTCACGACTATTATCACCACTCACTACGAAAATATCTACTTTCCCTGCTTCATACAATTCTTTCGCGGCTTGTATTCGATTCGTGAAGTAGATATTGGGGCGATTCCCAATATTTTTAGCTGTACCAAGTACTAAAGCTGCTTTTTGGGCAGGAATACTATCTACATTATTGTATATATAATTTTTAGTATCGTGAGGTATTTTCCAGTTGGCATATATTATAATAGCAAGTATCATTATTATGCCAATAAAAATTATTTCACAGATACGTTTTAAAATTCTCTTAGTCCGAATTTTCATCTATAATTTAAATGCTAAAAGCTTTTAGTTAGATACGCTCAAGAACTGTTTTGATCAGGTCTTCTATTGATCCCTTGTAATTTGAGTTCGATTCGCCCGCCTGTCTATTGGCTATAATAGTGCATACAGTCATAGCTTTATGTCCCATCAATTTACTCAATCCTGCTAATGGAGCGCTCTCCATTTCGTAATTAGTTATGACATCACCTTTGTAATCAAAAGTTTCTATCTTAGAATTAAGATCAGGATTAGCAAGAGGCATACGTACATAACGACCTTGCGGGCCATAGAATCCGATTGCAGAGATTGTAACCCCCTTTATCATACCTTCTCCAATACGTTTAACCAGTTCGTCATCAGCTTTCACTACATAAGGCGAGCAGTGCAGTGGCGACCAGTTTACATGTTTTTTGAATGCTTTCTCAAATTCTAATTCAGCAATATTATCTCTACCTTCATAATAATTGAGGACACCATCGAAACCAATAGATTTGTCAGCAACAACATAAGATCCGATAGGGCAGTTGGGTTGTAATCCGCCCGATGTACCTACACGTACCATTGTAAGTTGCTTAAATTCACTCTTTACCTGACGGGTATTAAAATCGATATTGGCAAGAGCATCAAGTTCAGTAACAACAATATCCATATTGTCGGGACCGATGCCATGCGATAGGGCCGTAATACGTTTTCCTTTGTAAGCACCAGTAATGGAGTGGAACTCGCGATTTTGTATATCGTGTTCTACACTCTCGAAAAACGAAGCAGTCAGATTCACTCTTTCGGGATCACCCATTAGAATAATGTTATCAGCTAACTGTTCAGGTCTTATATTTAGATGGAATATACTACCATCACTGTTAATAATTAACTCAGATTCTGGAATAATTCTCATAATGCATTCTTTTTTAATAATTAACTACAAAGATATAGAATAGTTTCTTAAAACAGTAAAAGTCTTACCTTTGTATCTCAAATTCTTATGTATGAAAATTACTTTACTCGTTATAGGCAAAACAGATGCCAGTTATTTTATAGAAGCTACCAACGAATATCAGAAACGTTTGGAGCACTATATCCCTTTCGAAATGCAGATAATTCCTGATTTGAAGAATACAAAAAGTCTCACGATAGATCAGCAAAAAGAAAAAGAAGGAGAGCTTATCCTCAAAGGATTGCAGGCGGGTGATTATCTGGTTCTGTTAGATGAACGAGGCAAAGAGTACTCGTCTGTGCAATTTGCGTCGTATATCGAAAAGAAAACTCATACCGTAAGTAAGCGTTTGGTTTTTGTTATCGGAGGGCCTTATGGCTTTTCACAATCGGTATATGATAGAGCCAGCGAAAAATTGACTTTATCACGCATGACCTTTTCTCATCAAATGATCCGATTAATATTTGTTGAGCAGTTATACAGGGCGATGACTATATTGAATAATGAGCCTTATCACCACGAATAATTATTCGTATCTGATAGTTTTAGCAGGAGATATTTTAGCTATCAGATAAGATGGACCTACCATCATAAGCATAGATATAGCTAATGTACCGATATTGATAAGCAGAATGTATAGTATGTTTATATCTACTGGCATTTCCGATACATAATATGTTTCAGCATCCAGTTTAATGAATCCAAAATATTTTTGCCCCAGCATAATAATGAAAGCAATAATATTCCCCCAGAACATTCCTTTAAGCACAAGAAACGACGAAACATACAAGAATGTTTTGCGGATACTGTAATTGCGGGCACCCAGTGTCTTGAGTGTTCCTATCATACTAGTGCGTTCGAGAATAATGATGAGTAGGCCGGAGATCATTGTAAATATAGAGATAGCAAGCATCAGGATTATGATAACCCATACATTCATGTCTAACAAGTCCAGCCAACTGAATATCATAGGATTCATATCTTTGATCGACCGAGTGAAGAATGTATTATCGTCCCGATCCCGATATGGCATCATGTCAAGAAATACATCTTGTCTTATTTCATCCAGTTTATCGTAATCATTGACTAACAATTCAATACCGCTTACCTGATCGCTTTCCCATTCGTTGAGCCTCTGTATCAGTTTGATATCGGTAATGATAAATAATTTGTCATAATCCTCGAAATTAGTGCTGTAGATACCTGATATCGTAAACTTGCGGGCACGGATTGGTTCTTGCACAAAATAAGTTACAAAGCTATCACCGACTTTTAAGTTGAGTTTGTCAGCAATATTCTGAGATATTATAGTTTGATTGACAGAGGTTGTGTCTTCTTTATTGAGGATAGAACCTTCTACTATGTTTTGTTTGAAGAAATCCCAGTCGTAATCTTCACCTACTCCTTTAAGTACAACACCTTGAAACGCATCGTCTGTTTTTATTATGCCGGGCTTGGTAGCATAGGTTTCAACATGTTTTATACCATTCATGTTTTTCAACCTATCAGTAAGTTGTTGGTCTACGCAGATTGGATTTGTGTCGTAAGATGTACTGTTATCGAAATTTGTAATTTGGATATGAGAACCAAAACCAACAACCTTATTACGAACTTCTTTTTTAAAGCCGACGACTATCGATACAGCCAGTATAATAGCTGCCAAACCGATAGCAATACCGGCTATCGCTATTTTTATAGCTGGCGAAGAAACTCTTTTCTGATCTTCTTTGCTGCTAAAATGGATTCGTTTGGCTATAAATAATTCTAAATTCAAATTGTAATATATAGCTGGTTATAAGTTGTTATATTCCTTATGACCCATAGTTTATATTCAAAACAAGAAGCCTTGTTCGCTTTCTTTTTTTCGGCCCAGATGCCTATATGCTAATTCTGTAGCCTCACGTCCGCGTGGTGTGCGCTTCATAAAACCTTCTTTGATAAGGAATGGTTCGTAAACCTCTTCTATTGTACCCGTATCCTCACCCAATGCCGTAGCAATAGTAGATATTCCAACAGGACCACCTTGAAACTTATCGATAATAGTCAATAATATCTTATTGTCAATCTCATCAAGTCCATATTTATCGATGTTTAATGCTTCAAGCGAATAAGAGGCAATTTCTTTATCTATTTTACCCGATCCTTTCACTTGTGCAAAATCCCGTACACGACGCAATAGCGCATTTGCTACACGGGGAGTTCCTCTGCTTCGCGACGATATCTCAACCGCAGCATCTTTGCTACAAGGTACGTCTAGTATATTAGCCGAACGAATGATAATATTTGTCAGTGTCTCCATATCATAGTACTCTAAGTGCATATTGATACCGAAACGGGCTCTCAAAGGACTTGTCAATAAGCCGCTACGGGTAGTTGCACCAACAAGTGTAAACGGATTTAGTTCTATTTGCACCGATCGGGCGCTGGGGCCTTTATCTATCATGATATCGATACGATAATCTTCCATCGCACTATATAGATATTCCTCTACCACAGGAGATAGGCGATGTATTTCGTCTATAAAAAGTACGTCATTAGGTTCGAGCGATGTTAGTAGTCCTGCCAGATCGCCCGGTTTATCCAATACAGGACCGGAGGTTACTTTAAATCCTACACCCAATTCGTTTGCTATGATATTCGATAGAGTAGTCTTCCCCAATCCGGGAGGACCGTGCAGTAATGTATGATCTAACGATTCGCCTCTCATTTTGGCAGCAGTAACAAAAACCTGAAGGTTCTCTACAACTTTTATCTGACCGCTAAAACTATTAAAAGAGAGTGGACGCAAAGCATTTTCGAAATCCTTTTCGTTCTCGTTTATATTACCTCTGTGTATATCAAATGTTTCTTCCATATGTTATGACAAAGGTATAGAAAAAAGTGATGTCTTAATATCTGGTTTGATTAATAATATACAATCGATTGAGATTATCTTTGGTGCTTAGATAGACTGCGAAATTTCGACTTATGTCTGTAATAGTGATTCTTAGATAGACAATGTAACGGTTAAGTTATAAATGTAGCGTGTGCCTTGTGCAAAAGTAAAGCTGCTGAGATTCAGATTTGTAGTGTGAGTTCCGAGTAGTCCGTTAAACTCTAATGTAACTTTCAGTTGGGAAGAGCCACTATTGCTTGTCAATACACAGGGGTTTATTATTATATCTACATATGCATAAGTCGAGGGTCCAACAGTTTGCCCTATTGTTTTATATGGTGAAAAGGTTGTGGATGTATTAGGTGTTAGAACGGAACTGCTTAAATCTAATGTGCCTGTATTTGTTATTGCTGTTCCGCTGACTGAAACTTTATTTAATGTTCCCGATAACAACAACGTGTTTATTTTAAAAGATAGTAATGTCATACGGTGATTGAAAGCCAAAGTGATATTTGGTGACGCTCCATTTGCTGTAGATGTAGCATTCATCAGGTCTGCACTGCTCAATGCTGTTGCTGTTGTTTGATCTGTTGGTAGAGTGTAATTCAGTACTAAAGAATTATTCGATGCAGAATATGGATAATATGCAAGGAATTTTACATTTTGGCTTGACGGATGAGGAAAATATATTGCTGATGAGGGCGTATTTGCCGATAATAGACTGGATGCTGTTCCCGCTGTATTAATATTATATTGTACATTGTCACGGTTGAAGTAGGTTACAGGCGTAGCGGATGCATCACGCATGAAAATTCCTACTTTATCTCCTGCTGTCCATGTTACAGCAGTGCCTGAAGTGGCCCATGACGTTTTTGTTTCCGAAAATTCTTTATCTTCCCATTTTTCTTCTTCCATTGATACGGCAACTGAACTGTCGTCTTTAGGTAAAGTCATATTGCTGTTAGACCGTCTGCTTTTTCCACCCTGTGTATGATGATTTAATGAAAACATGACAGGTGTCTGGTCGTAACTTTCGGTCTCTTCGATTGAATATATACTATCGGTAGTGCAACCGTTGAACACAGCTATCGATATTAAAAATAAGAATATTATTAAATGCAGATTCTTCACAATATTTCTTATCGAATATTTTAATAGTAAACTTGTCTCTTAGTTATTGCGAAATAGAATAGAGGAATACCGGATTGGTAGTGTAGTGTTTAGTATAAATTCAGATACTCCTCTATATGTATTATTATAGTACAGTCACATTACCACCTGTTCCCGTTACCCAAGCAGCAACTGTAGCTGTAGCTGTAACTGCTGTTTCTGTAAATTTCAGAGTTATCATATGTGCGCTACCGGCGGTGGTTGTCAACGTAACCGGTACATTGGTATAGGTAACAGCGGGTGATCCGGCAGGTTTAACTATAATTGTAAGAGAATATGAAGTTCCTGCATTAGTCATAACCGGTGAATTGGCATTAGCACCAGCAGTTGTGATGCCAATACCGGATGATTGATTGGCTGTAGAAAGAGCTTGCATAGCCATACTGCCACTAAAGGTACAAACACCTGTTTCTACATTCATCAGCACGGTATTGGGTTGTGCATTCACGGTTAATGAAGTTACACTATTGCCCGATGCAGGATATGTTGTGTCTGATTGGAAGGTAAATTGCAACTGTGTAAGTTTATGTGCAAAATTGAGCACAGGCGCAGTTGCTGGGGCAGAACCAACCTTGCTTCCGGTTGATGAAGTCCACATAACATCTTCTTGGCCTGTTATAGTATGTGTCACTACAGGGCTCGTTCCTGCACCTGCGGCTGTAGATTCTGCGGCTTGAGGTGAAAAGGCGAAAAAGTTCAATGTGGTTCCATCTGCAGGATAATAATATGGTCCGTGGGCAAATGTGATATTGTGGCCTGCAGCCCCTGCTACAGTGGCTGAGTCATTATTGATGACATTGACGCTACCTGCCAGCCACGCACTCTTGTAGGAATAAATACCTATAGGGAAGTCAGTGCTGAAACTGCTATTTATAGGTCCGGCTTTTACTTCAGTGCTCGATTGCACTTCTGCTTTCAGGCTTATTATGCTCGAACTGGGGTCTCTGCTTCGACCTAGATCTGTTTCTGTGCCGTCATCATCACTACAACCTATAAGAAATAAACTGAACACAGCAAATAAGGATAAAGTAACTCTTCTCATGACATGTTTGATTTTAAATTGATTTTTTATATAAAATATTATTTAAATATTTATTTATTAATTTAGTATTTTTAAAATAACATTTGTTAGTTGTAAAAGTTTAGTGGATTATATTTTATATTGGGGTTTGAGTTTGTGTTTTGTTTGTATTTTATGTTTTAAAGCATATGAATGTTAGAAGTTATTTGCTCATATGTTCTTTTTATTATTAGTTATTGTTCTGTTTTATAGGTTGTTGAGTTCTTTGGTTCCTCTAGTTAGTTAAAGGAGGATATTATATATAATTATGAAAAAAAAGGCTTTTGAGTAATCATTCTCAAAAGCCTTTTTTTATTATATACTGAATTTATTAAATCAATATATTATTTATATGTTCGAATATTACATATTCATGCCACCACACACAGGGATTATTTGTCCGCTAACGTATGAAGAAAGGTCGGAAGCAAGGAATACTGCTACATTAGCAACATCTTCGGGTGTACCGCCACGGCGAAGAGGTATTTGCTCAGCCCATTTTTGTTTCACTTCGTCAGATAAAGCGCCTGTCATTTCAGTAATGATGAATCCAGGGCAGATACAGTTTGCACGAATGCCTCTAGAGCCAACTTCTTTAGCAATTGATTTAGCTAAACCAATCATACCTGCTTTAGATGCCGAATAATTAGTTTGACCGGCATTACCCGAAATACCAACTACTGAACTCATATTGATGATGCTACCTCCTTTTTGTTTCATCATGATAGGAGTGATAGCGTGTACAAAATTGAATGCAGATTTTAGGTTGATATTGATAACCATATCCCATTGTTGTTCGCTCATACGCATCATTAAGCCATCGCGAGTGATACCTGCATTGTTAACAAGTATATCTATTTTTCCGAAATCGTTAAGAATCTCTTCTACCACTTTGTGTGTATCGTCGAAATTGGCTGCATTAGAAGCGTAAGCTTTTACTTTTACACCAAATTTTGCAATCTCGGCTTCAGTAGCTTTAGCATTTTCATCTACAGCTAGATCTGTGAATGCAATATTAGCACCTTCTTGTGCAAATTTAAGAGCTATTGCTTTTCCAATTCCGCGAGCTGCACCTGTTACAACAGCAGTTTTACCTTCTAGTAATTTCATAATTTAAAATATCAATTAAAATTAATTTTGATTTTCTATATTTATTTTTTCTTTATTCCCTGAAATATGAGATAAGATATATTTTCTCTGTTCGATTCGCTTGCCGGATTCATCGGGTTTATCTGTCCACGTATATATGGAACTTCCAATCCTTTAAGTGCGTGATGGAGTATTTCGGCGGTGACATCAGTGCTTGGCATTTCGAAAGTTCCTTCTTCGACCCCTTTGTTCAATATGTCTTTGAGTATCTGTATCTCTTTTCTGTCGAATGATTTGCGCACATTTTGTACACGCCAGATATCTCTGAAGAAATCTGCTTTAAGTGTCCCGTTTCTTGCAACAACATTTTTAATAGTGTCGAATCGAGTAAAGAAGAAGAGGAGAAGTTTTTCGTCTGCCGGAAGATTTTTGTTGGCTACGTTTTGTAATGAATGGTACATCTGTTCCAGTTCGTTTTCGAGAACTGCCTGATATACTTCATTTTTATTGTTGAAGTATGTATATAATGTTCGACGCCCCTTATGAGAAGCAACGGCGATGTCATTCATCGTCGTATTTTCTACGCCCAATCTCGCAAATAGTTGCCGGGCAACATCAATTAATGTATTTCGAGTTTTACTTATAGCCATAGATAAACAAAGATGCACATAATTCTGTTTAGTGTGCAAATTTAATATAAAAATATTGAAAACATAAGTTTCTAATCGTTTTTATAAAAAAATGTATAACTGGCTTGCTATAATTGAGTGGATGCAATAAAACGTTAACAACTATTTTATTTTTAGGAGGCGGATAACTCGCATTTTACAACGCACAATCTAAATAATTTTTATACTTTTGTGCTTTCTTAAGAGTAAAATATATAAAACGCAAAAGCAGTGGCTAATACAAAGTATATTTTTGTTACAGGAGGGGTTATTTCTTCCTTAGGCAAAGGCATTATTGCCTCTTCGTTAGGTAAGTTATTACAAGCAAGGGGTTATAAAGTTACTATCCAAAAATTAGATCCTTACATTAACATTGATCCCGGTACATTAAATCCATACGAACATGGAGAATGTTATGTAACAGTTGACGGTCATGAAGCAGACCTCGACTTGGGACATTACGAACGATTTCTTAATCAACCCACCCACAAGGATAATAATATCACCACGGGACGCATTTATCAGAACGTGATAAGTAAAGAACGTAAAGGTGATTATCTGGGGAAGACAGTTCAAATTGTACCTCATATTACAGATGAAATTAAGCGCAACATCAAAATGTTGGGCTCAAAATATAATTACGATTTTGTAATCACGGAGATTGGTGGTACAGTTGGTGATATCGAATCATTACCATTTATTGAAAGCGTACGTCAATTACGTTGGGAACTAGGAAAGAATTGTCTTTGTGTACACCTTACTTATGTGCCATATATTGCTGCTGCAAAGGAAGTAAAGACAAAGCCGACTCAGCATTCAGTAAAAGAACTTCAATCGGAAGGTATTCAGCCTGATATGTTAGTGCTACGAACCGAGCATCCATTGAATAAAGAGATACTTCGCAAGGTTGCTTTGTTCTGTAACGTTGAGGTTGATGCCGTAATGCAATCGGTAGACGTTCCTACTATTTATGAAGTTCCATTGAAGATGCAAGAGCAAAAAATGGATGAAATAATACTTCGTAAATTTGGAATGGAAATTGGCGAAAAACCGGAAATGAAACCTTGGCGTGATTTCTTGGACAAAAAGAAACAAGCAAAAGAAACTATACGTATTGGCTTAGTCGGCAAATACGTAGAACTGCCTGATGCCTATAAATCGATAAACGAATCACTATTGCAAGCTGCTATATATAGTGATCACAAACTAGACCTTCAATTTATCCAATCTGACAAACTGACAGATGAGAATGTGGAAAAAATGCTGTCATCTATGGATGGCTTGGTTATTGCTCCCGGATTTGGACAACGTGGTATCGAAGGTAAATTTGCTGCGATAAAATATGCGCGTGTAAATGATGTCCCTACATTTGGTATATGTTTAGGTATGCAATGCATGGTAATAGAATACGCTCGGAATGTATTAGGGCTAGAAGATGCTAATTCGACCGAAATGAATCCTAATAGTCCATTTAAAGTGATTGACTTGATGGAGGAACAAAAAAATATTACCAATATGGGCGGATCAATGCGTCTGGGTGCTTACAAATGTGCTCTGACAAAAGGATCCCTTGTATATAAGGCATATGGTAAGCCTATGGTAGAAGAGCGTCACCGTCATCGTTTCGAATTTAATAACGATTTCAAAGACGATTTTGAAAATAGCGGAATGAAGAGTACAGGAATTAACCCTGAAACAGGCTTAGTGGAAGTGGTAGAAGTGCCAACGAAAAAATGGTTTTTGGGTGTGCAATTTCATCCTGAATACAACAGTACCGTTTTATCCCCTAATCCTTTGTTCATTAGCTTTATAAAAGCTGTGGTCGCAAATAAAAAGAAGTGATAAACAAAGAATATATTATAAACAGAAACTAGTAAATGGATAAGAATACGATTATAGGGTTTGCCCTTATCGCTGCTGTCCTTATAGGATTTTCAGTGTTGAGCAAGCCATCGGCAGAGGAGCTTGCAAAAGAAAGAGAACAAATTCGTCGTGATTCAATAGAATACGCACAAACAACGCGCGATGCCGAGCAACGGAATGCGTCGTCATCTAACAGTGTTAAAGCAAAAGATAAGGGTGCTGATGATTTTTTTGCAGTTACAGCTCCTGTTCAAAATGATTCAGTAGCGGTTGCTGCCAATGTTGATTCATTGAATACTGTAGTTGATACTACCTTAGTAGAACAAATTATAACTTTAGAGAATGAGAAGGTGAAAGTAAGCTTCTCAACTAAAGGTGGGCAGATGGTTAAAGCTCAATTAAAAGGCTATAATCGTTTTGACAATGATTCACTATACCTATTTAATCAGGATTCGAATCTGGACTTATTACTTACTAACAAGAACGGTAAGGTATTGAGAACGGGTGACCTTATATTTACACCTGTTCCTGCAAAAGATAAGGAATCGTTGATAATGCGCTATGCTTATGCTAACGATCAGTATATTGATTTCATATACATGCTTTCCGAAGATGATTATATGATGAAATATGATATAAATGTAG
This sequence comes from Dysgonomonas sp. ZJ709, assembly GCF_011039195.1. NCBI lineage: Bacteria > Pseudomonadati > Bacteroidota > Bacteroidia > Bacteroidales > Dysgonomonadaceae > Dysgonomonas > Dysgonomonas sp. ZJ709. The sequence goes on from NZ_JAAKEM010000006.1 coordinate 151,430, forward strand.
TCGGGCTACAACCGATGTTAGCCAGAGAAAAAGCTGACTTATTCGAACTACGCTGGTCTCAGAAAATGCGTCGACAAGAAAAAAGCTTGAAGAACGAGCAGCGTTATTCGCATGTTTACTACAAATATATGGCTAGCGATGTTGAGGAACTTAGTGCCGACAAGAATGAGTCTAAAGAGGTTAAAGAGCCAACAAAATGGATTGCATTTAAAAATCAATTTTTCGCCTCAATACTTATTGCCGACGACCGAATTGAAGTTGCACAACTTGATTCGAAGGTATTGACATCAGAAGACTACTTGAAAGCCTGCGAAGCTATATTATATGTTCCTGCAACCGTAGATATTAATGCAGGTACAATGCATGCGGGATTTTCTTACTATTTAGGGCCAATGTCGTACTCTCATCTTAAGGAATACGATGCCAATATAAAAGATGTTAATCAACAGTTAGACTTGGATAAATTGGTTCCACTGGGATGGGCGTTGTTCCGTTGGGTGAATCAATATTTTGTTATTCCATTGTTTAATATGTTGAAGTCAACAGGTTTATCGATAGGTATTGTGATCCTGTTGCTAACATTGATCGTTAAATTGATTATATCACCTCTGACATACAAATCGTTTATGTCTTCTGCTAAAATGCGAGTTTTACGACCGCAGGTAGAGGAATTGAATGCTAAATATCCTAAGCCGGAACAGGCAACTGAAAAACAACAAGCTGTAATGGCTTTATATAGTAGGGCAGGGGCAAACCCGATGAGTGGATGTATCCCTATGTTGCTGCAAATGCCTATTTTGATTGCCTTATTCCAGTTCTTCCCGAATGCGATTGAGTTGCGTCATCAAAGTTTCCTTTGGGCACCCGATCTTTCGACTTATGATGCAATTATAGAATGGTCGAATCCTATTTGGATTATAGGTAACCATATCAGTTTGTTTTGTATATTGATGACTATAACTAACATTGTGTATACGAAGTTCAATATGGAGGCAACGAACACCGGACAGCAGCAAATGCCGGGCATGAAGTGGATGATGTATTTGATGCCGATAGTATTCTTCTTTGTACTTAACGATTATCCTTCAGGATTGACATACTATTACTTCATATCATTGTTGATTACTATATTGTTGACTCTAGCTTTCCGTTTCGCTATAAATGAAGATAAGGTATTAGCTAAGTTGGAAGCAAATAAAGCTAAGCCTAAAAAGAAATCGGGTTTTATGGCTCGTCTTGAAGAGGCACAACGTCTGCAACAGCAACAAGCGAAGGGAAATGCTAAAAAAGGAGCTGCTAATAAGAAAAAGAAATAATATTCTATACCAATAAAAATATTGAAATGTATTTTTCTATATTGTTAAATAAGTTTTCAGACTTTATAAGAAAAATATTATATTTTCTTGATGATATAACTACTAGCTTTACTAGGGATAAAAAGAGAACAATTCTCTTTTTATCCCTAGTGGCTTTTATATTCGGAGGTGGTGCATTGATACTCAATATCAAAACACCAATGGTGCTGGATGACTTTGCTTATTCATCGGCCGTGAGGTATAATACAGGTTTTTTACAAACAGTTCTGGATATAGTCGATTTTCAATATGATCACTATTTCGGGTGGGGTGGAAGAACTATTGCTCATGTAATAGCTCAACTGTTGTTATGGGTCAATCCTTTAACAGCCGATGTTCTAAATTCGCTGGCCTACGTATTATATGCATTTCTTATTTACTATCATATTATAGGCCGTGGTAAACATAGTATTGGATTATTGGTTCTAGTGAACAGTCTTGTTTGGATAGTTCAGCCTAATATAGGGGAAACACTCCTTTGGCTGACAGGAAGTGCTAATTATTTATGGTGTACAGTTATAATTCTCCTCTTTTTGCTTTTCTATCGTTTGTACAATAACAATGGTGCTAGATATACTTTCCCTAAATGTATCGGTATATTTATTCTAGGTATTATTACTGGTTGGACGAATGAGAATACAGTAACAGGTTTAATTATAATAGTTATTTTGTTTATTCTATATTACAAAGCAAATAGGTGGAAAATACCTTTGTGGAGTATAATCGGACTTATAGGATTGGTTATAGGGTATATAATATTGATTAAAGCTCCCGGTAATATAGTCCGTTCCACTACCATTGGAGACGAATTTCCAGTACCTTTGTCGAGGGTTATGCTCAACTTTATAGCATATACGAAAGAAACGGTAAAAACATTAGGTTCTCTGAATTTATTGGGATTAATATGTCTTATCTTATTATTAAGTAATTCTCAAGACAAAGTGCTTAATAAGAAGATTGTATTTTTATATTTGACATATTTAATTGGGGCACTTGTTAGTGTTTATGTGATGATTTTTTCTCCGCAGTTTCCACCACGTGCTTGGTTTGGTTTAGTGACATTCAATATTATATCTTTAGGGATTATTTTTAATAGCTTAAATAGCCAGATAGTTGTATTGAGACGGATTAAACAATCTGTAGTTCTATTTTCTGTATTATTGTTTACAGCACTTTATATTGAAGGCTTTTTCGATGTGAATAGAATCAATAATATCTGGAATGAGAGAAAAGAAATTATCGAAAAGAATAGTGCATCTCAGACACCCTGTATATTTGAAAATCTGGAAAGCCGATCAAAATTCGGTACAAGCGATACCGAATTCTTGGCACCTGCCATATCGGCATATTATGAAACTCCTATAGATATAGTATATTGAACACTGATAAAGATATAATAAAGAGACTATCCGATAATACAAAAATCGAAATAGCCTCTTTACCTTTTTAACTAATCACAAACGCTATATTTTATTCCCAGCCCCGAGTTGTTTGTTTTAGTAAAGGATTAGAACTCAAAGCACGAGAAGGTATTGGAAATATTTCATAATCTTTGTCTGTTTTATCTATACCCTTGTCCCACCAAGCATCACTAAAACGTTCCCAACGAACTAGGTCAGTACGTCTATGGCGTTCGCCAAGGAATTCGCGTCCTAACTCGTCAATAAATTCCTGATCTGTTAGTTTCGATAAATTGGTAACATAGCTGTATTTCGACCATTCGCTGTCGGGATAGTTACGCTTGCGGACAGCGTCCAGGAGTTTTGCTGCTCCTGCTTTATCACCTGTCCTATATTTACATTCGGCTAATGAATAATATATTTCAGCTAACCTGATTTCAGCAATAGAGTTATTCATATATTTACCTGCGGTAAGAGATAGTGGCCCGAATTTAGCTAAGCGTACCCCTGAGTTTTCTTCGCCGGTAGTAACATGCGAACCTTCGCTCCATCTTCCATCTGGTTTTTCCGAAAAACGCCCTACTTGATCCACGAATACCAGTTGTTGCCCGGTCCATTCTTCGGCACCTGTTACGGGTTTCGATTTGTCGTATCCAAATCCATTTGTATGATCGAATTCGTATTGAGGTCCGATTAAGAAGAAACCTTTAGTATTTCCGTCCTTGTCAATAATCTCATAATTCTGTTTACGATAGTCCCCATCTGCAAATTTTTCGTATGGTTTTCCCAATGTATAATCATATACATTACCGTCAAGATCTCTGGATGGAGCAAGATGCACCCCATTCCATGTCCCTCTGGATTGTGTATCCATTATATACTGGGTCTTATAGTGGTGAAAAGCATCATATAACCAGCCTGCATCATATATGTTATTAGCATGCGGCCATTCGAAAATATTTTCGGGTGATCTTCTTCCATTATAGAACGATTGAAATGGGCCTCGGTAATCTGTATCAATTGTATAGGCTCCATATTTGCCATCAATAATTTCCTGAGCCATTGTAGCACAATCACTGTAACGATCAATCCCTATCCATACCTTGGCATTCAGATACATTCTTACCAATAACGATGCTGCACTGGCTTGGCCAAATCGGCCGATAGCCGGTTCCTTACTTAGAGTAGGTAAAATTTCTTTGATTTCGTTTTCCATATATGTAAAGACCTCTTGAGGAGATGATTGTCCCTTGATGGTTAGGTTATCTTCGCTGATAGGCACATGTCTGAAAAAATCGATTAGGAATGTATAGTACCAAACCCGTAAAGCTCTCAGTTCCGCAGAATATGCTGCAATTTCCTGATCGGTTACCCCAATTGCATTAAAATCGAATGTTTTGAAGTCATTCAAAGTGTTATTGATATAGCCTATACCTTGGTATGGACCTGTCCAGCTTCCATATATCTGACCTTGAAGATTATCCCATGTATGGCTATGTAGGCGCACCCATTGTCCATCATCCCATCCATGTTTACCTTTTTGTGTCCAAACGAATTGATCGGCTGTAAGCTCTTGCAGATACCAGCGATCACCATCCCATCCACACCAATGGCCATGTTCGTAAGGACGCATAACGGCAGCATTAACGGAGTTCTTGTCCGTATAATATTTGTCTGTAGGAATTACGCTAAATGCTTCTTCAGTCAAATCTGTACATGACGGCATTAGTACAACCGACACTAAAAACAGATATAATATTTTTATTTTTTTCATACTATTATTAGTTTAAGGCGATTAATAACTTATCTGAACACCAAAAGAGAAGTTTCGGGCAATCGGATATACATCCAGCGAGCTTATTCCCGGCCATAGACCGGCAGTAGGAACAGTGGTAGGATCGAGTCCGCTATATTTAGTAATTGTAAATACATTTCTTACTGTACCATAAAGTCTCAGATTAGATATAAATTTAGATTTAATTTTAGGTGTCCATCCGAGAGAGATATTATCTAGTTTGAAATAACTTCCATCTTCGAGAAAATAATCACATATTACTTTTCCTCCTTTTATGTGTGCGTTATCATTATAGGCAGATTGTAATAGATTCACTTCCGGTTCGGCAACTAAACCGTAATACATCTGATAAGTATTCAGTATTTGAAAACCGAATTTACCGCGGAAAAAGAAATTAAGATCAAACTCTTTGTATGCAAGTGAATGAGACCATGCCAGTTCATAATCGGGCGATCCATTACCAAGATACGCTTTATCCGAATCTTTGGCTTGTTCTGCTAATACGGTGTTACCACTTTTCTTGCCCCCTTCATATATTAGAATCTTGCCGTCGGCATCTACACCTGCATATCTATATCCATAGAATGAACCTATTTCTTTTCCATCAGCAAGACGTTGGGGTGCACCCGGATTTCCCGGTGAAGGTAGTCCTTCACTATCAACATATCCTTTGGTAAATGTTCCACTGGAGAAGGATTTGATTTTAGAATTGATGTATGAAGCTGTAAGAGCGGTCGAATATGAGAAATCTTTTGTTTTAACAGCATTCCAGTTCAATTGTAATTCTATTCCCTTGTCGCGTGTGGTTCCCACATTTGTTACCAGAGTTGAATATATATAAGGTGGTACAGGGGATGTATAGTCTCCGATGACATCTTGGCCATCTCTGATAAAAACATCGATGCTACCACTCAATTTTGAATTGAATAGTGTGTAATCCAGACCTAAGTTATAGGATATTTGTTTCTCCCATTTCAGATTGGCATTCGGATTATTACCGGGGCCATATACTTGTATCCATTTACCATCGACGTAAGAATATGATGCCGGAGAATATTTCGATAAAGCTATATATTTATCAAATCCCGAACGACCGGTCTGTCCATAGGAAAAGCGAACTTTCAAGTCGTCGACAAATGTAGTATTCTCAAAGACAGGCAATCTCGAAAAGCGCCATGCAGCAGATGCGGCCGGGAAATATCCCCATTTATTATCAGTGCCGAATTTGGAATTACCTTCGTATCGGAGAGATGCGGTAACAAGAAACTGATTATCGAAGTTGTAATTAACACGACCTAGAAAAGCAGTTGTTTTTTCTTTGTCTTTTTCAGATTCCATACCCAGTCGTCCTGCAATTTTGTTCCATGCTCCTGCTTGCAGTTGATTGTATGTAAAAGCATCGCTAGGGAAGTCGGCATTTTCGGCCATGAGTTTTTCACGATTAAATTCTTGATAAGAATATCCTCCCATAATTTTGAAATCATGTTGGTTAACTTTGAAAGCATAGTTCGCTATCCACTCTAAAGTCCAGTCTACCCAACTTTCATGTTCGAAACGCGCACGTCCTCCACGGTTATTATCAATAGATTCTTTATGATTCTTGGTGTAATATTCACGTTGCTTTTTGTTTATTCCCTGACGTCCTAGCTGTAACTCCGTATTCAGATTTTTAGCAAGGTTCAGTTTTATATTGAAGTCTATAGTTGCGTATTCCCAACTGGCGCCCCTCTCTCTTTCTGTAAGCCATTTTATCGGATTATACTCGTCGTAGCGGCCTGTAAAATAGTTCATTTCATTTTTGTCTACTGTTGGGTTGAGTTTGACTGCCTGCTTAAATACGGCATAGTCCGTCCAGTCTTCCTCGGCAATACGATACGATACGTTTCCTCCTACTTCAAGCAAACCTTCCAGCGTTGTTTGTTTAAAGCTCGCTCTTAGCCCGTATTCCTCACGGTTTGTAGCTATATCCAACCCTTCTTTTGTCCGGTAATTGGCCGATATGCGAAATATAGAACTTTCGCTACCTCCTGCTAGTGATATATTGTGATTTTGTCCGAAATTATTTTTATTAAGTAGTTCATTATACCAGTCGGTTCTGGCACCCCAGTCCTTTGCTCTGCCTTTTGCAACAAATTCTTCTGCCGATAGTATTTCGGGACGTTTGGCTACAGCATCATGTTCTATAAAACTATCATATGTAATCGATACTTTTCCGGCTTTACCTTGTTTTGTTTGCACCATGATAACCCCATTAGCAGCTCTTGAACCATAGATAGCTGCCGCTGATCCATCCTTAAGAACGGTGATTGATTCTATATCCTGTTGAGCCAAATTTCGCAGGTCTCCTCCCGGCATCCCATCAATAACAATGAGTGGACTATTACCTGCTTTCATCGATGAAGCACCACGAATTTGAATGTCTGCATTTTTATTGGGATCGGCTGCCGCAGGATTAGAGATAGATAGACCTGCAACTTTTCCATCTATCATCTGCATAGGGCTATTTACCGCTCCCTGTAAAAAGTCCTTGCTGCTAACACTTGTAACAGCAGTCGTCAGATCTTTTTTCACAGTACTACCATAACCTACAACTATTACTTCGTCGAGAATTCTACTGTCTTCTTTTAATATTATATCGAACGTCGATTTACCGTTTACCGGCATTTCTTGCGCAATGTAACCTACGAACGATATTTGTATAGTTCCTCGGTTATTAACACTTAGACTGAAATTCCCTTCTACATCAGTCATCGTTCCGTTAGTTGTTCCTTTCTCTGTAACATTAGCCCCAATAAGAGGTACTCCTGTTTCATCTTTAATAATACCTGAAATATTTATTTTTTGGTTTTGCGCATATAGGTTAACTGATCCCGCTAGTAGAAATAATATGAGACATACTTTTCCCAAGCAGTTTTTGCGCATATGAAATAAGTGTTTTTTCATTTCCATATTTTATTGTGTTTTTCGATTGAGATTAAATTAGATTTAATTAAAACAATGAGATTGGATTAGAATCTGTCGATTTCAAACCTGCACTATCGTAATACGAATAGTAGCAGCTTCTTTTTTACATGATAGAAATAGATTTAGGTTGTGGTTCGATTAACATATAGAATGATGATCCATACGATTGGGAGGAATTTTAAGGCAACAGGAAAAACCCAAATAACATATGATGCTATTTGAGGTATATATTGTCTTACCAATAAAACTTTTGTGAAAAATTGCTTCGTGAAGCGAAATTCTTATATTATACGTGCGTGTGTTTGTGTGCTCTCTCTCTCTCTCTCTCTCTCTCTCTCTCTCTCTCTCTCTCTCTCTCTCTAATAAAACATAGCTAATCTCCAAATTTTCAGATGGAAAAAAGAGGTTTGATACTAGATTATTTGTGAGGTTAACTGTCATTCTGTTTATTAAAATTAAATCAATATGATAAGAAAAAGTGTTTGAATGATTCCAAAGGTAACAACATTTTCTTTATAATTGCAAAATATATGTTAAATTTAATATTCTGTTATTTTATTTTAATAAGACGATTTGTTTTATTCTCTATTTGTGGATGGGTGCGGGTATGGGTCTGAATTTATAGATAAGTATTTAGTTCTGATATGATATTTTTTATATAATTGCGATTCATTTCTTCTGGTTTTAATATATCATTGTTCCATGTGATAAGATCAATATCTATTATGACCTTACCCTTTTTTTTATCATCGGGTGTTCTACCCATCTTAATTTCTAATGATTTTAATAAAGATGAAACTTCGTCCTTTGTTTTGTCGGTAGATACAACAGCCAGCTGATTAATAAAATCAGTTTTATAGTTTGTTCCATAAGGTGCAGTTATGCACGTTTTAGAATAAATAATTTTACTAAATATTTCTTTTAGTAAAAGCTGGCAGGAGACTATATTAATCTCTTTATTTTCGTTAGACCCGATAGAAATAAGTGCTTTATTCATAACGGATGCAAATATACACCCCATTTTTGAAATAGGACTAATCTTGGTTTAATTCTTAGTGCTCTTATACTAATTTGTTTTCTGTTTTATTTCAGAGGAATAACCATATTCCAAGTTCGATCGAATTGCCACTGTTGAGAACCTTCACCGGTGGCAGCGAATAAATGAGTTGGTTTCCCATTCTCAATTAATAAAAACGGGCGTTCAAAATTTGCCTGAAGGGTAGTCTGTCCATTATCCCATCTTACTGTTCGCGAGTATGCTTTCACAGGAGATGACAGTTTCCAGTTTATCCCGTTTGCTGATGTGGCATGTACGCCACCACCTTCTTCTCCACAGATGTGACCGAAGCGGTCTTTCATTATCAGTTCGTAGCCTTTTCCATTATACCATACAAAAGGGTCTTCCACATCATTGTCGTTATTTGCAGCAGTGTCGAATCTAAATATCGGATTATCGGAAAGTCGTTTGTATTCGCCATACGGTTCCGATGCTTCTGCAACCCCTAGTAATAAAGGTGGTGCGGAATTTATAGGTGATGATTTATACATTAAAAGAATCTTTCCTGTTTTTGGATTCACCACGGGTGATGGATTTGTTGTTATGGTCGCATCCCATTTACCGGGGCGTGGTTCTATGACAGGACTATTATATCTATTCCATGGGCCATAGAGCGATTTAGACCATGCCACACCTATGCGCTTATTCATCCATGCTCGTTCAAACCAGCTGTCTTCCCATGCTACACCTGCTTCTGGTACAGGAAAGTCGTATGTAGTACCAAAGTAATAAATATAATATAATCCTTTATAGAATATCACTCTCGGATTATGCGTTACCAATCCATCGAAATATCCGGCACCTCTTACAGGTAAGGCTACATCGGCAAATGTATACGGACCTTCGGGGGTATCTGATACTGCATGAGCCACTTGCGAATTGGTAACCCATGCTTGAAACCCTAAATCTTTAGCCCATCGGTCGGCAAACATGTGGTATTTACCATCTTCTCCTTTGATGACTGATGAACCCCATACCCAATAATCGGACATTGAAAATCCGCCACCTACCGGAGCCGGAAGCAATTTGTCTATAAATGCTTCGTGCGGAATTCTGTTGTTTGCAGCTAATGATAGTACAGAGGGTGTTATAATGCCGCACATGGCAGCTTTCAGGAAATTACGACGAGATATAGGCATAATTATGATTTATAATATTAATGATTGGTTCCTTCAAAGAGATCACGGTTGTCCCGTGAATCAACTGATTTCTTTTTGAAGTTATTAAAAGTATAGCTGAGAGTGAGCATAATTACGGGATATTGAGGACGTATATGCGTAACGGATTCCAGATTGGCTGTTCTGATATCGCTCTTATACCGGGCTGTATTGAATACATCCCTGAAAGAAAGGGTTGACAATAATTTACGTTGAAATAGCTGTTGACGGATAGCAAAATTCATAAACCAAAAAGAGTCAGAGCGCCCTTGAGTGGTAACCGAAGGACCTACAAAGTTTCCATCGAATTGGATACGTGTGTTTTTATGCACATCGATCAAATTATTGATTGTAATATCGTAGTTCGTACTGGTTTCATTTTTGCCATCCAGTTTAAATTTATTTTCAACTTTATAGTAGTATATATTTCCATTGATATTGATATTCCATTTGTTTGTGGCTTTAAGTTGTCCGTTTAATTCGATCCCCATAGAGCGATCGTTGCCAACATTGGCCATCGAGTCTAAAGTTACACCGGCTGAGTAGGGCACACGCAGACGTTCTATTTTGTCTTTTCGGTATCGATAAAACAAGCTCGATGATATGATATGTTCATTAATGTTCTTCTTATAATTGAGCTCGTACGAATGGATATATTCGGGGCGGATATCAGGATTACCGATTTCAGCCGTATAATAGTCTCGGTATGTAATGTATGGCTCCATGTAAAATAGCTGAGGCCGCGTGGTGCGATACGAATATGAAAAAATCAGCTTATGATTATTAGGTAAGTTATACCCTAAATGTACAGAAGGGAATACTTCGAAGCGATTGACTGTTCGGTTCGAACCTTCTATCGAACTACGTAATACCTGATGGGTATGTTCGCCTCTTAAGCCAAGTTGAAGATCGAATGCTTTATAGCTGTCTGAACCCATCGCGTATATGGAATGAATGCCGCGTTGGAAATAGAACGTATTATAGATATCGTCTCTCCAATAAAATTTTTTTTTCTCAGGATCCCAGAATTGCATGCTATAATCTCCATCCTCCAGATAGGAGAAGTATTGATAGCCTCCCTCGAATTTTCCGGTTTTGCTATAAGGTAGAATATAATCGGTATTTGCCTGTACAGTCCATCTGTGTTCGTCTTCCCATGCCCTATGTCCTTGCAACCTTTCGTTGTTCTTATCAAATAAGTCGCTTTGGAAATATTCCAATGCATCACCTTCGTATCTTAGAAGAAAGCTCCCCGATAGCTTATGACCGTCTTCATTGAATCTATGATCAAATCCGACATTACCTTGATAATATGTTGCGTGTAGATCGTAATAATCTCTACTGTTGGCGTCACCTGTTTCAAATATATTACCATTCTCTGATCGTACCTCTGTATAATCAAGATTCCCTTTGCGGGTTTTTTTGTTATATCCTATTTCCAGATCAAGATTTAGAGCTGTTTTTGGTAGTGAGTAGATCCAGCCGTTTCTGATAAAAGTATTGTATGTTATACTTTTACGAGGCCCTTTAGAATGAGATATGGTTGTGATGCCATCTACAATCGTTGTTTTATCCTGATCGAAGTGGCTTTTGCGAATAGGCTCATTCCAGCTTCCCGATAGAGACCATTGGAGATTTTTATTTTGTTTGGCGAGCATGAAATCCAGACCATTGGATAAAGCTGTACTTCCAAATACATTTACCATGCCATTAAATCCCTGCTGATAATTTTTTTTCGTAATAAGATTGATAATACCGACATCGCCACCGGTATCATGTCGAGCCGAAGGATTTGTAATTATTTCTATATTTTCTATCATCCCTGCCGGTATCTGTTGTAGTGCTTGTGTGCCTGATAACATACTGATTTTTCCGTTAACAAATACGTCAAATCCGCTACTACCCCGAAACGTTACTTCGCCTTCTGCATCTATTCTTATCGATGGCGTGTTTTCGAGTATATCGACAGCAGAGCCACCAGCTCCCATCAGGTTAGCCGATGCATCAATAATTCTTTTATCCAGTTTGTATATAACTTGTCTTTTATCGGCTTCTACTACAACTTCCGACAATTCATTCTCCAGAGGTATTAGCTCTATGGAACCAAGGTCTAATATTGTAATTGCAGGTGTTAATGTGACAGGTGTTTTAGTATATATATCATAACCAACTACTCTGACCATCAACGTATATTCGCCATCTTCTATTTCAGACAATATGAATTGTCCATTTTCTTCTGAGTATGCGTGTGCAATAGCTGTTGTTTTTCCTTTCTTCGAGAGTACAACATCTGCAAATTCGATAGGGGTATTTTTCCCTGATTCTATTAATCGTCCTTTAATTCTGGGGCCGGATGATGCTAGAATAGATAAACTGACAAATAGCATGGATAGTAAAGATCCAATACGTGCTTTTTTCATAAATGGTAATAGGTCGTAGTTAACATTTCAATTCCTAAACGAAGAATTCTACGAAAGGAATATCCCATAAAGGTAATTATATTTTATAAAACAGAGCATCAAGACAAAGGATATAAATAAAATTGATATGTATCGAATGACAATGCTTATATTGGAATTATGATATTTATTCTATCATATTCACACAAATTGTTAAAATATTTATTCTGAAATAGATATAAATATACAACAGAGGTTATCTCTATTTTTAAATAAGAGTTATCTTTGTTTTATACTTTTTAATCAGGTAATCGATATGAAATTTATAGTAATCATTCCGGCAAGATATGCTTCTACTCGTTTTCCGGGAAAGCCTTTGGCTGACATGGCGGGAAAGCCTATGATACAACGTGTCTACGAACAGGTGAAGAAAGCAACAGATGAGGTTTGGGTCGCTACAGACGATATTCGCATATTTGATGCAGTAGAGGCATTTGGCGGAAAAGCGGTAATGACATCTACAGAGCATCGTAGTGGTACCGATCGTATATATGAAGCTTATGCCAAGGTAGGAGAGGGTTTCGATGTGGTTATCAATGTACAGGGTGATGAGCCTTTTATACAACCACAGCAAATAGAAAGCCTTAAAGCCTGTTTCGATAGTAAAGATGTCGAATTGGCTACATTAGTTAAGCCTTTCAAAAAAGAAGATGGGTTTGATGCTTTATTTAATCCTAATTCGCCAAAAGTAACAATCAATAGCAATAATGAGGCAATTTATTTCAGCCGTTCCATTATTCCTTATATAAGAGATGTACATCATACCGAATGGTTGGATAAGCATACGTTTTATAAACATATCGGGATGTATGCCTATCGTTCGGATGTGTTGAAAGAAATTACACAATTGCCACCTTCTTCCCTCGAAAAAGCAGAATCGTTGGAGCAACTGCGCTGGATAGAAGCTGGTTATCGTATACGTGTTGGGTATACTTATGAAGAAACAATTGGAATAGATACTCCTGATGATTTATTCAACGCTTTGAAATTCATGTTGTTGTAACTTTGTGAGTTGTTTCATTTAATCTTAATATCAATTTTATCTATGACTGATGCGGATTTATTCTAAGTTAATTTCGTAAATTTGCAGATTAAACTATATTAATAATATCAAAACTTTCTGTTCTTTAGTTATTTATACTAAGGACATGGGTTAAAACAGACTATATGCAGAATAAGATACAATATAAAATGGGAGTTGATGTCGGGTCGACAACTGTAAAAATTGTAGTTTTAGATAGCGATTTACAAATAATCTACAAAACCTATCGCAGACATCAAGCTAACATTCAGCAGACTCTAATAGACGGCCTGCGTGAGGTTATCGAACAATTTTCTGATGCTACTTTTGGTGTGAATATAACCGGTTCGGCTGGTATGGGTATCGGAGAACGTGTTGGTATATCTTTCGTTCAGGAAGTTGTAGCTGCCGTAGAAGTTGTGAAAAATGCCTATGCAGATACACATACACTTGTCGATTTAGGAGGAGAGGATGCTAAAATGGTATTCTTTGCCGAAGGCAGACATCCTGATATTCGTATGAATGGTAGTTGTGCCGGTGGTACAGGTGCTTTTATCGATCAGATGGCTAGTCTGATGAACATATCGATAAACGAACTGGGCGAAAAAGCCTTGACTTTCGACAAGATTTATCCAATAGCGTCCCGTTGTGGCGTTTTTGCCAAAACAGATGTTCAGAATCTGATAAGCCGTAATATTCCTGTTTCAGATATATCGGCATCCATATTACACGCAGTTGCTTTACAGTCGGTTACGACTTTGGCACGCGGCTGCGAAATTACACCTAAGATATTATGCATTGGCGGACCGCTGACTTTTATCCCGGCACTGCGTGATGCATTTAAAAATACACTGAAATTAGCTGATTCAGATTTTATTGTACCTCAAAACGGAGAGTATTTTCCTGCATGGGGTGCTGCTTTATATAAAGATGAGGAAGCGAATGTTTTCGATCTAAACGATTTGATAGAACGTCTATCAGTTGTTACAACTTCAAATCAAGGTGATGCTCTTGATCCTTTATTTAAAGATGAATTAGATTATATAGAATGGAGTGCCAATCGTAAGGTTAAGCAACTCAAATTTAAGGATCTGGGCGAGGAAAAGAACGTGAATTGTTTCCTTGGTATAGACTCGGGTTCTACTACAACCAAGATTGTGGTAATGGATGCAGATACAAACATTATCTACAAGTTTTACGGTAATAACGAAGGTAATCCCCTTAAGAAAGTCATAGAAGGGGTATCTCTATTTTATAAAGAAGCGGAAGAAAAGGGTGTAAAAGTAAAATTCCTTTCTTCGGCAGCAACAGGCTATGGCGAAGATTTAATAAAATCGGCGTTAGGCTTAGATTATGGTATCGTTGAGACTATCGCCCATCTTTCGGGTGCACAATATGTAAACCCCAATGTTTCGTTTGTATTGGATATTGGCGGTCAGGATATCAAATCGATATTTATCAATAACGGACTTATCTCGAACATAGAATTGAATGAAGCTTGTTCGGCAGGATGCGGATCTTTCTTACAGAACTTTGCATCGATGCTGAATATGCCATTATCTGAATTTGTGCGTGCGGCTTGTTTAGCTAAATATCCAAGCGATCTGGGTTCTCGCTGTACAGTATTTATGAACTCGAAAGTTAAACAATCGCTTCGTGAAAATGCAGGGAACGACGATATTGCGGCGGGATTAGCTTATTCGGTAGTTAAAAACTGCCTGTTCAAAGTACTTAAGATTTCTAATCTGAATATGTTAGGCGATCATATTGTTGTTCAAGGTGGTACTTTCCGCAACGATGCTGTGTATCGTGCTTTGGAAATGCTATCGGGAAAGACGGTAAGTTCGACAGATCATCCTGAGTTGATGGGTGCCGTAGGTGCTGCTCTTTATGGTCAGCGACTATGGGATAAGAAGCAAAACGAATCTTCATTTTTAGGAAAAGAGGCTTTGTTTGATGTTGCTACTATCAATAGCAGAGAGTTGACGTGTAAAGGCTGTACAAATGTTTGTTCGGTACTACGCTTCAAATTTGATAATGGGAATATCTGTTACGCCGGAAATAAATGCGAAAAGATTTTCTTCAACAAGAATATTGCACGTAAAGAAGGTTATAATGCTTTTGACAAGAAGAACGACATCTTATTCGATCGTCCTGTAAAAGCTGAAAATATAGAGCGTGGGCGTACTATTGGTATCCCTCGTGTGTTAAACATGTTTGATAACTACCCTTTTTGGCATACATTATTGTCAGAATGTGGTTATAATGTTCGTTTATCACCTGAATCAACTTTCCCCCTTTATCAAAAAGGAGTAGGAGGGGTGATGTCGGACAATATCTGTTTCCCTGCTAAGTTGGTGCATGGTCATGTTCTGGCATTGATAGAACAAAAGGTAGATCGGATATTCTATCCGCTTGTACCAAAAGAAGAAAATGAATTCGGTGGAGCTTCCAACTCGTTCAACTGCCCTGTGGTGAGTGGTTATCCCGATGTTATAAAAAGCTCGATCGATCCTCAGACAAAATATGATATAGCGTTCGATAATCCTGTTATTAATTTTAGTAGTGATAAGGCTTTATATAAAGGCTGTTTTAATTATATATCTGAATTAGGGGTCTCTAAATCGGTGTTCGATGCTGCTTACAAAAAGGCAGTCGTAGTGAAAGATGGGTTGAAACAGGAATTGCTAAGTTACCAACAAGAGTTATTAGATAAAGCCGTAGAGAGTGGCGAACTGGTATTTGTTGTGGCCGGACGTCCTTATCATGCAGACCCATTGATACATCAAAAAATCGGACAGATTTTATCAGATCTAGGTGTTATTGTATTAACTGACGATGTGTTCCGTAGGCCTGAAAGCAAAGGTTTTGGTAAGTTGAATATTGTATCACAATGGTCATATCCTAACCGTGTAGTGCAAGCTGCAATGGAAGTAGCTAAACTACCTCAGAATGTTCAACTCGTACAGTTGAATTCGTTTGGTTGCGGTCCCGATTCATTCTTTATGGATGAGACTCGCGACATTTTGAAAGCAGTAGGTAAAAATATTACAGTTCTTCGTATCGATGAGATTGCAAGTCCGGGTTCTATCCGCTTGCGTCTTCGTTCGTTGGTAGAATCGCTCAATGCTACGAAATTTACATCGCAAATAGCTTCGACTTCTTACGAAGCATATACTGTTCCTTATAAGAAATCAGACAAGAGTAAAACGATTCTGATTCCTTGGTTGGCTGACTTTTTATCACCATTTGCACCTGCATTGGGTGAACTACTTGGATTGAAAGTCGAAAACTTGCCAAAATCGAATAAAATATCTGCTGATTTAGGTCTGATGTATGGTAATAATGAAGTTTGTTATCCATCGACACTAATATTAGGAGATATAATAAATACGCTTCAATCGGGGCAGTACGATGTCAAAGATGTAGTACTTGCCATTACACAAACGGGCGGGCAATGCCGTGCGACAAATTACATTGCTCAGATTAAATCAGGATTGTTTAATGCCGGATTTAATGACATACCTGTCATTGCTCTAAGTGCCGGAGAGACATATCAGAATGGAGAGAGTGAATTTTTCTTCGATTGGAAAAAGATTGCTAAAATCGCTATTCCTTTGGTTCTCTATGGCGATGGCTTACAGCAAATGCACGGTGCTATTTCGGTAAGAGAAAAGAAAGAAGGTTCGTCGCTGGGCGTATTCGATTTTTATATTGAGCGGGGTATCGATGCTGTAAGGGCAAATAATCCCAAAACATTGATGCGCCTGTTGAAAGAGGCTGTCGCCGACTTTAATAGTGTGCCTATCTTTGATAAAATATATTCTAAGGTTGGACTTATCGGTGAGATATTTGTGAAGTATAATAATTATGCTCAATCGAATATAACCGAGTGGCTTCGGTCGAAAGATGTAGAAGTGTCTACCCCTCCTTTATTAGATTTCCTGCTTCAATTCTTTGTTAATAGCAAGGTGAATGCAAAAATAGGATTGGAAGAGCCTACTATTTTCGAGAAGTCGTTGAAGCCGCTTATATGGATGTATATTAATAGTAAAGTAAAGAAGTCGGAAAAAATTCTGAAGGATTTTAAATTCTATGAAGCGTCCGAATCTATTTACTCTAAAGCAGAAGCGGCGGCAGAAGTCTTGAATTTATCTAACCAGTTTGGTGAAGGATGGCTCATACCCGGCGAGATAGCCCATTATGCGCGTAAAGGTGTGAATAAGGTGGTGTGTCTTCAACCGTTTGGCTGTATTGCTAATCACATTGTAGCTAAAGGTGTGGAGAAACGAATCAAGGAAATTTATCCTAATATGAATATCTTGTATCTGGATATAGATGGTGGTATTGCGGAGGTTAATTTGCAAAACCGTTTGCATTTTATGATATAAAAGATTCTTACATATTGAATAAAAAAAGCGAACTAAGTAAAATTAGCTCGCTTTTTATATTATTAAGCTTCCGTTTATTATTCTGCAAATGGAATTTCAACAGTTTCAAGTTTTGCAACAGTTATGCCGAAAGATTGGCCTTGGCTTTTCTCACTACCAATTTCACCTACAAGTGTGGTATACTTTGCGTTTTCAATATCTCCCTTGTAAAGTACTTTTTCACCTAGCATATTACCATACATTGGGGAATCCATATACCATAAAGTAACTGTAGCATTATTAGTTTGGCTTATTGGTATATTAGCAAATCCATTGTTTGCTCTGAACTCACTTACAGGTACAATTAGATCAAGAGCATGCGGGTAGTGGTTGTAATATGATTTTTTTGTTTTCAGATAAAATCCGGATGTCAATGGTGTTACAGAAAGCAAGATATGGGTAGTTCCTGTAGGAAGATAACATTTATCAGCATCGGTAACATTAATGTCCATTAACGACCACATCGGTTTCAATACTATATCCATAGATGTATTTGCTCCCGAATTGCTATCTACAGTGCAACCAACTGTTTCAAAAAAGATATTTGTGTTATTTTTTAATCCCGTTATGCTACTATTATCACCGCAATAATCTGTGTTGAAATTTGAAGGAATTATGTGTGTATGAAAAGAAAGAGGCTCTCCAGGTATAGGTGCATACGGTGCAGATAGTACTGCTATAGTGTATGTGCCGGCAGGTAGTTCTTCTGTTATTGTAATTTCATTATTATCTATATTTTTTATATCGGGAATTATTCTTTCGCTCATTAAAACACTGCCATCTGCTTTGTAGATTATATATTGGCAATAGTTTGTAATCGGCATAGTTTCGCTACCCGGGTCGAAAGATTTGAGAGGTGTAGATTCTAATTTGAAACCTGAAATATTCAGGGTAACGGGGTAACTTTTTTGATTTCCACCGTCGGGAACTAGTTCATCTTCAGAATTACTGCTACATGATAAAAGCATTGCTGCTGAAAAAAGAGAAAAAAATAATTTTTTCATAAGTAGTTTTGTTTTAGTTGTTAAAAAAGTAATTGTCTATTTTCAATCTTTAAAAATAGTATTTTGATGTTTAAATAGACTAAATTATGTTTAAATTAAACATTTATTAACTATTATATAGTTTTTAATAGTTGTATTAGTGTGATCATTGGTTAATTATTCGCTTAAATGTAAGTATTGTCGTAATTTATCATCTTGGATATATAAATATTATGAAAGGTATTATTATGATCTTTAGATTCCATATTTTACTTAGTATATCAATCGATTAAACAATTGGCATATTATTTTTTTTCCTACCTTTGTATTTCAAAAATAGAGATACTTAGTTATGTTAGATACAAAGCAACAATTTGAACATGTAATCGGCATTTGTCGCAGCCTTTTTGCGAAAAAACTAAAAGACTACGGTGCATCGTGGCGGATACTTCGTCCACAATCTGTTACAGATCAGATTCTGATAAAAGCTAAACGTATAAGAAGTATAGAAGAAAAAGGAATTAGTCTTATAGACGAGGGTATTATGCCCGAATTTATAGCTATTGTCAATTACGGCATCATAGGACTAATACAATTAGAATTAGGCTTTTCGGATACAGTAGATCTTAATGAAGAGCAAGTGTTGGCTTTATATGATAAGCACATGACACAAACTAAAGAATTGATGTTTGCTAAAAATCATGATTATGATGAGGCATGGCGTTCGATGCGTGTTAGCTCATATACAGATCTTATTCTAACAAAAATTTATCGTACAAAACAGATAGAAGAGAATAATGGGCATACTATCGTATCAGAAGGTGTTGATGCCAACTATATGGATATGATTAATTATTCACTATTTGGGCTTATTAAGCTTGAGTATCCCGACACTAAGGATTAACAGAATTATGTCTATGAGTAAAAAAGATATTGTAACAAAAGTCCTAGTAGAGGTTTCCCGTATTATAATTGGGGTTACATTCATTTTCTCCGGGTTTGTTAAAGCTGTAGACCCATTTGGTACAGCTTATAAAATAGAGGACTATCTATCCTCGTTCCATCTTTCTTCACTCTCATTTCTTGCATTACCTGTATCGGCTTTTCTTTGCGCATTCGAATTTGCGATGGGAGCTTTTATGCTATTTGGGATTTATCGTCGTTGGAATTCGCGGTTAGTATTACTCACCATGTGCTTTATGACTCCGCTTACTCTCTATTTGGCTATTGCTAATCCCGTAGAAGATTGTGGCTGTTTTGGAGATGCATTGATAATAACGAACTGGCAAACGTTCTTTAAGAATATAGTACTTCTGGCATGTGCTATATTTATAATATTTCATCGTGAGCGAATATCTAATTTTTTTACGGGTAAAACTTATTGGCTGGCTTTCTTATACATCCTTATTTTTATAAGCATATTTGTTTTCCGTAACTATTTATTCGACCCTATATTTGATTTTCGACCATACAAGATTGGCGCAAATATACCCGAACTGATGAGCGTTGATGAGGGTAAGGGTCACCAGGAAGAAATGATTTTGGTATATGCTAAAAATGGCGTGGAGGAAAAGTTTACTGACCAAAATGCTCCATGGGAAGATAGTACATGGACATATGTGAGGCTGGAGACGAAACTTATTTCGGAAGGCGAAATTCCGTTAATAAAAGACTTTACAATAAGTAGATTGTTTTTTAATCAGGGTAAAACAGAATTGGTAGACCAGTCGGATATAACAGCTGATGTGTTATCTGATAGTGACTATGTTTTTCTCATGATCTCTCCTTCCCTGACAGAAATGAATGAATCTTACCTTAGTAATTTTGAGGATGTAGAGAATTACGCCCACGATCATCAGTACAAATTTTACTGTCTAACGGCATCCGGTCCTGATGATATTATGATTTGGGCGAAGACAAATGTCATAGATTTTAATTTCTGTAATACAGACGAACGAACGCTGAAGACGATAATACGTTCTAATCCGGGATTGCTTTTGTTGAAGAATGGCGTAATCATAAATAAATGGGCAGATATAAATGTTCCTGCCGAAGAAGATTTGACTGCACCTATAGATCAATTGTCCTATGGTCAGCCAATAAATACTAAAAATGAAGATAAAAAGAATTGGATTTATATAAGTGCCCTATTTGTATTACCTTTGTTGGGACTAAAGGGTATGGATCTGCTATTTTTCAGAAGAAGAAAAGAAAAAGAAGTGGATGAATCGCATGAAGATGAAATTAATTAATTTTTTACAATAAAATAATATTAAAATTATGAGAAAGAATATCGTTGCAGGAAACTGGAAAATGAATAAAAACCTTCAAGAAGGTGTTGCTTTTGCTAAAGATTTACAAGCTGCTCTAGCTGGAAAAACTATCAATTGCGATGTTGTTATCAGTACTCCTTTTATTCATTTGGCTAGCGTAGCTTCTGCTATTGATACTACAAAAATCGGTATTGCAGCTCAAAACTGTGCAGACAAAGCATCGGGTGCATATACAGGCGAAACATCGGCTGCTATGATTGCTTCTACAGGAGCTAAATATGTAATACTAGGCCATTCTGAACGTCGTGCTTATTATGGTGAGACAGATGCTATTTTGAAAGAAAAAGTTTTATTGGCTCTTGCAAATGGTCTTACTCCAATTTTTTGTATTGGCGAAACTAAAGAAGAAAGAGAAAGCAATGTACACTTCGATGTTGTTAAAAAACAAATCGTAGCAGCATTATTCGATCTTTCAGCCGATGAGTTTTCTAAAATCGTAATCGCATACGAACCTGTTTGGGCCATTGGTACAGGCTTAACAGCTACATCTGCTCAAGCACAAGAAATTCATGCATATATCCGTAAAACTATAGCTGATAAATACAGCCAGGAAGTTGCAGATAATACATCTATTCTTTATGGTGGTAGCGCTAATGGTGGTAATGCTAAAGAACTATTCAGCTGTCCTGATATCGATGGTGGATTGATTGGTGGCGCTTCTCTCGAAGTTGACAAATTTATCCCTGTTATTGAAGGATTCTAATTAAAAATATCAGATATTAATGTTGCGGGTATTTAATACATACCCGCTACGTTTTTATTATTTAGAGATAAATAACATGAAAAAAAATCTTTATATTTTCTTCGCCCTTTTCTTCTTATCGGGAATAGTTTTGGCTCAGAATGGTCAAAAAACTATTATTGATGATTTGAATACATCTAAGAGTGGACAAGGGAATGTTAAAGTATTGCAGGATGAATCTATTCAGAAGTTAGTTGGTGTACATCATATTGCTTCTGCCAGCACAAGTTCTGACAATAGCGGTAGCTTAGGTTCGTCTACAAACTTCGTGAAAGTCAGAGGTTTTAAAATTCAGGCTTATTCAGGTAACAACCAGAAGAGATCGAAGCAAGAGGCTGAATCAAAACAGGCTCAGATAAGAGCTGCTTATCCAGAACTGGAAACTGTAATTACATATAATGCTCCTGTTTGGCGTCTCCGTGTGGGGAATTTTCTAAGCAGAGAGGATGCGGAAGCAACTCTTAGCGAGATGAAAAAAACACTTCCATCTCTTGGGCGCGAGTTATATGTAGTGCAGGATGTTGTAAAACGGCCCACAGAATAACCACAAAATTATTAGGATAGATTAAGTAAAGTACTTAATACGATTTTCCTGCTTTCAATCGTTTATTACGATATTGACTAGGGAAAGTAATAAATAGGTCTCCGACCTCAATAATCTTCATAAATGCAAGAAGAAAAAAATATAGACTTACTGGCGGTACATTATAAAAAAATCATAGATCTTTTAGGCGAAGATGCCAATCGTGAAGGTTTATTGGATACTCCGGTAAGAGTTGCAAAAGCAATGCAGTTTTTGACAAAAGGCTATAATGAAAGTCCTGAGGATATTTTGAGAAAAGCCTTATTCAAAGAAGACTATAGCCAGATGGTTATAGTAAAAGATATAGATTTTTACTCACTGTGCGAACATCATATGCTTCCGTTTTGGGGTAAGGCGCATATAGCTTACATTCCTAATGGTTATATAACAGGTTTGAGTAAAATTCCACGAGTAGTAGATGTTTTTGCCCGTCGTTTACAAGTGCAGGAACGTCTTACTTTGCAAATAAAAGAGTGTATACAAAATACCCTAAACCCTTTGGGTGTGATGGTTGTCATAGAAGCTCAGCATATGTGTATGCAGATGCGTGGTGTAGAAAAACAAAATTCAACAACTACCACATCCGATTTTACAGGTGTTTTTAATCAGGCTAAAACAAGAGAAGAATTTATTAATCTTATCCGATAATATTAAAGGCAAAATCGAGTTCTAGTTGAAACGAGGTGTCCGGATAAAGAGATTTCCTCGTTTTTTGGTTTAATGAATATTGCAATTGGGATGGAGTTATTCGATGTACATACACATAAAAAGCCTTTAGCTGTAGTTAATGGCTATGATGTTAGGTATATATTGAATATATATCCAGAAGATTTCAAGAATGCAGAGGAGGATATAGATAGTCTTTTTTCTTGTGGTGTACATCCCTGGTATTCTTTGAATACTGAGTCTGATTTGCAACTTTTGACTGAAATTGCACAAGATAAGCGAGTCATTGCTATTGGTGAAGCTGGTTTAGATAAATTGCAAGGGGCAGATTTAGCTATCCAGACGGATGTGTTCCGTAGACAAATAGAGTTGGCTATCCAAACACATAAGCCCATGATAATACATTGTGTAAAAGCTTGGGACGAGTTAATTGCATTATATAAAGAATATAAAACAGCTATTCCTTGGATTATTCATGGGTATAGAGGAAAACCTGAGCAAGCTAAGCAATTGGCGGCTTTGGGATTTAAACTGTCGGTAGGAGAGATGTGTAGTGACGAAACAATAAAGAGTATCCCTTCTGATTCTCTATTCTGTGAGACAGATACATCAGTAATTTCTATATACGGAGTCTATCAAAGGGTAGCAGAAGTTTTGAATATAACTGTTGACAAATTGTCAACAATAATAGCGCATAATGTAAAATGCACTTTTAGGTAAAGTATATTTTATTAATTTTACATGTTGTAAATAGAGATAAGACATGATTGATGCAAATGCACATATTTTATTGATCTATACAGGGGGGACAATCGGGATGGTTGAGAATCCAGGGACAGGCTCGCTTGAGTCCTTCGATTTCGATCACCTAAATAGTAACTTGCCTGAACTACAGAGATTTAAATTTCAGGTAGATCATATTGTTTTTTCTCCTGCAATAGACTCTTCGGAGATAACACCCGATCATTGGCGCAAGATGGTGAGAATCATTGAAGACAAATATGACGATTATGATGGATTTGTGATTCTCCATGGTACAGACACTATGTCGTATACCGCTTCTGCCCTAAGTTTTATGATAGAGAATCTGTCTAAACCTATTGTGTTAACAGGAGCCCAATTACCTATTGGTAAACTTCGTACGGATGCAAAAGAAAATTTAATAACAGCTCTTGAAATTGCTGCAGATAAGGATGCCATAGGTAATCCGATTGTGCCTGAGGTTTGCATATTCTTTCAGAACGATTTAATTAGAGGCAACAGATCGACCAAAGTAAATGCAGATAACTTTAACGCTTTTAAGTCATACAATTATCCTAATTTAGGGAAGTCAGGTATTCAGATCAGATATGATCGTAAAGTCATATTGCAACCTAATTACGAAAAGAAAGTATATTTCCACTATCGTTTAGATGGGCGTATTGCAATACTGAAATTATTCCCCGGAATTGATCGCCAGACTGTCGAAACAATTTTAAATATTAAAGGAATAAAAGCCGTTATAATCGAGACTTACGGTTCCGGAAACGCTCCTTTATCAGCATGGTTTCTCGATTTGATACGGGAGACCGTAAAGCGAGGAGTAATTATTTTAAATATTACCCAATGTGAAATCGGCTGTGTTGATATGCAAATCTACGAAACCGGACAAGAATTATTGCGTGCTGGTGTTATCAGCGGTTATGACTCCACAATAGAGGCGGCCATAACAAAATTGATGTTCCTTATTGGTCATCACTACGGAAAAGAAGAAATCAAGGTAAGAATGAGAGTGCCTTTAGCAGGCGAAATAACCCGACCGGAAGATAGAGCGAATGAAAAAATATGATAATCTGCAAATATTAGCAGAGAAATCCAAGCCTGATTTTTTGCTTTTTTATAAAAAGAACAAAAAACGATTGGATAAAATGGATAATGTTGTCCATCAATTACATGATGAGGTATCATCTGCAATTGACTGTCTTTCATGTGCCAATTGTTGTAAATTGTTGGGTCCCGCTATTTACGATAAAGATATCGATCGTATAGCAAAAGCTTTGAGAATAAAACCTTCTGATGTTGTATCATCTTATTTGAGAATAGATGAAGATGGAGATTATGTTTTTAAAACTATGCCTTGTCCGTTTTTAATGCCGGACAATTATTGTTCGATATATGAATCTCGACCAAAGGCTTGTCGGGAATATCCTCATACCGACAGGAAAAAGTTTAGCCAGATATATAAGCTAACAGTAAAAAATACGTCAACATGCCCCATCGCTTTCGAAGTGTTGACACAGCTAATAAGTAAGTAAAATAAATAATGAAAAAAGTACTTTTTTTGTTGATGCTATCAGTAGCAGTGAGCAATACTCTTTACTCTCAAGATAGTTTAAAATGTCATTTTGATTCTATTTCTCCATATAGACATAGCGAGGATTCTATTTCGCATTTATATTGTAATAAAGATTCCATTAAGCCCTCTTTTATACAGCATGGAACACAAGTGCTTGTTAGTTCCATTTTTGGTGAATCGAGAAAGCTGAACAATGCAGATAGTATCATTAATCAATTGGACGCAATGCCATCTTTTGGTATATATAAAGATAACTATATAGTTGTGGGGACAGAACTGTTTCAGAAACCCACGGAATACAATTCAGATGCTAAATTTCAAGTTAGTATCCGACATCGGTTAACAAATAGTACATTACCATTTAAGACTTATTTCTTTCTGACTTACACACAAAAGGCTTTTTGGGGTGTTTTTCAGGAATCATTCCCCTTTCAGGATCTTAATTTTAACCCTTCACTTGGTTTGGGTAAAGCCCTTGTGTATAATAACAGGCTTTTAGGCCTTCTCTCTTTCCAATTCGAACATGAATCGAATGGGAAAGATGGTCTTGATTCTCGAAGCTGGAATAAAGTGACATTTGGAGCAACCTTCAATTTGGATGATCGCTGGACATTTCATTCTAAAGCATGGGTACCTATCGTAGACAGTGAAAATAATAAAGATATCGTTCATTATGCCGGATGGGGTCAAATGGGAATGGAATATTCGAGCGCTAAAAAGAAATATAATGCGAGCTGTGTTGTTGTAAAACGTGGGGGTGCCAATTTAAATGCCAATATTATACTCAATTTTTCGATTAGATTATTTAGTGATGATAATCAATACCTCTTCCTTGAGTATTATGATGGGTATGGTGAGTCTTTGTTATTTTACAATGAGTACCGACAAAGAATCCGTTTAGGTATCGTTATCAGACCTGATTTTCTTAATATGTATTGATTTCTGTATTTCCCAACACCTTTCATACTAGGTATTTAGATATTTCCCATTAATTATTTTCAAAATAAGTTCATAAAACATTTGGAGTATAATTAAAAGTTTTCTACTTTTGCACCCGCTTCACCGCTGAACGCAGCGCATGAAGTTGATAAAAAAAGAAGCGATCTTTGACTAAATGATAACAATAAACAATAAAGAGTAGTACAAGGGAATTATGTATTGATTCGTTCAATAC
>NZ_JAAKEM010000070.1:0-2089 GCF_011039195.1 Dysgonomonas sp. ZJ709
ATTTATATATCAATGATACGATTGTGAATTATACAGGGAAAAATAAAAAGGCAATAGCAGTCAATGGGCAGATACCTATGCCAACGCTCTATTTCACCGAAGGCGATACGGCAGTAGTCTATGTGCATAACAATATGATGCACGAAACATCCATTCACTGGCATGGGCTTCTTTTACCCAACGAACAGGACGGAGTATCGTATTTAACCACAGCTCCTATCGAACCGATGTCGACCCATACATTCAAATTTGCTCTTCGCCAAAGCGGAACCTATTGGTATCACTCGCATACCATGTTGCAAGAACAAATAGGTATGTATGGAGCAATAGTGATTCATAAGCCAAACGAACTTGTCATGAACGAAGAAGTCGTTTTACTCAGCGATTGGAGTGACGAAAACCCTCACGAAATAGAACGCTCGTTGCATTATGCTACCGATTGGTACGCAATCAAGAAAAACGCCGTGCAAAGTTATGGTGAAGCACTCCTAAGCGGGAACTTCAAAACGAAGTTTTCCAATGAGTGGAAGCGTATGAATGCCATGGACGTAAGCGATGTGTATTACGAACGATTTTTAGTAAACGGTGCAAGCGAACAACAAGCGAAAAAATATAAGGCAGGCGATAAAGTTCGGTTGCGGGTAATTAACGGTAGTGCCTCCACATACTTTTGGGTAACCTATTCGGCAGGTAGAATGTCGGTTGTGGCAAGCGATGGTATGGATGTAGAGCCGGTAGAAGTAGATAGATTTATTGTCGGCACGTCAGAAACATATGATGTCATGGTCACAATACCTGCCGATGGTACAGCTTACGAACTATTAGCCACATCAGAAGACAGAACAGGTTCGGCATCACTATGGCTTGGAGATGGAACGAGGCAAGCCGCAAAGCCTTTACCCCGTTTGAAATACTTCGAAGGCATGAAGATGATGAATGATATGATGACCATGGGCGGTAATATGAAAGATATGGGAATGAATATGAGCCTTCAACAAATGGATATGAATGCAGTGATGTATCCCGAAATAACAGGCGATGGAATGTCTGATATGCCATCGATGCAAGATAGTACGAGTCATGCCCATCATGCCGAGTCACAGGACGATATTGTTACGCTAAATTACGCCATGTTGAAATCTCCCGTAAAAACCACCTTACCCGACACTCCTTTCAGAACACTGTATTTTGAGCTGACAGGAAACATGAACCGCTATGTGTGGACTATCAATAATAAAACGGTATCGGAAAGTGATAAAATATTAATCAGGAAAGGCGAAAATATACGTATAGTAATTAACAATAACTCAATGATGCGCCACCCGATGCATTTGCACGGACATTTTTTCCGTGTGGTGAATGAGCATGGCGAGTACTCACCGCTGAAGAATGTATTGGATATTATGCCAATGGAAACAGACACGATTGAGTTTAATGCCGCTGAAGAGTATGGCGATTGGTATTTTCATTGTCACATTCTATATCATATGATGGCGGGAATGGGACGTATATTTTCTTACGAAGATTCGCCTCCTAATCCGCAGATACCCGATCCGAAAGAAGCTCTTAAAAAGGTATATAACGATGATCGGCGTTTCTTTCTTGGAGGTCAGATTGGCTTAGAAAGCAACGGTAGTGATGGAAATATGTCGCTGATGAATACCCGATGGATATTATCTACCGAGTGGAGAATCGGACTGAATAAAACACATGGTTTTGAAACAGAAGCCCGAATCGGACGGTTTCTTGATCAAAAGCAATTTCTAGTGGCTTATGCAGGCTGGGATTGGTTTTACAGAGAAGGTGGACGGAGAGAAAAGAATCTGTTTGGGCAAACCAGTAATCAGAAGAATTGGGGAGCATTTACCCTTGGATTACAATATACTTTACCCTTTTTGCTTGTAACTCAATTGCAGGTCGATCATACAGGTTATGTTCGTGCCCAACTAAGAAGAGACGATATCCCCGTTACAAAACGTTTGCGACTATGGGGTATGATCAATACCAATATCGAATATGCTTTTGGTGCCAGATATATACTTACTAAATATCTTTCGGCATCGACTCATTACGACAGTGACATGAAATT
>NZ_JAAKEM010000071.1:0-1951 GCF_011039195.1 Dysgonomonas sp. ZJ709
TTTGCACCCGCTTCACCGCTGAACGCAGCGCATGAAGTTGATAAAAAAAGAAGCGATCTTTGACTAAATGATAACAATAAACAATAAAGAGTAGTACAAGGGAATTATGTATTGATTCGTTCAATACATAGTTCAATTAGCTACCCGATCAATTCTTTTAAAAGAATTCAATAGATCGAGCAGGATCAAGCAAAAGTATAAGAAAAAGAATATACAAAGAAGAGTTTGATCCTGGCTCAGGATGAACGCTAGCGACAGGCCTAACACATGCAAGTCGAGGGGTAGCAAGATGTAGCAATACATTGTT
Source organism: Dysgonomonas sp. ZJ709 (assembly GCF_011039195.1). Taxonomy (NCBI): domain Bacteria; kingdom Pseudomonadati; phylum Bacteroidota; class Bacteroidia; order Bacteroidales; family Dysgonomonadaceae; genus Dysgonomonas; species Dysgonomonas sp. ZJ709. The sequence continues at coordinate 308 of NZ_JAAKEM010000071.1, forward strand.
GACGACCGGCGCACGGGTGAGTAACGCGTATGTAACCTACCTACTACAGGGGAATAGCCCGAAGAAATTCGGATTAATACCGCATAAAACAGGGGCTCCGCATGGAGATATTTGTTAAAGATTTATCGGTAGTAGATGGGCATGCGTTCCATTAGCCAGTTGGTGAGGTAACGGCTCACCAAAGCAACGATGGATAGGGGAACTGAGAGGTTTATCCCCCACACTGGAACTGAGACACGGACCAGACTCCTACGGGAGGCAGCAGTGAGGAATATTGGTCAATGGGCGAGAGCCTGAACCAGCCAAGTCGCGTGAAGGAAGACTGCCTTATGGGTTGTAAACTTCTTTTATATGGGAATAAAAAGACTTACGAGTAAGTTATTGCATGTACCATATGAATAAGCATCGGCTAACTCCGTGCCAGCAGCCGCGGTAATACGGAGGATGCGAGCGTTATCCGGATTTATTGGGTTTAAAGGGTGCGCAGGCGGTTTATTAAGTCAGCGGTGAAATCTAGAGGCTCAACCTCTAAACTGCCGTTGAAACTGGTAGACTTGAGTATAGATGAAGTAGGCGGAATTCGTTGTGTAGCGGTGAAATGCATAGATATAACGAGGAACCCCAATTGCGTAGGCAGCTTACTAAACTATAACTGACGCTCAGGCACGAAAGCGTGGGTATCAAACAGGATTAGATACCCTGGTAGTCCACGCAGTAAACTATGATTACTAGTTGTTTGCGATATGATAGCAAGTGACTAAGCGAAAGCGATAAGTAATCCACCTGGGGAGTACGCCGGCAACGGTGAAACTCAAAGGAATTGACGGGGGCCCGCACAAGCGGAGGAACATGTGGTTTAATTCGATGATACGCGAGGAACCTTACCCGGGCTTGAAATGCATCTGACGTACGTGGAAACATGTATTCTAGCAATAGCAGATGTGTAGGTGCTGCATGGTTGTCGTCAGCTCGTGCCGTGAGGTGTCGGCTTAAGTGCCATAACGAGCGCAACCCACATTGTTAGTTACTAACAGGTCAAGCTGAGGACTCTAACAAGACTGCCAGCGTAAGCTGTGAGGAAGGTGTGGATGACGTCAAATCAGCACGGCCCTTACGTCCGGGGCGACACACGTGTTACAATGGATGGTACAGAGGGTAGCTACCTGGTGACAGGATGCCAATCTCGAAAGCCATTCCCAGTTCGGATTGGAGTCTGCAACTCGACTCCATGAAGCTGGATTCGCTAGTAATCGCGCATCAGCCATGGCGCGGTGAATACGTTCCCGGGCCTTGTACACACCGCCCGTCAAGCCATGGAAGCTGGGGGTACCTGAAGTACGTAACCGCAAGGATCGTCCTAGGGTAAAACTGGTAACTGGGGCTAAGTCGTAACAAGGTAGCCGTACCGGAAGGTGCGGCTGGAACACCTCCTTTCTGGAGCTGATTCTGTTCGATCTAAGGGTAGCTAATGACTTTGTATTACTTATTTATTTTTATTGTATCTTTAATAATATAAAGAGAAACCACGAAGCTGATATAAATAATCTGTCTTCAGGTAGATAGCCAGTCCTATAGCTCAGTTGGTTAGAGCGCTACACTGATAATGTAGAGGTCGGCAGTTCAAATCTGCCTGGGACTACCAGG
>NZ_JAAKEM010000072.1:0-1739 GCF_011039195.1 Dysgonomonas sp. ZJ709
TTCGTTGATATGGTTCTCTACTTCGGATAGTGCGGGTAGGTTGTATTCTTTGTGAAATACATAGTCGGGCCAGTTGGCGGCTTCTATTTTTACTTCTTTGGCGCGAATTACACCGTTGACCTCGAGTGCGCAAGTGGGGTCGGAAACTCCATTTATACCAACTCCCATATCTGTAACGACAAACCAGTCTCTCCATACTTCTGGTGCATTCCATCTAGCATTACCAACAACAAAACGGTCTCCACCTCCATTATCATCGCCAATATTGACTCTTAAATCGGAACTGTTTTCTCCTCTGTTATATCTGCTCATGTATATATGGTCTCCATTATCAGCAGTTTTATATCCAAAATAAATTTTTTTGCCATATTGACCTAAAGGTGTTACATAAGAGTCTCCGGTTTGTAGTATCAGATCGTCTTGAATGGTTAATCCGCCTCTTATGGTCTGTAATCCTTGATCATGCAGTATTTTTGTCCATGGACTGGTTCCCGAAGGAGTAGTAGCCCTTACATACATTTTTACTGGGTATGAGGCATTGCCGATGGCTATCTGAGCGGTGCTATAGGACTTATTAGTTGTATTGCCTATTGATGCGGTACTTAATCCCCACCACCAGTTGCCATCTATTTGGGGAGAGTTAGAGCCTTCTTTCCCTAATATCTCGTAGAAACCGGGTTTCTGTATTTGATTCCAATTATTTATGGTGTTAATTGTTTCTAGAAATTGAGACTTCCCTTCTAAAGAGAATATAATTAGGAGTATTGATGTAAGTAGTATATGTTTTTTCATAATTGTCTATTTTATTTATTCTTATAATTATAGTTATACGACTGAACTACTTTTCACTTTGTTTCCCATGATGTAGACCTTCGTTGTTTCAATTGGGAGTAATGTCACATTTTTTAAAACTGAGTTTCAAGGCTCTGTGTATTCAAAACATTGTGAATAATAAGTGTTTTGTAGATTATTCATTTAAAGTTAGTTACGGTAGGTTATATGCCAGACATTAAAATTCTCTCCCCACCAATCTGCATAGTCGTTATTGAAGTGATGCCATATAATATGATACGACCTTGAACGGTATTAGCACTTCCTGAGGATTTTTGAGTTTTTATCTCAAAATTGGATTTTCCTCTTGGAAGAGAGACTGTAACATGCTCAACTTGTGCGGCCGAATGATTTTTATTTAGAATAATATTAGATCCGTTATTAATTTTATATGTAATACTACCTCTTGAGTTCATATACACAGAGTTAAGTTCAAGAGTAATCGTAACCGCTTCATAACAATCAATTGTCGCAGTTATCGTGCTAGGAGCTATAGGCTCATTGTTATTTATTACATCTTTGAATTCAATTAGAGGAGGGATGACATCAAAGTCAAAAGTTTTTTCTTCCACCAAACTGCTCTGAACATCTTTTGCTAAACATGTAATTTGCATTTTTCCAACTTTATTCAAAGTAGGACTATATGAATTTATTGAACTAAATGCTGATGTTTTGCTTATAATTTCATTCGTTGGCAAAGATTTGAGAATCCATGAGTATGTGTAATTATTGGAACCACCCTGCACTCTTGTATAATATAATTGAAAAGTAGTCCACTTAGTAATTGAAAAGTATACCACTAAGTGTCTCGGATGAGATTGGCTAAAGATATTTATTCTTCATCAGGTTGTAACATTTTTTTAGTTTCTTTAACTCTGTACGACTGTCCATTCATGTTGATAAGGTAT
>NZ_JAAKEM010000073.1:0-1720 GCF_011039195.1 Dysgonomonas sp. ZJ709
GTTCTTGTTGTTATTGTATCACACGCATTGAAGAAATTCACCAACTCTTCTTTTGTAAATACATGTGGTATATATTTTCGTGGAGATTGTTTTGGCACTTTTGGTATTTGGATGTCTACCAGCCCTCTCTTTTTCGCATAATGCAAAAAAGATACAATGCCAGATATTCGTGTTATACAAGAATTATTATCCTCAGTGGATCGTTGCTTGCACCAGTCTTCAACCATCTCTTGAGTGAGCGTTGTTGCTAAAGGATATTTTTTCGCACAATAATGATCGAATAATATTACATTCTTCACATAGCCAAAACTGGTACGACCTGATGCTTTTCTATAAGCCACATAACTTTCGATAGCTTTACCTAAGAATGAATAGAGTTTCATAATTGGAACATCTCCTTTCTATATGGAAAAAGGTTAATACTTAATGCACACTCTTTTAAATGACAAAAGTCGGCACTCAAATATGAATTGAGGGATTGGGGAGACTGATGCCCTAAAGTAGCACTGATAATCGGTTGCTCAATTCCGTTTTCTAATAACGATGTAGCTACATAATGTCGGAACAGATGAAAACCTCTTCTATCATTTGGAGCAGTTCTAACCCCTGCTTTATTCATAATTGAGATACAGATACCATACAGACTGCTTGTTTGTATTCTACGATAAGGTGGAGTTAACGTTGAGAATATAAACTTTTCTGAAGACTTCGGTCTTTCTTTTGTAAGATATTCAAATAATGCATTTCCAACAACTGCTCGCAAAGGAAGAGTCAGCGCATGGCCTGTCTTGTTTTGTTTTATATGTATCAAATCATTCGTCCAATCAATCGCATCAAAAGTAAGGGTTGCAATATCAGAACTACGCAAACCAGTATAGAGTGCTAATAAACAGATTGATTTATTCCGTAATGGGATTGAAGGATCATTATCAAGAGTAGTTTTGATTTTTAGAATTTCCGTCTTTGACAGATACTGTATGTTTTTTTTGATCTTTTGTAAAGCTGGAAGATAGGATATTATTTTCGAGCATCGATTATCAGGATAAGCTGGATTACAGGTTTTAAAAGCAACTTCCAGAGCATATTTAAAACTATAGCTTTTGCTGATAATCCCGTTGCATAAGAAAACATCTAATACACTTTCCTCTGTAACCAAATCAAATGAAATTATTGATTTTTTCTGTAACGCCATTAAGAATGAACACGCAACACGTTCTACATCTTTTTGATAGGAGCCAGAAGAGTCAAGTTCTACAATTTTACGATACGTATTAATAAACGATTTAAATTCAACACACAAAAAATCATAGTTAGATGGGCTACGATAATGCCTTAAACGATCCGGCATTATTGACTTCTGATCAAATCGTTTGATAACTGAAAGTTTTATACGTTTATCTGTAAGGACAACTTTATTTTTCCATTTTTCAACATATGTCTGATAAATATCATCGTATGTTTTCCAATGATAGTGTCTTGATTCATTTAAGATCCATTTGATTTCTCTTTTTATAGCCCATACGTAATGCTTACTGTAGTTTTGAGCCTTCATGTAAGAAAGGAGAATAGAGTGATTGTCTTTCAAATTTTGCAAGTCCATACTTTTTATATTAATAGATTTAATGACAAATAAAATCAAATTTCCCCAGATTTTAGAATGTTTAAATACAGCTAATTAGATAAAATGATTCGGATTTTATTTTTATTCGGATATTATTTA
>NZ_JAAKEM010000074.1:0-1552 GCF_011039195.1 Dysgonomonas sp. ZJ709
TTGTCTGAACCATTTTACATAAACTAAACGCTCGTTGGGCTCTTGTTAAGATAACCAATACGCGCATTTTTGGCAAAGGTAAAGCCCATGACAATATCTCACAAGATGCTCTTTCCCGAACGCTTACAATTTTATAGCCTTATCATTCCTGTTTTAACGGCATCAACACGCCACTATATCCCCTTTGCGAATATCTATTTGCGGACACACTGGTAAAAATTCAAGCCTCACGGTTTAGTATCAAAATATTATGCTCTGCATAATATTTTGATGCTAAAAATTTTACGTGTCGTCCGCTTCATAAAAGGAGCAAAGGGGATATAGCTCGCCGTGCCGATGCCGGTGCATATAAGACAGGAGGAATGTTATTGTCATGATTCGTCACGTGAACAGTAAAATAATGTAAGAGATCAATCTATTGTTTCAGTTTAGGGGGATAAAAGCTGCCGGCACTCAGTCCTTGCATATAAGTTGTCTATTTTCCTTTTCTTTGACTCTTCTGTGCGGCTCTGCCTCACCTTTACTTTAATTCCTAAAATAGGATAAAGATACGATGGAGGAAATTTCACTAACCAGAGATAGTTATTACAGCTATACATAAAAACCACAAAACATACTAAACACCATACTTGGTTAGATTAAGCCGAATAGATTTCAATGCACAGCATATAAGATAATTTACTCTATTGACAGAGACCCCCATATCATCTGCAATATCTCGGTATGAGAGGTCTTCTTCCCTGCTCATTTTAAAAGCCTTTTGTTGATGTATGGTTAACTTATCTTTCTCCTGCTTTATCAGTCCTTCTATTTCATTGGCAGTTACCTCTCTGAATGTATCTGATTGGTGATCTGCAATCTCGGCTAACAGACATTCTGGCAAGCGTTCAAATCTACCAATGACTCTCAGTTTATCAAATATCGGCATGTTATTAAACAAATTTCACTTAGAGAAACCATTTTCTCTAAGTAATTAAATACTTGTATCATTATTTTGCTTTTCAGAATTCACACGGTAATACGAAAACTGCTGGGTCAGTAAATAGAATTACGTGTTTTTAATGAACTTCCGTGTGAATTCCTAGTAAGCAAATTGTTTAAATATAATTCTGATCTGTTTTGACTAAGCAGGTTTCACAGCCTCTAGGTAATTTAGAGCATCAGTAACTTAAATTGATTGAGTAAGTAGTGTCTATGAATTGCTGCGAAACCTGAATTAGCCGAAGTCTGGGTATGAACTTCTTCTCTCTTCTTCTCTCTTCTTCTCTCTTCTCTCTCCTTCTCTTTTATTCTTTATAGCCTGGTTGTATTAGAATTGATATATCTTTGACACCAGCAAAAATATTTAAGCACTCATCAGTATTTAGTTAGAGAGTGTTTAAATTCCTATGTGACCTAATCAAATCGAAGTAACAGCATACGGATCTAACCCGAATATACCTAAATTTCATTAGCAGTTTTCAATAAGAACAATAGTTGCATGGATTTCCGGATAGTATTCCCTATCTTTACTTAGGGTTAAAAGACTAATTCAATATTTCAGTATATGGGC
>NZ_JAAKEM010000075.1:0-1472 GCF_011039195.1 Dysgonomonas sp. ZJ709
AGATATTAGTAGCCAAGGGTAGGAAGGTTTAATAAATTCTACTTATAATCAATAAGTATTTCTTGTAATCGTTTTCTAGCAAAGAATATACGGCTTTTGACTGTTCCTACAGGAAGTTCCATCATTTCAGCTATTTCAAGATATCTGTATCCTGAGAAGTGCATGGAAAAAGGTGTTTTGTATTGTTCATCCAAACTATGGATAGCTTTTATTATCTCTGAATAAGCATAATCGCTTTCAGAGTTATTGAACGCTGAGTTTTGAGGCAAATTCAACAGGAGTAAATTATCCGTATGATCCAAAATCGTTTTTTGACGTAAGGCCTGACGATAATTATTCACAAATATATTGTGCATAATCGTAAATACCCATCCTTTAAAATTAACATTGTCGTAATATTTATCAAAATTACCCAATGCTTTGAGAATAGTTTCCTGACAGAGATCTCTGGCGCTATTTTTATTCGTGGTAAGCATTAAAGCATAATTATGCATATGATTCTGTAAACCGACTAAACTATCTTCCATCTTTTTTGAAGACAGGCTCTGGATTATCGGTATGGTTTCTTTGGGTAAAATCTTTAATATTTGCATAAACTTGTAATTTTTAAATCAGAGTATTTCTAAGATGTAAATTTACAGGTTCTGACCCCAAAGAAGTTATATAATCAACTTAAAAAATTGCATAATTCATAGATTATCAAATACTTTCGAGATTTGCCCTGCGTTTTCGTTTGAGATTTTTAAAAAAAGTAGGGGTTAATCCGGTTATCTTTTTAAATTGGTGGGATAGATGGGCGACACTGCTGTAATGTAATTTAAAAGCTATTTCGGTCAGATTTAACTCGTCATATATGATTAGCTCTTTGACTTTCTCTATTTTGTGTACTATCATGAAGTGTTCGATGGTACAACCTTCCGCTTCCGAAAAAAGAGTGGCGAGATAGGTATAGTTATAACCTAATTTATCACTCAGGTAATCAGACAAATTTGTCTTTATCTCTTCATCGGAATAATGTACCAGATTAATAATTATGGTTTTGATGTGTTCTATAAGGATCGCTTTCTTATCATCTATCAGTTCTAATCCGGCTTTACTTAAAGCAACTTTTATCTGCTCTTGTTGTTGTGGCGAAATATTCTCTAGAATATCTATTTCCCCTAAGTTCACTGAGATATAATGAAGCCCTAACTTTTTCAGTTCATCTATTACATACATTTTACATCGGCGGCTGACCATGTATTTTACATATAACTTTTCGCCCATATACTGAAATATTGAATTAGTCTTTTAACCCTAAGTAAAGATAGGGAATACTATCCGGAAATCCATGCAACTATTGTTCTTATTGAAAACTGCTAATGAAATTTAGGTATATTCGGGTTAGATCCGTATGCTGTTACTTCGATTTGATTAGGTCACATAGGAATTTAAACACTCTCTAACTAAATACTGATGAGTGCTTAAATATT
>NZ_JAAKEM010000076.1:0-1395 GCF_011039195.1 Dysgonomonas sp. ZJ709
CCACCTCTTCCCATTCCGAACAGAGAAGTTAAGCCCAATCGTGCCGATGGTACTGCAATTATGTGGGAGAGTAGGTTACCGCCGTCTTTAAGCAAGAGCGCCTCTAGTAGAAATACTACAGGCGCTTCTTTTGGTAGATACTACATATACTCTCATAAAACACAAAACTAACACGAAATACGAAAACAATACTCATTACATTACATTACACTAACACATAACAAAAGAACATAAACGCAGAATACAAAACAAGAAATGCAAAAATATACTTAAATCAATTGGTCGCTAGTTCTCTGTTTTGTTCTATTTTGTAAATAATATTTAGTTTGTGTTTAATATTATTTATATTTATATTGTTTTTATTGAATTATTTGTTTTCTTTGTGAAAAGATTAATCTAATTATAGTATGCTACCTTGCTATTGTCCAAGTTGTAAAGCGCAACTAAAAGTAAAAAGTCTTAAATGTGAAAATTGTGAGACTGAAGTGATGGGGAATTACGAATTACCCATATTAGCTTTATTGTCTACTGAAGAACAAGATTTCATTCTGAAATTTGTGAAGCACAGCGGAAGCCTTAAAGAGATGGCAAACCAATTAAGATTGAGTTATCCTACTGTTAGAAATCTATTAGATGAAATAATCGAAAAAATCAAATCTTATGAAAAATGAGAATAACTGGCATCTGCTGTTAAATCCATTTGTGCGCATTGCCGGATGGAAAGCTTTCTTATTGGGAAGCCTTATTGCAAGTATAACAATTATTATAGGATATTTTAGTAACGTTTGGTATCCGGGAGTCTTGGATATTAAATTGGTTACGCACCTCAATTTAGGAAAGGCTTTTCTGGTGCAAATTGTAAATCAGTTCTATGTTGTATTTTTCATGTATCCCGCAGCTTTAATATTTGCTAAGAATACTAGATTTCAGGATATTTTGGGTACTACAATGTTAGCTCGTTTCCCTTTCTTAATAGCATCTTTACTCGGTTTTATGGTGAAGCCCGATAGTCTAGAGAATTTGATGGATGTTTTGCAAATGGGTATGTTTAATGTTGCTGATAATATTGGTCTTATTGCTGCTAGTATAATAATGGTTCCGATAATTATCTGGTATGTAATATTATTGTATAATGCTTTTAAGGTGTCTTCCAACATAAAAGGAACTAAGGCGGTTGTGACTTTCACAGTATGTCTTATCTTAGCTGAGATAGTATCATTAATTGTTAATTGGGTTTTTATCAAATATGTATATGAAACGATATTTTAATTTAGGTACTTATATATCATTTTACACAAAATTAGTCATGGTTGTTAACGGATTATCCTTCCCTCTTTTAATTATTACCTGTGTTGTCGTTGTATATTCATAAACAACGCACTCTTGTTTATTCAG
>NZ_JAAKEM010000077.1:0-1376 GCF_011039195.1 Dysgonomonas sp. ZJ709
ATACCTTATCAACATGAATGGACAGTCGTACAGAGTTAAAGAAACTAAAAAAATGTTACAACCTGATGAAGAATAAATATCTTTAGCCAATCTCATCCGAGACACTTAGTGGTATACTTTTCAATTACTAAGTGGACTACTTTTCAATTATATTATACAGCTATGGTGACAGAACTTTAGATAGAATAAAATCGACAACAAAACGAATCATGTTTCGCGGAGAAAGTCTGAGAAGCTAAGACGGGTCGTCAGTCGTTAACAATCAGTTTAACATTATATAAACCCTTTTTTTAAGGCTCTTAATTGCGAGGGCTTAGGGTGCTTATTACTTTAAAAATAATAAAATTATGAGATTAGGAAACAGTTTTAGAGGTAATACAGGTAAAAAGTATATGATTCGCGGTAAGCATGACAAAACTCCTGTGAAAGATGGAATGGTTAAAGTTCAGCGGTTTAATGAATGGTTCGCCGAAAGTTATGCGTCGCTTGTGTGTGAGTTGAAAACCAAAGACATATTTAATGAAGATACTTTGAACGAAACCTATTTGAGGATGTACGAGAGTATACTTTATTCGGGGTTGGATATAGATAACTATCGCTCTTATTTCTTCCGCTCGTTTTTCACAAACTATGTACAGGGCAATATGAAAGCCAGTCGTTATTGTGCACTTTCGCCCAATTACGATAAGCCTGATATGGGAGGTTATAACATGGAGCAAGAGATTCAGCAAAAAAGGCTCGAGGAAGATATTTTCGATTATGTATATGACCGCTATAAGATTCGAGAGTTCGAACTGTTTAAAATGTATGTAAGCCTTAAACCTGCTATTAATTACGACGTGCTGGCTGATATAACCCATCTCAAGGCGCATCAGATTCAAGCCATTGTATCTAAGATAAAGAAGGATGTTTGCCGCAATCACGAATTTCTACAAAGGCGTAGGGAGGTGCTGATGGTTTGCTAAGCCTGTCCAATCCGGCTTTGTGTACTCGCCTCTGTCATCCCGAAACGCAGTGAGGGATCTCTTATCTTTTGATGTTATCAGCCAATAGCTGTTAGCTACCGGCTTATTTCAGAACAGATCCCTCACTGCGTTTCGGGATGACAGCGCCGACGGTAGGTAGCTGCAACTCATAATTATTCTAAACACCCTCTTTGCATTCCTCCCCTTGGGGGAGGTTAGGAGGGGCTATCAGTTCGGGATGACTCTTATATTTGTTTTATAATTTACTATTCAAAAAGCAAGGTTAATTTTATTCTTTTGTTGTAAAAAAGTAGAGATTAACCGATTATCAAAAGTAAACTATGGGATGACATAAAGTTGAAACTTTATTTCTTGAATTAGACTTTTGATAATCAAGCTGAAGATACCATA
>NZ_JAAKEM010000078.1:0-1336 GCF_011039195.1 Dysgonomonas sp. ZJ709
TGAATTCTATGATTAATTCCTATTAATATTGTTAAAAGTTATCGCATTTTTCCTTTTTCAACTACCCGTTTTTTAGGGGGGCAGATTGAAAAAGGGAAAATAGCTTACTTAAGCTGTTTTCTTGTAAGAATCAGCGTGATTTGGGTCATAAGTTTTTTTATTTTTGACCACTCCAAACATGATATGTATAAGTTTATTTCTAACATTGTTGATCACCAAAGCATGATCTTTACCTTCTTCTCGTTTTCTTTTATAGTACTCATTGAGCGTTATATCGTTTCTGACAGCTGAATTTGCAGCGTTAGTCAGCAATGTTTTCATTTTCTTGTTTGCTAAATGGCTGAGCTTATTTTTTCCTCGAATACTACTTCCCGATGAGTGTTCAAAAGGCACAACTCCTGCATAACATCCAAATTTACGGGCATCATTAAATCGGGTGAAATTTTCGGTTAACACCAAAACCAATACAGCATTTTGGCGACCAATCCCTTTGATTGAAAGTAATAATTTATAATTTTCATATAGCTCTTTTTGATTGGCAATGAGACTATCTATCTTATTTTCCAGTACTTTGATTGTCTTACTTATTTCTTGTGCTTTGGTCATACTATCTTCGAAAATATAATTAACTGAATCATTTGATTTAAAGGCGTATAGCTCTTTGGCTGCAACAAGCAAATATTTTTTGGCACATATCAGGCGTTCACGATAAGCTAACAGGTCTTTGATCCGGTCCAGGGTCTCTGCCCTAAGCTTTGTTGAACGAGCCTGATCAACAAAACGACAGGCATACAAGGCAATGTGGTAAGCATCTACTTTATCGTTTTTGCCACGAGTGATACCCATTGAATGTTTTATTTGCAATCCGGGTTCGAGCCATATGTCAATAGCTGATTCATTCAAATACTTGGTAAGACCAAGGGAGTATAAACCGGTATGTTCGCCACAGACAAGCCAAGTACAAGGCTCATGTTGAGTCAAAGATTTACACCAATCCAAAAACCGTTCGTAATCTTGTTCCCCATTATTGAATACCATATGGATGGGAGTACTTTGAGAGTCAAATAATACTACTGCATCGAACTTTAATTTCGAGAAATCGATCCCAATAAAAACTTTTTTCATAATTTTACTTTTACTTTTAATTTAGAGATTAACCAATAGCCGAATTGTACCGACACTCTTAATGATTTTATAATCAGAATTCTATATGGTATCTTCAGCTTGATTATCAAAAGTCTAATTCAAGAAATAAAGTTTCAACTTTATGTCATCCCATAGTTTACTTTTGATAATCGGTTAATCTCTACTTTTTTACAACAAAAGAATAAAATTA
>NZ_JAAKEM010000079.1:0-1258 GCF_011039195.1 Dysgonomonas sp. ZJ709
TTACAAGAAAACAGCTTAAGTAAGCTATTTTCCCTTTTTCAATCTGCCCCCCTAAAAAACGGGTAGTTGAAAAAGGAAAAATGCGATAACTTTTAACAATATTAATAGGAATTAATCATAGAATTCAGAGAGGGTGAAAGATAGGGCAACTCATAACTATTCATTCATACTTCACAATCATTTCACATTCTCTTTTTCCAAATGTTTCTTTAGTTTTTCACGATGGATTATCACAGTGATACCGTCTTTGACTTTGCTCTTCTTGACAGGGCCTAAAGGCAAGACTGTAATTACACCTGCTTCCAACATTTTCTCTAACTGATTTAGGGATATATCGAAACACTTTCTAATAACGTGGGTCAACCTTAGATCAAGATTGAAAGCTGCTTTAATTTCAAATTCGATTAAATCGGCATCCATCACGATCATATCTTCTAACGCAATATCCTCGCGAACGATGTCGTACTCAATATTGCTACAATCTAATTCCATGCTGTTGCGTCTTATAGTCTCAGCATCGAAAGCGTATATCCACGCCGTTTCTTCATCATTATCACTGAACTTCTGATATAACTCCCGATCTATCAGTTCGGGTCGGGTACGAGACAGGATGGTTATATTACACGTATTGTCGCATTTCACGCATTTATAAATTAACCACACATCGATGCTCCTCTTTTGTGAGTTTAGCCGAAACTTATCGCTGCTATAATACAGATTGCTGCTTTTGCACTTACTGCATTTCCGTTTAAAGAGTGGTGTACTTGTGGGTATTATCTCCCACGTGAATTGGCTGACTGTCTTTGTATTTTTTGTTAATCCCTCCGGATTATTCTGCTTAATATTCTTTGCGAAATTTTTCATTTGCATTCGATGCATATCAATCGAACCTTCCGATCATAGACAATGATCGATAAAGACGATTAGGTGACAGTTAAGCGATTACCTTACCTACGTGAAGGAAACCGTAAACTGATAATAAGTTATAAGAATGAAAAATTTATCAGAGTCGAACGCCCCGATAAAAAGATTATTAGCCTGTAGTTTTAAAGGCTAATATTAAGCAGTAATATATAAGAGAATTGTTCTCAAAGCACAGTTATTTATAAATACTGATGCAAAGGTATTATTATTTAGGTACTTATATATCATTTTACACAAAATTAGTCATGGTTGTTAACGGATTATCCTTCCCTCTTTTAATTATTACCTGTGTTGTCGTTGTATATTCATAAACAACGCACTCTTGTTTATTCAG
>NZ_JAAKEM010000007.1:0-155781 GCF_011039195.1 Dysgonomonas sp. ZJ709
AGGAATTTATAATGTTAATATTTGTTAGTAAAATGCAGGGCTTTATTAGAAGCTCTAGCGGATTTTACTTAACCGGTGGTATACTTTTCAATTATTTTAGTGGACTACTTTTCAATTATATTATACATCAAACTATATTAGGTCGCTCTAAAGATATGTCATTTGGATATATAGCCGACGGTATCTTTAAAACACAAGAAGAAGTAGATGCCCATGCTAAACAGCAGGGAAAAGCCGTAGGAAGAATAAAATATAAAGATATAAATGGTGACGGCGAAATAACCGACAGATATGACCGGACTTGGATAGGTAATCCTCATCCCGATTTTATTTATGGACTGAATACAAGTCTGGCACATAAAAACTTCGATATTAATATATTCTTTCAAGGAGTTGTTGGAGTTGATGTATACAACGATAATAAGAAAATGACCGATTTCTGGTTCTTCGAATCGGGTAACAACAAAGGGATAAGAGTTCTTGATGCCTGGTCTCCGGATAATCCGGACTCTACAATCCCTGCATTGAGCCTGACGGATAAGAATAACGAGGGGCGCACATCCACTTATTTTGTCGAATCGGGTGCATATCTAAAACTACGCTCTGTTTCTCTTGGATATAGCCTGCCTAAGCCGTTTATTAATAAATACAAAATGGAATCTGTAAGGTTGTTTGTCCAAGGTCTAAACCTTTTAACCATAGCTAAATCGTGGGGCGATAATAAATTCACAGGTGTCGATCCTGAAAATGTGGGTAATGGGTATCCAAATCCATTGAGCCTCACATTTGGTTTAAATGTATCATTCTAAAATATTAAATCTATATAAAATGAAAACACTATTGCGATATACAATCATAGCGTGCATTTCTTTGACTATTTGTTCGTGCTCCGATTTTTTGGATGTAACCCCTAAAGGTATAATTACTGAAAACCAGATTAACGATGCAGATGGTGTCGAAAAAATGTGTGTGACCGCATATTCAGAACTCGGAAACGACCACTTTCAAAATCCTAATTCGAACTGGCCTCACGGAAATGTCCGCTCCGACGATGCATATAAAGGCGGTGATGGTTTGGGCGACAGCGGGGACTATCATGGACTGGATGTATACAATGAGATGAGAGCTACTAATGGATGGATGGATTACAGATGGTGGAAGTTTTATGTCGGCATATCCAGAGTTCACAGAGCTATGAAACTTTTAGGTAGTATAGACGAATCCGACTTACCTACTAAAAATGCAAGAATAGCCGAAATGAAATTTTTAAGAGGGTGGTATTGCCTACAACTTAAACTGATATGGAAATATTTTCCTTATGTAGATGAAACAATGGATGAAGAAAGTTATAAATTAGTATCTAACCGACAATACTCAAACGATGAGTTATGGGTGAAAATTGCAACCGACTTCAAAGATGCCGCAGCCGTACTGCCCGAAACGCAAGTAGAAGTTGGTCGCCCGACAAAGTTTGCTGCTAAAGCCTTCTTGGGGAAGACTCTACTCTATCAAGCATACGAGCAAAACGATGCGCATGAAGTTACCTCCATAAACAAAGCATTGCTAGAAGAAGTCGTATCATTAATGAATGAAGTAATAGGATCAAGCAAATATGATCTATTCGAAGATTTCGGTTATAATTTTCTTGCCGAATTCGACAATGGAAAAGAATCAATTTTTGCTATTCAGCGTTCGATGGATGACGGAACAGGTGATGGACGATTAGATGGCAGCAGCTTGTTAAACCATCCGATGGGTCCTTACGGATGTTGCGGATTTCATATTCCGAGCCAGAATCTCGTGAACGTATTCAAAGTTTCTACAGATGGCCTGCCTTTATTCGATACTTACAATGGTTTAAGTTTAATAGATCCGGTAGATTTCATCATACATCCGGTAGATCCGAGATTAGATCATACAGTTGGTATTCCCGGACATATCTGGAAATATGATAATACGACCCTTTACGAAAAAAGCTGGTCGAGAGCACCTCAAATTTACGGGCATTATTCTTCAATGAAAGAAGTGATGCATTTCAAATGCGACTGTTTCAAGAGAGTAGCTCCATTTATGTCAAGTACTAAAAACACAGTATTAATTCGATATGCAGACGTATTATTATTCAAAGCAGAAGCATTGATAGAACTTAACCGCCATCAAGAAGCATTAGAATTAATAAATAAAATCAGGTTGAGAGCATCACGGAGTAAAGGCATGCTATTATTTGATAATAATACCTATGCATCAACTTACAAAATAGAAGAATATAAACCGGGTGTAAATTGTACATGGACACCACATTATGCCAGAACTGCTCTGCGTTTCGAAAGAAGGTTGGAATTTGCGATGGAAGGTTATCGTTTCTTCGACCTTGTTCGTTGGGGTATAGCAGATAAAGTCTTGAACGACTATATTAATGAGGAAAAGACACGACGCGAATATTATAAAACTGCAAAATTTACAAAAGGGCGTGACGAATACCTTCCTATACCTCAGTCTCAAATAAACTATAGTGAAGGCAATTTAGTTCAAAATCCGAAATACGAATAAAATCAATACTTAAATGAAAAAGCTAATTTTCACTTCTATTTTTTTAGTAATGGCATTAAGCATCGCAGGGCAGGTTGTAAAAGATTACAATCCGTCTATTCAACCTACAACCGGAATGCAATATTTCAAGCCTGTCGAGGAGCATCTTTTTGCAGGTGATTGTATGCCATTCTATCACAATGGTATATTCTATCTCTATTGGCTTTTAGACGAAGGGCATCACGCCGGACTCGATGGGCTGGGTGGTCATCAATGGGCACTCAGCACATCTACCGATCTCATCAATTGGAAACATTATCCCGTGGCCCTTGGAATAGATGAGGAGTGGGAAAAATCAATATGCACCGGGTCGGTTATTGCAGACAAAGAGAAGATTTATGCTTTTTATTCCACACGGGTGAAGGAGGGCAATGATGTTCATGAACAATTAAGCTATGCCATAAGTGAAGACAATGGTCATTCTTTCAAAAAACAACAACCAAATCCATTCTATTTTGCACCGAAAGAATGCGTCAGCCGAGATTTTAGAGATCCACGTGCTTTCAAAGATGAGAATGGTCTTTTCCACCTTTTCATATCCGGTTATCAGAAAGACGCTCCGCTTAGTGGGCAAGGTGGCTATCTGGTACATCTGACTTCAGACAATCTTAAAGATTGGTCAGAAGCTGCGACGCCACTATACGGGCAAAGTGGAGTTCCGGAATGTCCCGATTATTTCAAATGGGGAAATTGGTATTATTTGCTTTATAGTATACATGGCAATACCTATTATGTAAAATCGAAACAACCATACGGACCATGGGAATACCCCGAATTTCAGCCGATGTCTGAAAAATGGGGAAATGTGTCTAAAACAGCCGCATTCAAAAATGGCCGTCGGATTGTTGTATCCTACATGAATAGCAAGTTAAATAATAAAGACAGTGAAGGTCAGGTTTGGGGCGGAAGCATACTTCTGCGTGAGCTCTTCCAGCAAAAGGACGGCAGTTTAACTGTTGGTTATCTACCCGAAGTTGCCCCAGCTATGACCTTGACAAATATCCCTCCTATCAACCTGATGGATAAATTGAAAGAGATTTTACCGGAGAAAGGCGAAATTCTAACCCTGGCAAGCCACAATGGTATAAGTGTGGCTTCGATGAATAACTTACCCTCACAATATCGCATTACAATGACCATTGTCCCCAAAGGAAACTACGATGAATTAGGATTGTTTTTGCGGTCGACCGATAAAGACAAAAAAGGGTATAAACTCAGTTTGAACGCTAATAGAAAAACGGTGGGCTTATTTGAAACAGAAATAGAATCGGTAAATGGGCTTCGAGAACCAATTGCGCTGAATGTTGTAGTGATGAATGATGTGATTGATGTATATATTAATAACGAACGCTGTATTGTAAATCGTTTGGGAGAACAAAAAGGCGAAAATTTGCTTTTCTTTGTCAAAAACGGGCAAGCAGAATTTAAAGATATAAAATTGTACAAGATTAATTAAGGCACAATCATATATCGCTAAAATATCATTAATTAAAACCTATGAAAATGCATAAAAATAAAAACACATTCCTTTGGGTAATGATTTGTTTGCTTTATCTACCGATTTTCCATGTGTCGGCACAAGACGCCGCAAAGGTTGATCTGCTGAGCCACTGGTGGAAATTTAGTCCACCAGCTCCGGCTCAGGGAACAATTGGAAAAGGTTCTAAAAGTGGAGAATTCGTTACAAAAGATCCTGTTGCAGGATTCACTGTGAAATTTAATGTAAACCTCGAAAAGATTGAGGGTCAGCAAAACATATTGGAAATTCCTGATGTTTTATCTGTACACCTACGCCGTGTAAGTCCTGACGTTCGCGACAGGCAAAACTATCCTGCATATAAAATGGCAGATGGCTCGTTACCCGTACTAGAGGCCAATATCAATCTATTCAGAAAAGAACTGGATTCGCAAGGGAAAAAGATGGAAATAGGCTTTCCTCTCGCCATGCTAAAAAACAGCTATGGGAAGCATGAAATTATATTGAATTTTACTGGTGCGCAATGGACAATATATGTAGATGGTGAACTGGTGGATAACGATTTTCCGATAGGCTATCCAAAGTGGGATTCGAAATATGCGTGGTCTATTGATCCTAAATTTGTAGAAAATGCAGAAATATTTATGCCTGCAATAGTTCCGGAACGAGACTTATCGAAAAAGAGCGTTGATAAGCCACAAGTACAATATTGGACACCCGTAGGGCATAATTCATGGGTGGGTGATGTCGCTACAATTTACCATAACGGACGTTTTCATTTATTTTATTTGTATGACCGTAGGCATCATTCAAGCAAATTTGGCTGTGGAGGACATTATTTTGAACACTTATCGACCTCAGACTTTAAAACATGGACCGAACACGAACCGGCCACTCCTATCGAGGAGCAATGGGAAACATTTGGAACAGGGACGCCTTTCGTTGTGGACGACAAATTTTGTATTTCATATGGTTTGCACACATCGCGGATATATCCGGATGAAAAAACAATGTATCCTGCTCTGAAAGTATATTACGAAAACTATGGTAAAACAGGGTTTTTCGATTATAATTCTTTTCCTACTGTACCTTCGGGAGCAACTTACTCTGTTAGTCAGGATGGACTCTCTAATTTTAAGAAAAGCAAGAAAATAATACACTATAGCGAGAATCCTACTATTTATACCGATGCAGACGGAAAATTGACAATGCTGGCAAGCTTTCGTTCAAAAGGGATGTGGCAGTCCGATTCTCTTGACGGAGGTTGGTACTGTGTTAATCGGGATTTTCCTCCCGGAGGCGATTGCACATTTTATTTTCGTTGGGGGAAATTCGACTATATTATCGGCGGTTTTGTCGATTTGTGGTCAAAACCAATTGAAGGTACAAATACAGAATATAAAAGTGTATCGGCACAAGGCGAAGATTTTTACAATGGATTCAATGTACCTGCTATCTCCGAAATTTCCGATGGACGTTTCATTATGTCAGCGTGGTTGCCGGTGCGTGGTTGGGGTGGTCCTCTCCTGATTCATGAAATGATACAGTTCCCCGATGGTCGGATCGGTACAAAATGGATGAAAGAACTTATTCCTGAAACAGGTAAGGCTAAAACCGTTGCTCAACAGATAAATGGAACTGTTTTTTATGATGCTGTACCTGAATCTTTCATGCTTTCGTTCGATGTCTATCCAACAAAAAAGAATGGTGGGAAACTGGCTGTTTCATTCCTTCCGGATGAAGGTACAGACAAAGGATGTGAATTCCAGTTACGATTGGATGATCTGGTTGCTCAATATAGCAATGCGTCATTTTCTCAATTCGCTGACCCTGAAAAATCGTTACGACAAGGAGGTCAACCTCAAGAAGCACGTAATTATGCGATTGAAAAATTAGTCGGAGCAGATAAACCGTTTTCTGTTCGTATGGTTGTGAAATATACCGATAAGTTAGGGGGTGTCCTTATAGATTCCGAAATTGCGGAAAAACGAACTATGATAACTTATCGACCCGATTTATTTGTAAAAAAACTAATGTTCAAATCAGATAATATTCACATCAAAAATGTGAATATTGCTCCTTTAAAATAGATAATATAAAATATTACCAAGTGAAATGTATCTTTCACTTGGTAATATTATCTTTCTAAATAAATAGAAAAGTTAGAAAGCAATCAAACAGCACTGCTTGTGAATCCGCTAACCGAGAGAGGATAGCATGAAATAGCGAGTTAAAAGGCGATGGTAAATCAGCCTCATAAATTGTAATACCTTTAATTCAAGTTCAGGATAAATAAATCAGATTTGTAGTCTTGATACAGAAGGTTTTATTCCTTCAATAAGGCTATTTCTTGTAGAGATATCTGGTAAACGCTTTTTGAGAACAGAAAAAAACAGAACTTTTCTAACCATTCATTGTCTATTTCTAGCTATTTATGACCATCCGACTAGCCATTTTGCTTATCACTTATTATACTTATATCAGATTGTAGACGCAATTCATGATTTATTGCTTCAATTAATTCGTGACACGAAAAAACTTCTTCATTATAATCATGAGCAACATATATTTGTCCTGATACACCTATTGCCAAACATCCTTCATAATAATAACCAAAATATCCTACTGGCAAACATGGCTCATTAGCAAATTGAATAATTTGTTTAAATTCTTTTGATTGCCAAGCGCTTTGCGCATCTTCAACCGTAAATTGAAGCACAAAATCAAACTCAGCTGTTGTATCTGCATCAAAGCCAAGGTAAACAATCTTTATAGGCAAATCAGCATACTGCTTTACAAATTGGGAAACAAGCCCTGTCCAGGGAAAACTAATTTCTATTGCAAAATTTTTGAAGTCTTGCACATCAGTTTGTCGTCCTTCATACCAACCCGCCTTTTGTAAAAGTTTTTCCAATTGTTGATATCTATTTTTATTTTTTATATACATCGCTGAATTTCTTTTAGTCAAATTTTATTTCATCTTTGCAAAGATATACATGTCTGTATTTCTTTACAAAATTCGAGAAGACTTTCAAAAAAAGTATATGCGAAAGAAATTTACTTCTTTCAATAATAATTACACATTACTTTTAAGCTAAATATAAAATTTATTAGCAATAACTTAAGGTAACAAATCTTCTATCATTTTGCGTATCTTATCCGATCCTGTATAACCAGTGACTTTATTTATCAACAGGCCTTCCTTATCGTAAAAAAGATAAGTTGGAATTGAATTAAAATCTAAACTGTCCATAATATAAATCCATTCTTTCTGTGTCAGATAGTAATGCTCTCCTCCTATACCTTTAATTTTCTCTGCCCACCGCTTTTGGGGTGAAGACTCTGTTGTTATATATATACAAAAACAACATCTCTATCTTTCATCTCACTTTTAAGCGGTCTAATATCTTCTATCGTTTTCATACATGGACCGCACCATGTTGCCCAAAAGTCAATTAGAACTACTTTACCTTTATATCTGGATACAATTGCCTCTAATAGTTTTTCATTATCAACAGGCGGATTTACGTTAACAACGGTCTGATGCCTGTTCTTATCCAATGCTAGAATTTGTTTATTTTTGCGCAAAAGAATCTTTTCAATTTCTCCTCCTTTAAAATAACTATTAATATCTTTTGTCTGTTTGGTCGACAATGGTCTCATTTCATCAATGAATTGACGAGAATAAGCGTTTGCAATAAGCACATCATAGAACAATCCGCTATCGAAACCAACCAACTGGCCCATTATTGCTTTCACTTCTATCAACCATTGGTCAATAGGTATTTCATCGATTTTAGGAATGGCCAAGGTGTCATTTCTTAATATGAGTTGCATCAAACTTTGATACTTTTCGGTATATAAATATTGAGGATCGTTAAAATTAAATTCTTTCAAGAAAACATAATATGATTTATCAGGGTCTTGCGCAGTAAATGTTGTTGAATCTCCTTCAATCCTGGTATCGTTATATAAGCGACCCATTACATCATTGAACCAAAAAAGGTTGCCTACAGTATAAATAAGATTAAAATTATCAATTAGTAAATTCTTCTCCATTTCTGAAATATCTCTGTCATTTTTCACAAGCCTTAGCCTATATTCCATATCATACTGCATGGCGAAGGGAATATATGTTTTCGGATCTTCAATAAAGTGATTTACACTATCGCGATTGATATATTTAGGATCAAACTCTGAGGTGGACATACCAATAATTAAATTCCCCCAACGGTTAAAATTGTCGTGTATAAAGTCAGGGCCGCTTAGCCTTTTTACAGTCGCTTCTCCATCATCGTCAAAGATAATTTCAAGTTTTGTTTCTTCATTAGGAGCTAAATTGATAATAAAAGATGTTTCCAAAAATGAACACTGTAAATATCCAATAACATGAGATAATTCTATGGGAACCACTAAAGAAAAACTATCATCGTCATTTAAGATTATATTATAATAATTGAGGCCAGAATTAATAGGACCAGAAACCGCCAACGTTAACGTCATACTATCTTTTCCTCCACCTTTGTTAATATTTGTGATTTTCCCTGAAACTTTAGCTGTTCCTGCCTCTATTTTGGGCTCGGGCAATCGGTCTTTTGGAGAGGATGTAAAGGACAGAAATGTGAAACAAGTTCCAATAATCATTATTAACTTGGAAATGCTCATTACTATTCGCTTTTCATTCATAAATTTTGGAGTTAGATAAATAGTCAATAATTATTTTAACAAATATAAGATTAATTAAAAGCGTATTATAATAATAAGAGACATAAATGAGTACGATAATATTACCGCTAAACGAGCTACTTTTACTTTTTTCGCCTCGTACTACCCGATCTTTCTTAAATTTTATACTTTTACAATAATTATATACCGTTCTATAAATCATTATCCTTAATTCCTCTAAGTTGTTGTGCAATCTGATAATGCTTATCCGACATCTCAAGATTGCCTATAGCCGCATAAGCTTCAGCTAAATACTCATGACAGGCAGCATGGCGGGGTTTCTGTTGAGAAGCTTTACCCAAATCAGTAAGCGCCAATTCTGGCTCATCGATTTTAAGCTTATTCTTCCCTCTGTTGTATAATGCCTTAAAAGATAAAGGACTCAATTCTACGGCTCGGTTAAAACATTTCAACGACTCATGGTAGTCCTCCTGATCATAATAGGTAACACCTTTTCTAACCCAAGCATCCAAATAAGTAGGATCTAAATCCAGTGCTTTATTAAAGTTTGCTTGTGCTGCACGATAATCTTTATAGGCAACAATACATTCATTACCCATCAGATAATATTCCTTGGCATATTTCTTTAACGTTTCAGTTTGTTCGTATAGCTTATTCTTTAAATTTGTATTTTTTGTTTTAAGACCATTTATGACATTGAGTTTCTTTCTAATATATCTTTGTTGCAATGGTTTTTCAATGTCGTAACGGGCATGAATAGCTTTAAAGAAATGAGTTAAGAAATCCTCAAAATTCCCTTCATCAAATTGCTGTATTGCTTCCTTATAAAGATAGTCGGCATCAGATTCTTTCAAAGCTTTATTGATTAATTGCTGATTGTTGAATTGCTTGCTGAAATCAACAATTTCAGGCCGGATAAACACATCTGTCCGACTCATGTTTTTTTTAAGCACAAGCCCGTCTAATGAAGTACATCTGCTTAAGGCAACATAGGCCTGTCCTCCAGCAAACACTCCACCACTGAAGTCCACAATCACATTATTGAAAGTAAGACCCTGACTTTTATGTATGGTTATTGCCCATGCCGCTTTCAATGGCAGTTGCGTATACGTACCTATAATTTCCTCTTCTATCTTTTTTTCCTGTTCATTATACTTATATCTGTAGTTTAGCCATGTTTCTTGCTCTACTTTCACGACTATTCCATCTTCTTTCAGAACATATACATTCTCTTCTTCATCTATTCCTGATATAATGCCTAGCGTACCATTAACCCAGCGACGAGGCCATTGCAAGTCATTACGGATAAACATGACTTGTGCGTGTTCTTTTAATACCAACTCCTGAGCGGTAGGCAGTGATGATTCAGGGAAATCTCCGTCTTTGATACCATAACTGATAAATTCAAAGGTATCGAGCTCAGCCATTTTCTTTTCATTGATATAATCGACATTATCACGCTTGGTAGCCAGGGTAATATACATGTCTTCTTCTTTGGGATTGAATACTGGATTTACACGCTTATTGAGCAGAACAAGATCATTGCTGTTTGACTTCCCATTTCTAATATTATTCAGAATAGAAATAAATAGTTCATCTGTCTGGCGGTAGATTTTTGTAAACTCTATTGGAACAAGGTTTATTTCACGGAAAACATTAGCCGAGAAGAAAAAAGCATTTGTGTAGAACTTATTGATTATCTCTCTTATATCGGGGGTAACAACAGGTTCAAGTTGAAAAACATCACCGACGCAAACCAGCTGCTTACCTCCGAAGGGGATACGCATATTATTTGAATAAACACGAAGAATTCTGTCTATACAATCTATTGTATCAGCTCTCACCATCGATATTTCATCAATTATGATCAGTTCCACTTCTTGTATAATCTTCCGATGTTCTTTCCTGTATTTGAAGAACTCGAATATACGTCCATTAATGAGGCTTAAATCTGCGTCATCTGGAGCTATTGGTCTGAAAGGTAGCTTGAAAAACGAATGCAAAGTTGTTCCTCCTGCATTTATTGCTGCTATACCCGTAGGAGCCAAAACAACATACTTTTTCTCTGTTGTTTGACAGAGATGCTTCAGAAAGGTAGATTTACCTGTACCCGCCTTTCCTGTGAGAAAGACAGACTGACTGCTCCGTTCAATCAGGTCAAGAGCATTTTTGAATTCTTTATTGGATGTATCTATTGATGAAGTCATAACTAAAAAACAAAAGTAAGCTTTTTATACAATTATTTGAGCCTCGTATGGCTTTCTTTAAGTTCTCTTATAGTTGTATAAATAATTTATAGCTCCTTTTCGATAAAACACGAAAATTTCATTCTTAGCTCAAAAATTCGCCTGATAAATTTATGTCAATTCCGAGGTTTAGAACAATGCCGATTGTTCTAAAGTAAACATCCATTCTTTTTTATATTACACTACAGTTTGTGTAATCGTTAGCGTTTACAACATAGATTTATTTACAGTAAAAGCATGGCAATTTTAATCATCAAAATAGTATTTTAATTGACAAGTTCTTTAATATAATAATACAAATGAAGTCAGCATATAATCAAAATCAATATTAAAAAATTGAATATATTATTTGTATTTACAGTTACATAATAATAAATAGATGTTAGAACTATGTGATATTAATAATATTATTAATATATTGTATTTATGATAATTAACAGATATTTTTTATATTAATGTGAAATATATGTTAAGTCTTGTCTATTTTAAATTTATCAAAAATGACAATAATATTCAATAGAACATCACTAAAAAAAACAAATTACTAACATATTTCACATACAAATGGCAAATAAATAAATAAATTTCCATAAAACTGCTCATATCAGAACAAACAGAGGTAAATTTGTAATTAAATTAAATATAAAACCAACATAAATATATATTAACCTAATTTAACCTTACAAATAAACATCTATTAATCAATTATATAAATTAAAATATAAAAAGAATTTAATCTTTTTACTCTATATCCTATTGCCTGTTATTTTTAACATACCTATATTCGCAAACGTATTCGTAAACGCAACGCGTATTTAAAAACTCTTTATAACACGAGACAACTTTACGTATTTAAAATCCTTACATTAATAACTTTATAAGTATACAATAAATTTAGTCAGGATCATCTAAACATCAGATAGCTAATATTTAACAAATAAATTTAACATTAATCAAAAACTATAAAAAAGGAGACAATGTATTGAGTTATCATTTCGAGTACTTAACAACAAAAACAAGACTTAAAAACATACCACTCCAAATCTGAATTTATATTAAAATTAATTAAGCCTGATATACTCTATCGGGGAATACCAACACTTTAAAATTATAAAATTATGGCATTTCGTGCAACATTAAATTTTGGGGGCAAAGAGTTTGACGTCCTTGATTGCAGCTACAAACTAAGCAGAGATATCGACTCTAAAGGACGTCCTGCATCTAACATCTACGGAGGCATTATTAAGGTACATGTGGAGTCAACAGAAGACACATCTATCTTAGAAGGTCTAGTAGCTCAATTTAAACCCAATTCGGGAAGTATCACCTTCAAAAAAGGTGACGAAGAAGCTAAAATGAAAGAGCTTACATGGGAGAATGGTTACATTGTTTCTTTCGAAGAAAATATCGATGTAGTTGGTTCAAAACCAATGACTCTTACATTTGAGGTTTCTGCTCAGGTGTTAAAAATTGGTGGCGCACAGTTTGAACAAAACTGGCCATTAAATAACTAAAAGTAGAACAGAAGCGGAGTGGATGTCCCACTTCCCGCAAAAGTTGTTGAGATACCGCTCCGTTCTGCTCTCTGTTAACTATTTCCGAACAGAGAAAGAATATTGATGCTTAAAGAAAGTATCAACTGTTTTTTGTATCTGTTCCGGAAATATTATTCAAAGATAATCATTAAATTAAAGATATATGATAAATAATTATGAAATCGGTGGTAATGAGGTCAAAATAGATGCCTCTGAAGCCATTTCCGCAATCCCTGAAAACAGGACAATGCTTGTCGAAAAACTGACATCCGACGAACCTATTAATCCAGCTGCTGTAACAGGATTAACATCTATAGAACAAGTTTTCTCTCATTATAAACCAGAAACTGATATAGAATTTCAAAATGCAGATGGACAACCGGTGAATGAAACCTTTCGTTTTGCCAGTGTAGGAGACTTTTCTGTAAAAAATATGACTGCCCAAAGTCCTTTCCTAAAAGGAGTAAGCACAGAGAAAGATTTCTATGATAACCTTACGAAACAACTACGTTCGAATAAGGTATTGCAAAGAGCTTTAGAGAACCCTGAAGCAAAAGCTGCTTTTGTAGCTGCTTTACAAGGTGTATTGGCAGAAATGGATGAGGTTGAAAATATATCAATATAAAAGATAAATTATAATGGCAGAGAAAGAAGCAGTGCAACAAGATGTTGCCGAAAAAGTAAAAGTGACCAAAAAGGCGAGTTCTATCGAATCGCTGGATCAGGCAATAAATACATTAGCAAAATTTGGTGGATTCAACTTCCTTGAATCGGCTGTGGACGGTATTGCAGCAATGAGTCCTGAGCGCAAAGCCAGAAAGAGAGCATTCTTAATAGAGGAAGGTAGCAAAGCACAGAGAGCTGATTTACGTAACAATATAAATCTATGGCTTGACATGCTGGCATCTTCGGCAACAATCAGCGAAATGCTTGACAAATCGCAAGAAAAATCAACAGCGGTATCACAATTACTAGCAGAAAATCAATTAGCTGCTGTAGAATCAGTAAAAGATTTAGAACAGTCTTACCGCAACGTGATGCTATTTTACAAAAATACAGAGTCTGATAAATTGACCAATATCACGATCGTAAATGCTTCACCAGAGCAAGTTACCGATCTGGACAATTCGCGTTTTATTGACTATGTGGCTAACGAATTGAAACAGAATTACGATAAGCTGGATTTACGCAACAACTATTCACTGTTGGTTATTCCGGGTTATTTAGGTGGTGCGAAAGTTATCGATAAATGGTCAAAAATTGCATACGATAACAAAGCTCAACTATATACCGATTTTATGGATTTGGACAAACCCGATGATGTAGTCGATATGTTCTTTAATGCCGGACTAGCATCGGGTGAAGCTTATAAAGCAAATACTTGCTTGGCTTGTAACTGGCTAATCGGTAGAGGTAAATATAACGAACTGGGAGAAGAAGAAGATCTGCGTGTGTCTCCTGCTGCTGCACTTGCTGGAAAAGTATACGGAACACTAATGTCTCAGATTACTGCCGGAAAAAAACATGGTGGTATCAATGAAGTGGACAGCGTGGTATTCCCTTTAAAGAAAAGCGAAATATCTCAATTAGACAAAATGGGATTAATCCCGATGGTAAACGAGTATGGCAAAGTAATGGCATTCTCAGGAAAAACATTATTCAATGGAGATAACCTAGGGTTACAAACTTATTCAGTAGTTCGTGTATTCGACTATATCATGAAAGTTTTATTCGATTTCTTAAACCGCAGAGCATTTGAGAACTGGAGCGGAAAGACTGAAAGAGATCTTAGAAGCCAAATTATCAAATTCTTGGATGGTGTACAAGGTCCGGACCGTTTGATCGAAAAATTCAAGATAGTTCGTTTCGAGCGTGATCCTAACCAAAAAGATCGTATTTATCTTGATCTTCATATAACTCCTTATTTCCCAGCTAAAAGTTTTGTTATCAAGATGGACGGAACAAAAGGCGAAGATGAAAATGCATGGAATACAGAGGTTGAACAACAATAAGAAGCATTGAGGGACTAAAACTTCCTTAATGGAGTTTTAGTCCGTGCTGAAAAAACAAAAACAATGTTTACACATAAAAGCTATTTAAGAATAGGATCAGTAACTGATACCAATTCATACAATTTATTTCGAGATGCATACGAACTTTCTCGTTGCAATTACTCATTTATGAAAAGTATCGATTTCAAGGGACAGGTTCAATCTGATACTGTAGGTGGAGTTATCGAAATAGATATTCCGACCTTGCCATCTAAAGATATAATCACTTGGGCATTAAATCCACGAAAATATGAAAGCGGATCAATTGTCTTTTGTGATGATGCTGGTATTCCACAAGAAAAAATATTCTTTGATAAAGCTGCATGTGTTTCTATGGAGATAAGCTATATAAAAACAGGGGATGGATATATGACAACATCATTGGTATTGAGTGCAAAGAAAATTTTTATTGGTGCAACAATACATGAGAACCGATGGACTAATGTGTAAAATAATATAGTTATGCTAGATAATATAGACAAATTATTCAATTTTCCTCACATTGACTCAAATGTAACGGTTTGGTTTTGCCTTGATGGCAAAGAATATGAGGTTGAACAATTTCGAATTGGGTTTAGTCAACCTACCGATGACAAAGGAGAACCCGAAACGGAGACTATGGGTGGCCAAGTGATGATAATACTTAGCGAAACTGTTCCTGAGTCAATTTATGATTGGGTACTGAAGTCGGGAATAAAAAAAAATGGACAGATTGTTTTCAAAACACAAACAAGCAACGCTCCACTTAGAGTCCAATTTTTTAATGCTTCTTGTATTAATTTTACTAGAACTGTAAATGGGTCAGGCGGTTTGCAAACCAACTTGATACTTTCTCCTGAAAGATTAATGATTAACGATGTTGAACACGATAATTTTTGGGTGGAATGAGCAATAAAAAGGAAGAATATCCGATGATTTCGGAGAAAGAATATTGGGAAAAAGTGAATAATAATGAATCTTACAAAGGTTATGTCCTATATTCAGATGGAAAAGTCACGTTCATCTTACCCGAAGTGACAGTAACATCTACCTCTTCCAATAAGGTTAACAGATTTTCTCAATTTGGTCTAAAGACTGAAATAAAATATCATGAATCCATAACTCCTTTTGTATGTGAGTCCATAAATAATGGTATAAATACAAGAAACAGACAGCTTCAAGCAGAATCTAGCATACAAAATGGACAGATTAAACGCAATGTAAAAAATCTGCTTTTGAAAAGCATAATATCCTATTACCAAGCCGAAGAGTATGCAAGACTAGAGAAAACAGGATATCTTTTTCCTATCACTAATCCGTCAATGATTCTTATAGATGTAAGTAACCCAAAAACATTTTACCAAAAAGAGTTCACAAAAATTAAACAAAAAGTTGAAAGTGAGACCCTAAAAAAAAGTGATTTTAAAGATAATGTGGCATATGCAGTCAGAAAAGAAATAGAGATGTATTTCGCGTGTTTCGATCCAAGCGATCCTAATTATATCCATTTCTGGAATGTAAAATATCACATAGGACGTCCTACTGGAGCAGAGGCTGTAATTCCAGTCTGGGCAAATCTAAGAACATCGCTAGATTCTTTCCAAAGAGGATATAATGGTGATGGAATTCAAAATTATAGCGATGGTGTAGGTTATTTCTGTTTGGCGTTGGCAGATGCTATGGTTTTAGAGTCTGGTGTTGCTGCATCTGGTGGAATGAAATCACTCGACCTGATAAGAGAAATTCCCACAGGTTCTGCTTTTTATAATTCAAGAAGTTTATATGTTCAGCAGTATTTAAAACGAAATAATTTTAATATTCATCCAAGAATTTCTAACCCTGGATGGTATGATGTTGCTAGACCGAGAGTGGGTCAATTAGATGCAGGACATAGAGGAACAACTTTTTTATCTAATGAAATATTAAAAACTGGGAAAATAGGTATAAAAAATTATAAGACGGTATATTTCAACAAAGCAATTGGTGATAAATATTTTAGTATTGGTATTAATCCTTGGACTAGAACTATTTTTCATGAAGCTCCAGGCTTTTTTAAATAATGCTCTATTATGGTAGATAAGTGTGTATTCTTATATTCAGGATATTTAATGGGTTATCTAAGCTCTGAAAATATTATTAAGTGGGCAGATAATGAAATAGTAAATGGAAATAACAATCCTGCTATTATTGATATATCATTATCAAAGGCTGACAATAATCAAATTATATCGAGCTTAAATATATTGCCGAAAGACGAGGTTTCAACCATTGTAGTGTATTACTATTCGTTATATAATACATTATTGAAAACGAAAAAGCTTAAATGGAATTTAATTGAAGAAGAACTTTATCGATTATATCAGAACAATTTCATTAATGGATATAATAATGATTTGTTTTTTACAAGGCTCGCTGATGATTATCATTTACGAAAAGATGGTTTTACAGGAAATATGAAAATGCCTGATGAACTTAATACTTTTCTATCTAAATACAATTATGACATACAGATATTTAAGAACTTAAATTTTATTATTAGAGGAGTTAACATTGCTAATGAATTATGATTTTAGAATGGATTAGGTATAGGAATATTTAAAGAAATAATACAATCC
Source organism: Dysgonomonas sp. ZJ709 (assembly GCF_011039195.1). Classification (NCBI taxonomy): domain Bacteria; kingdom Pseudomonadati; phylum Bacteroidota; class Bacteroidia; order Bacteroidales; family Dysgonomonadaceae; genus Dysgonomonas; species Dysgonomonas sp. ZJ709. The sequence continues at coordinate 17,179 of NZ_JAAKEM010000007.1, forward strand.
AATCTATGAAATAGAAGAATATGATAGGAATAAAACATATCAGAAATCAGGGAACTTTTGAGATTTGTATAAGTTTTTCAGAAGATTTAGGACTTGTAGCGTTGGAAGATATTTTGAAATACTTACGCTTTTCTGATTCAGTATGTTATTATATCTTTTTTGGATATAGAGAATATAATAGAAATATTGAACCATATTATAAATATTATCCAGAATTAACTTCCGACAAAGGAATTATTAGATTAAAAGAAACGGATACATCTAATACTCAGCTAATTTATAACATTTTAAATGAGTTTCAAATATGTTCGTTATACATTAATAAATCACCAGACTTAACAGAGAATTTTGATTTTGCAAAGTGGAGAGATTCAAGACAACTATATAATGGATACGTTATTACCGATATGATGGAAGATTATATCATAATCAATAAAGATAGTTGTTTACCAGATTGGAATATATCTAAAATGGGAATCCAAGCTGAGATTTAAATAAAGAAAAAAATAATTAAAAGCATTAAATATAAAATACCCTGATTAATATATGGACGGTAAAGGCATTTTCAAACTTCGTAAACCGAAAGAAGACAATATTCAAAATCTTTATTTCGAGAACTACGACTTGCTACATTGTGAGTATTCCTTCGATAAAGGCATTACCAAACAAGGGAAAGTCCGCACGGAAGTACTGGCAGGAAATATAAGAATTGCACTACCAATGCTACCCACTGCCGAATTATTATCATGGGCGTTTGACAGTGGTAAAAAATATAATGGGGAAATAATGATTCACGATGCTCATGAAGAATCGGTAGATAAAATTTACTTCGAAGAAGGACGTCTAGTGGGTTTAAGAATGCATTACGAACCAAACGAAGATAAGGAAAATGTTATTCTTTTACTTTCTATTAATGCCCAACGTATGATTGTAGGCGATGTTGAATATATAAACCGTTGGAGCTGATGGGATTCTTTGATCGTTTCAGAAAAGGCAAACTCTTCTATGGTAAGAATATGCCTGTTATGGTAACCGAATTTCGGTTCATGAAGAAGAAATATATACTGGAAGAATTTGATTTGGAATTCAGACAGGATGTTAATGACAAAAATAAACCAGACAGCGATACTTACGGGGGAATTTTGACACTAACAATCAGTGAGGCTCCCGATCAATGGATCAATTTATGGATGATGAATCCCCACGAAAAAAGAGATGGAGAAATAAGATTTTTGGCAAATGAGAGTAAAATAACAGAAGGGGCTTCATTAATCATAACTTTTCAGGACGCTTATTGCATCAGTTATCATAAGACCCTGAATCCGAAAGGAGCAGGAACATTGACAACCTTGATTATTTCGCCTCACAAAATAAAAGTGGGGAATGAAGAATTTGAAAACAATTGGAAAAGCTGAGATATGATTAATGACAAGGAATATACAGTAACGGATTTATATCTACGACTCAAATTGGATATATGGCGTTCGGGGCGCGTAGCCAGATGGGGACATGTCAAGAAAGTAGATATCCAAAAAGATAATTCTACTAGTACTGCATACTATATTCCTAAACCATTAAACAGTTATAACTCTTTTTCTCTTGCAAAACAATTGGCTACGGGATTATACTTATTGGATTTGCATCTTGTTAAAAGGGATGTTTGGAATAAACAGCTTGTATATATTGCAATTATAGCCATATGTAGAAGTACGATGGCACAGATTCAAACAATACACTGTCTTCAGGTAACGAATTCATTAGAACTAGGAATATTCCGTAACCTAATAACAGATAATCCGGCACAGGCATCGATGAGGAAACGCAAGTCTCCTTTCAGAGTTAGCAAAACGCCGAGAACATTTAACGCCAGTCCTATAAACGCAACGCCAAGAAGAAACAGAATAGAAAACAGATGAAAAAAACATGCTATAAATTGCCAATCAGATTTGATTCCATTATCGATGGAGCCGGTAGCGAGATGCCTATGTGTACAGAACAGGAATCTATCGACCAACATATCGGGCTGTTGTTGACCACTTGCCCCGGGGAGCATAGATTCAATAAAAGTTTTGGTTGCGGGATATGGGATATGGATTTCGAGCGTGTTGTTTCGCGAAAAAAGTGGGAAGAAGATTTCACCGGGCATATATTATCGGCTGTAAAGAATTTCGAACAACGCTTAAAAGATATCACTGTTTCCATTCATATCACTGAGGTAACCAGAGAAGATATGGTTATGAAAACAACAGCGATCAAGAAAAAGGTAACAGTTCTTCTTAAGGCAAAACTTGTATCGACAAATGAAGATTGCGGTTTCAAATATAATTTATTTTTAGGTCCTCTATCAACCGAGTAGCGAGAAAAGTATGATGAATTACACCCCATATATAAATAAACAGAGTATAGAGAAACGTATGCTCAAGCTGGCAGCAAACCATCTCGGTGTTAGTCAGACTGAGTTGCTAGATCCTGTTGTGAACTTGTTTTTAGAATCTTTATCAGAAGAAGTATATAAGATATCTGGGGAAATAGAAAATATTGAAAACCGTATATTAAATAAACTATTTGGAATTCTCACTCCTGGAATTGACGTTATAGCCAAACCTGCACACTGTATATTACACGCCTGTGCACAGAACAATGCTCTTAGGATAACTACCCACTCCGAATTTAATTATTCGGCTAGAGGCAGCAAAAAACAATTTTCATTCTATCCGGTGTGTAATACAAATATTTATAATGGCGAAATACGATATTTTATCCATAAGGGGTTAATGTACAGTATGGATCAAGATTTATCCAAAACATTCTATGCCCGTAGTGACGAAAAGAACAAATTCGATGAAAATACCTTTTGGCTTGGCTTAGAATTGGACGATAGTATAGACAATATTTCCGGTCTATCCTTTTATTTTGATCTTCATGGCATCTTTAAAAAAGAAGAATACCTAAACCTACTTCCTTATGCAGTATGGACAATACAGGGCGAGGCAATCTCCATGAATAAAGGAATATTATCTTTGGATGAAGAATATGAAAATGACACACAAAGCCTATTTACTCAGTTTGATTTATCCCATCAAATAAACGAATCGGTAAAAAAGCATTATAAAAACCGATTTCTTACTGTCGCCGAAAATTACAGTATAAAAGACAAGAGAGAGATTCTTCCCTTTGAATTACAAACATATTTCACAGAAGAAATTAAAATAAAGCTGAAAAAGCCACTATTATGGATAAAAGTGTCTTGCCCACAAGGATTTACACCGGATGTTATAGAATCGTTACAGTCTAGTATCAATGCATTCCCTGTAGTCAACAAAAAACTTGTATCCTCAATAAGAGAAGTAAAGAAATCCGTACCTGTAATACCATTGAAAACATTTAGTAACGAATCATTCATATCAGTTTGCAATGTGAGTGACTCTCAGGGAAAGCGATACTGTGATATCCCCGTAAATGACACTCAAATTACTAGTTATGGAATATATTCACTACGCAGAGGTGGGTATGAGCGTTACAATAATCGGGATGCTACAGAATATCTGGCAACTATCACCGATGTACTTAACAGCGAGATTTCATCATTCTTTAAAAATAAAAATGATATAAAAAGTGATCTAAAAAAGATACAGGTTGAAATTACAGAACTGGTAAAACGGCTTGAAAAAACACTTTCCGAGTCCAAAGAACGATATGAAATAGAAACCTATCTGCAAGTCAATCCCGATAAGGAGAATGAAATCTATTTTGTGGATTATTGGATAACCGAAGGAGCGCAGGCTAATAATATAAAGGCGGGAATGATATTTAATTCATTATCCGGCTTACCAATACAAAGAAGCTCAATCATTACACTATGCCCTACTATTGGAGGGAAATACGCCCCACAGGGAGAAATGAAAAACAGTTTGTATAAAAAAGTCTTAACGGAAAATAACCTACTCGTTACAGATAATGATATAGAAGAATTTTGCCTGCAAGAGTTTCATGAATCAATTTGTGAAGTGAAAGTCTGCCAAGGAACGATGAAAAGTGATAATCCCATAAATGGTTTTATCCGCACCACGGATGTATATATAAAACCCCATAAAGATATGGAAGAATATATAGGAGATAAAAATGAAGAATATTTTAAACAAATATTAAAAAGAAAATCCCCGGCAACCTATAATTATAGAGTGTTTATAAACAAGATATTACCTAATTAAGAAAATATAAGGATGGAATTGTTTTTTGGAAAATTCGTATTAATGTACTTATTGATGCCCATAATCGGACTGATACTGGGAGTCGTGCTACTTTTTGTTGCCAAGAAAAATAAGTTACTAAGCAACAAAAAGGTCATATTTTATTTCCTTTTGGCCTGTATTATACTCATAGCCCCGGCTTTACTGGGATTCATCGATTATTGGTTCATGCCTTATGCCTATATTGGATTAATGGCACTATACTTGATTCTGGGATATTATAATCTGGTCATTCTAGAAAAAGTAATAGACGATTTTAAAGAAAAGCCTTATTTTGTGGAGTTTCTGATAGTCTTTATCCTTTTGCTTGTTAGTGCTGCGTTTTTCTCGCTGGTATTCAATCTATGTAACGAACTACAATATGGATTATGGGCATGTACCTGTCTTCTACCCTTTATTTTTCCATCTTTATTCTTGAAAACATATCGAACTTTTATGGATATCCCACTCGAAGTCTATCTTATATGGTCATACAATAAAGAATCGGGAGTAATTACAGAAGATGACTTTGACAGCAGTAAGGTCATTGTTGTAGAACTGGAAATATTTAAACAAGTTTCAGATACTGAGCCTTTAAATATCAAAGCCAAATCTTCCGAAATAACCCCTTTCGGCCCTTGGTTCAAAACCTTTATTGATGATTACAATAAAAAGTCACCCTTAAGCCCAATTACGTATACTGATAGACAAAGTACTTATGGATGGATATTCTACGTAAGCACATCAGTTCTTGGACGCAAAAGGTATATTGACCCTAACCTGTCATTTGCCAAGAATAAGATAAAAGAGGAAGATGTCATTATTGCCAAACGCGTTAAATATCAAAAAAACACCTCTGATGAAAAAACACATGAAAATACAGCGTTCGATAGCGATTTTGGATAAAACAGAGATACAGATAATATAATGATAATAGTAACATATAATATAAAGGTTGATGAAAGAAAATAGATATTGGCTGGCGAACTGGCAGGCGAGCATGGGCATTAATTATACCCATCTCCAACAAATGGAGAACTATTTTATCGAACGTTTAGGCGATAATCTGGCTACCCGTTTAAACGGATTTAATTATGGTCTTTTACCATCACCTGATAGACGAAGTGAATCCAGTGAGTTTGATATAAGTGAAAGGATAACAGGAAAAGTCGAGATAAAACTAAGAAGTTGTAATGCCATTACCATCGGAGGGTACAGAATATCTTACAATCCGGGACATTCGGATTATATAATGTATACACATTCGTTCGACAATGAACAAGAACAGGATAATTCGGGTTCGAGACATTGGGATATTATTCTCTCGATAGACCCTTTCGAACGTATTCCAGCAGGTTCTCCTAATGAAAAGGATAACCCGCCCCGACATCCCGATGTCACCGAACATTATCAGCTTTCTATTGCGATGCAGGGGCAGATCAGTTATGATCAATTAGGTATGTATCATTTAGTAATAGGGCGTATACGCCAACATGGAGGACGTTATGAAGTCGATACAAGTTTTATACCTGCATGTACCAGTATGAGTAGCCATCCCGATTTGCTAAGATATTATGAAAGCTTTGGTGTTTGTATGAATGATATAGAGAGAGCTTCTAAGATTATCATAGCCAAAATAAAGAACAGGCCGCAAAATTCTCCGCTTGCATATCATATAAATACCATGTGTGAAAACATGATGCGTTACATCGCTTCTATCTACTTTCTGTACCGTAATACAGGACGCGATGCACTTCCGGTTGATATAGTAAATTATTTCTCTACATTAGCTCATACCTGTTTTATCAGCCTGAATTTTATCAGTAAAACAGAAAAAGAGGAACTATTGAAATATTTCTACGAATGGAGTGATGTTACGCCGGGATCTTTTGAAGAATTACTGGCAAATACACTTAGTATCATTTATGACCACAACAGTATACGACCAGTCATGATACAAGTAGAATCTTTCATGCGAATTATATCTGAATTATGGATTAAGCTGAGTACACTTGAATATGTAGGACAGCACAAAGAAAATATTGTCGTATCAGAACGGATGTACCAACAAGAGACTAAGAAAAATACTTCGGGTGGCTGGACTATTTTAGACTGATCAGTATGAAAAAAGAGAAATTATCCAATATAAACAGCATTGAGTCAGATTTCAGGGCAGAGGCGATAGCTTCCGGACTGATAAGCAATACTATGGATGCGGATAAGGTTCTGATTATTCGACATAAAGGGGATAAAAGAGGTGTATCTAAAGATATTGAAAAAATAGGAAATTATTATTCCAGTTTCGATATGATGAAATACTTATCTATTTACACCAACAGAGAAAGTATTTACGATTCATTGCCTGAAGGACTATTCCATCAGCCATCAAATAGCAAAAGCCAGAAAACAAAGGATGATATCATCCATGAAATAAGAAGCCACCGGAACGAAGAATTGATCTCCAGAAAATTTTTCCAACCTTTTGAAATGGCTATTGACAAGATATTGGTAGATGCGCAAGCCTATGAACAAAAATTCGATAAAGCTTATTTATATAGTAATCTGACTGATATATTAAAGCAACAATGGACAATAGTAAAACACTTATCGACCAGACAGGCATTACTTTTTATAAAAATAATACCCATATTATCAGAGGTCTCCCGAGACTTGGATTTAATAGCCAGAGTTATGGGTTTAATACTCGATTGTCCTGTAAGTATATGCGAAGGGGGAAAATCTAAACTCGAACTGGCTCCTGAAAGAAAAGTGAAATTGAAAGAATGGAGTTTGGGCATAAATTCGGTATTGGGAGATAGTGTTGAATATGAGAATCCCGATTTAGTAATTACTGTCGGACCAATAAACCTTGACAAGATGAAGCTGTTCGAATCGAAGAAAAAAAACGATTTAATACTGAAGGAACTCATAAACCTGACAATACCTTTTGACCGTAATGTGATAATCAAATATAAGCTACACGAAAGTGAAACTAAATTTCGCCTATCGGGTAAAGATCACACTGCATATCTAGGTATTAATACAACTTTATAATTAAACAACTCATAAAATAAGAAGTTATGGCAACACAGAATTTAATAGACGAAAAACATATTACCAATGCTTTAGTTTATATCGAAGGAAAAGAACTCGAAATCGTATCGCTTAATCTTGACCAGGCATTCGGTCAGCACCATAAATTTGTTGTGGTATTGGATTATGACGTAATGAAAAAGAGTTTCTTAGGCAGTCCTTTAGAGCAAATAGCCTTAATCGGTAAACAGCTCGACATAGACTTGCAACAAGGTGATGACAGTGGAAATGCCTATGAATTCAGGGGTGTCATTGACAATGTTTATAATGAGGGACAGGAAGGAAAACACGGGTATCTGGTTATAGAAGGTTCAAGTACAACCATTCTGCTGGAAAGGGGTAAGCGTCTTGACATTTTTGCCAATATGACACTTCAGATGGTATTTGAAGAAGTCACTGACAGTATAAAAAATAATACTCTATCTAAGGTTAATAAGCCGGCGCACGATGCACCCATAAACTTTCTGATGCAATACTACGAAAGCGACTGGGAGTTTTTACAACGCATATCGGCCATATCCGGAGAAACTCTCTTTTATACAGGTATGGATCTGGTATTCGGACAGTATAAAGATTGGGAAGCAATGGAAGTAATGTACGACAGGGAGATTACCAACATTCGATTTGGTTCTCGTTTATTACCTAACACGTTCACTAAATATCAGTATTTAGCTAGCAAGGACGATACCATCAAGCAGGAATCACCGGATACGATAGAAAATTCGAATGAATTTATTGATATGGCTGCACAAAGAGCAAAGGACTTGGTAACAGACCGTCCGACACTCCTACCCTCTTGCATGGCTGTCGAAGATAAAGGTGTTTTAGATGAAATGGTTATGCGTAGCAAAACACAAAATGCCGCCCGAACAATTTATATCGAAGGTAAAGCCAAAACTTGTGCACCGCGTATTGGAAGACTTCTTAAGATACTGATGCCCGAAGCCATGTCAGAAAGCAGCGAACTGGGTACTTATCGAATAGTCAGAGTGAAACATATAATAGATCAAAATCATAGATATAGTTGCGAATTCGAGGCGATCCCTGCCAGCCTGAAATTCTTCCCTGTTGCCGATGTAAAAATGCCTGTTGCTAATTCAGTTAGGGCAACCGTCATTAAGAATGACGACCCGGATAAACAAGGACGTGTTAAAGTGGAATTTCCTTTTGCCCAGGACAGGGTAAGCGATACATGGCTGCGTGTAATGACACCTGATGCCGGAGGCTTGGCCGGATATGGTAATAAAAAGACAGGAATTGTTGAAAAAAACAGAGGAATGGTCTTTATTCCTGAAGAAGGAGATCAAGTAATGGTCGGCTTCGAATTCGGCGATCCGAATCTTCCATATGTGATGGGCAGCATGTTTCACGGAAAAAATACTGAAGGCGGTGGTAATGATAACAATATTAAGAGCATAATAACCAAAAGCGGACATACTATCGAATTTGATGATGCTGATGATACAGCTAATATAACAATCAAGGATGCTAATGGTAATATCATACGATTGGATACTAAAGGTCAAAATATTGAAATTACAGCTTCCGAAACAATTACCCTCACAGCTAAAAATATTAAAATGGAAGCTTCAGAGAATATCGAAATGCGAGCCGAAGCCGCAATAAAAGCAGATGCAATGGCCGAAATCCATATAGGGGCACAAGCTAACGTAGATATAGCGACCGAAAGCGATATTCAGATAAAATCGGTTGGTTCAACAGATATTACAGCTAAAGTAGATATAAAGATCGAGGGGCAGTCAGCAAAGATTACGAGTGCTTCCGATATGGAAATATCTGGAACGGATACGACAATAAAAGGTCAATCGACCAAAGTAAGCGGAGCTAGTCATAAAATAGAAATTGTATAGTTATGGGAGTACCAATAGTTGTTGTGGGAAATAAACATATCTGTCCAATGTCTGACGGTCCTAAGCCCCACGTTGGCGGAACTGTTACAAAAGGAGTAGATGGAGTGACTATAAACGGCATACCTGTTGCTATCAAAGGAAGCAAATGCGTTTGTACCGGAAGTCCCAAACCGAACTCTATCACGATTGGCAGTCCTGGAGTATTTATCGATGGAGAACAAGTGGCTATCGTAGGAAGCATGACCGAACATGGTGGTGTTATACTAGATGGTGTTCCCGGTGTAACCATATCCGGCGGATTCCCGATGAGTGCCGAGAATCCGGAGAATCCGGTGCCAAGAGTATTCAATCTACAATGGAGAAAGGAAAGTACTGTTATAAGGGATAGTGATTATGAGAAAGTAGTAATTCTTTCGGCAGATACCGTGGGTTATGAAGATGGAGACGAAGTTGTTCTTAAGATTTATAAAGAAGGAAGCGACGAAATAATTGATGAAATCAAGGGAATTGTAGAAAATGGTCGTGTAGAAGTAGAATGGGAAACTAAAAAAGACGAGGATAAATAGAAAGATATGAAAAATTTAATATTTACCGCACAAGGAGATAAAAATGAATCTGTGAGAGGTCCCGAACTGAAAATTTTGACAGGGATAGTACGTATGCGCTTCCTATATCGATGGGGACTTATTTTACAAGACAAGAACGAACTGGCTAAAATGCCTTACGTATCTTATCACAATAAATCCTCGTTGGACATTGCGGATTCAGAGTTCAACTTTCTTCCTCAAATACCGAACTATAAATGGGTACGTAGACCAATAAGGAATGGTTATCTGTATGTCTTCAATGCTGATGAAAAGAAAATGTCGGAATATTCGATTGTCGATGGAAATTTGGGGCCCATTGCAATTGATCTTATGGAATATAAGGCCAATAATGCCAAAACTGATTGGGATAAAAGATCGTCCAATAACCAAGAATACAATGATCTCTGGCAAAATAATGAGTTTGATAAAAAAGATAATAAACTCTATAAAGCAATGTTTGCCTATTCCGAACATCAGTGGGCAATGAGTTATATAGAGACTCTTTTGGATGACAAATATGAAAAACTTCGGGATAAAAGGTTCAATGATATGGATTTACAAGTCTATTACGAACACTTTAAAACAAACCCTAACACAAAAGAAAATCCATTTGACGATGAGGTGGTTGCTGAACATTTCTCACTAGGAGATCATTTCAACTATTTTATTAAAACAGGAAATGAACATAACAAATGGGAAGAACAAAAATTTGGGATGAATACGATAACTAATTTCTTAATAAGTGATAGACAGACTATGTCGCCCCCTCCAATCACGTCTACAGAAATAATTGTTAGTAACAACCCTGAGTTCAAGCAGATAATCATACAACCAGCCTCTGATGCAAATAACAGTAAGCAAAACAATTCGAATGATTCGAAAAATAAATTAAAACCTATTTATGTTCATGCTACACTTCACGATCCGCTGGGGGCAATCGATGATATTGCAGAAGATCTGGGAATGGAAAATGCAACTTTCGATTCCCTAATAGCATCTCTCAATACCCAGCTATCACCTGATGAAATATTAGAAAGTGCTTTGCAGGAATTAGGAGCCAGTAAGGAGGTACCCCTTAGCGATGAAAAGAAAAAAGAAGAAAGCAACGAAGAAAGAGAAAAAAGGGAAGAAAAAGAAATCCAGATGGCTGTAAACAAAGCAATAGCCGAAGAAAGAAAGAATGATCCTGTAAATGAAGATTATCAGAAATTATTTACATCAACCCTCCTGCTTTACAAAATGTTTTACACTCCAGAATTTGAGACAATAGCAGAAGTAGATGAGGATATAAAAAAGTTCGAGAAGGAGCAGAAACTTAAACCAGGAGAACTATGTAAGAAATACAAGAAATACAGAGATTGTCTTCAATATGAGAAACTCACCAAAATACTAGCCGTCAAAGAACGGGAAGAACATCGCAATTCTATCTTAAAATTAAGAGACTCATTAGGAACAATGATGAAATGGTTAGATTCTCAAGTCGTATTGTTCGATTATATGGAAAGTATCGATTTTATTATTGCTCAAGGTAAAAGCAGAATGGCAAGTATAGCTATTCAGATGTGTAATCCCATCAGGGGAAAAGACCGTCATTTAGATATAGAATTTTCCGAAGAAAAAGAAAAGGAATTCGAAGATCGTGTTGACGAATGGAATCCTATCATATTTAAGTGTGGTTTCAAAGAAAGCGAAGATGAGAAAGATGCCACTCTCGATACCTTCGATTTCGACAGTTTAGAAAGCCAGGGATTGATACGCGCACTTATGAATAAAACAATAGGTCACAATGAAATACCCCCAGATGAGCGACGAGCCTACGCAAAAACTATTGCAATAGCTATCAGCACTTATGTGTCATGGTATAAATATCTGGATACCAAAATCAGAATGGACAGATTCTCTATACAAAATGAGATAACAGCTAATCAGGGACAGATCGATGAAAACACTCAAGCCCGGGACAATGCCCAAAGAGATGTAGATGCATCAAACCGACAAATAGAAAAAGCCCAAAATAGAAAAAATAAGACTCAAGCCAATATTGACAAATCGGCTGAAGGCAAAGTATTGAATCAGAAGAAGCTGGCTGATCTTCAAAAGCTTGAAAAACAGTTTTTGCAACAAATGCAAAATAATATCTCTGCCAATAACGATGGCCGTAAAGCAATTGAAATCCGCGACTTAACGCTCGAAGACATCGAAAATGACATATCAAAAAACAGTGTCTATGCCGAACACTCGTCTCGTAAGAGCGTATCTATTTTTGGAAAACAGATAGAAGAATATAACAAACAGATATCCGAAATCGAAGAACAGAACAAGAACACAAATAAAGAGATAGCAGACAGAAAAGCCGAAATCGAGAGATTAGAGAGAGAAAAAGTAAAAATTACAAAAGAGCAAAAACATACCCGAAATAAAGTAAATCGAGCAGATACAAAAATAGAAAATAAAAATGAGTCTATAAGGCAAATAGACCACCAAATAAATGGACATAATGAGGTAATAAGACAAAGGCAAGGTGAAATCAACACTCGTAATAGCCAACTGAATGAACTGAACGGGCATAGGGCACGTCTAAATGCACGCTATAACGAAATAAAAGGCGTCAAGGTCAAAGGATTTTTTTTCCGAAAACCTACTTTCGATGTCATTGGCGACGTATTCAATTCGGCGGAATTTCAGGGTGCCATGCTTATCTTGTCGGTTGTAAGCCTTATCGATATATATGTAAAGATAAGCAAAGAAGATTCGGTCAAAGCTCGAGACTTGACCGCTGCAACGGGGCATATTGCCGATTTTGGTAATATTGTTTCTGACATTGTGGGCTCACTCAAAAGGCATCAGGTCAAATCATTTTCGAGCCGGATGGGAATAAGTCCAAGGTCTCTTATCAGGGGAGCAGCAAAGGTCTCCATAGCCTTTAGCACTATATCTGCCATTAGTGGGACCGTAGGTGCTGCTATGGATATGCATGCCAGTATAAAGAGAGAAGACCAAAACGCTACTATAGGAAATTGTGTTGCTGTCATTTTGGGTACCCTTTCGTCGCTGGCTTCCCTTACACTACTGATGGGTAGTTTAAATATAATCAGTTTATCGGCAGCAGCAATAAATACATTGGTACTCTGCAATGTCTGGGGCATGCTACTAATGGTTGCTGTACTCATTATCGTTGCCTTGATTTGCGACGACGATTTCCAGTCTTTCCTAAGGGCCACCATCTTCTCCGGTGAAAGAGAGATACCCAAGATCGGAGACCTTACCCCCTACAAAGTAAAATACGAGCTAAGCTCCAAACGAAATTACTATGCTAGAATCTATGAAGAGGATTTATACAATTTTAGTTTCGAAGCGGATAACAAAGGTGGCAAACGGGAGAAAAAGAAAAGAGGCGTTGACCTCAGAGATTTCGACAATATGCTTGCATGGATATACAACCTTATGACTGGTTTTTCAGGTTTGGTAAACCTCCCTGGATACGATCATTATAATTTTAAATATTTAGATCATAAAATGATGTATCCAGGTGCTGTGAATTTTGATTTAATATTTGGTGGGTATAGCAAGGAAAATAGTGATTATGAACAAATATTTGAAATTTACCCAAGAGGTGTCATGGACTCAAATATGAATGAATTCAAGCCCATCCTGTTGAAGCCTTCAAAGACGCGTGACGATGAATATCATAAAAAAGTTAATTTTATGAACCCGAATTTAGGATGGGGGATCGATTTGCAATACCCCCTTAAAGATATAATGGGGGATTTAAAAGAAAAAGAACAATTAACAGATATGACCCGTTATGTTTTATTTTTTAGGATAATTATCAATAAAGGAACGGAGCTGAGCTGGCCTTACATGCGTTCTGATGAAAAAGAACCTCTGTATATTGCATTTTCAGAGATTATAACACGCTCTAAAATAAAAAACACAAGCCGATTCTTTAATGTAGAATTCTATCAAAAACTATCGTTATATTCAAGCAAAGATAGGGGAGCACGTTTTATGGTACAGGACAAAGCAATATTGATAGGAAATTATAATGAAATACTGGATCAAATAGAAGAATGGGAGAATCGTTATTTAAATGGAACGAGATAAATAAGAATAAATAAATATATTTATTTAAAAGTAAGAGAAATTTATGAGAAAAACAAAGTTATTACGTATCCTTTTTATAGTTATATTGTGCCTAGTACAGGCATCCTGCCAAGGTCAGGATAAAATTATAGTAACAGATAAAGATGCTGCAATTTTCGACTCGGATAATCCTGATAATTATTCACACAATGGCTACGACTTATACCCTTTGTTATTAGGAAGTTATGTTATGCCTTTGGAGATAGGCAGTAAATGGTTGGTAAGATATGTTGAAGATGGAGAACGGTCTTTGAAATTGAAATTTCATACTATTACAGATACCATGACATATGGTAAATATGATCGTTATCCTTTTATCGGTCCTATTTTTGACGGGAATATACAAATCGCTTCAAAAGTTGGAAGTTCAGGGCAAGTAACCTATTTTTTCAAAGGATTTAAATCCTACAACAAAAAATTTGATGAGTCATTTGGCATAGAACTGCCTACCGACTACGAAGACGTATATGATGATAATGATAATTATGAACATACCAATTACATTAGTCGATGGGAAATGAATGAAAAAGTAATGACTTTTATAGATTTAAAACATGATAAAGAACAAAATAAACTTAACGAAATAACATTTTCAGATGGAAATATATCTCAGATTCTTTTAAAATATAAATACATTTTTGAATGTGAACTTATCTCGGCTCTCGATTATGATGGAGACGGAAAATCTGATATTATTTTAAGAATGGAAAAATGGTCAGATTTTGTAGAAAATAAAAATAAATCGGAGTATTATTACCTATTATTTTTATCATCCGAAGCTGAAGAAGGGCAATTAGTTAAGCATGTGGCTACCAGAAAAATAGAATCAATCAATGATTTAGGAGTGAATAATGGGGAATAAGAAAGCAGTCATAATACAAATACTATTTTTCTTGTTTTTATCACATGCATCTTGCCAAAATCAGCATAAAGTCATTGAAACAGATCAAGATGTGGTCTTTTTACTGGGAGGTGTTATCCTGCCCGACTATTCGTACAAAGGTTACGAAGTTCAGCCATTTACTGATGGTGATTATATCATGCCATTTGAAATCGGTGATGAACGGTTGGTCTTATACTATAAGGGTCAACAAGGTGATTTATTTGGTAGACAAGGAATATTTACCCTGGAAAAGCATATCATAGCAGATACTGTTTCTTCTTTCAAAGTAATACAAGGAAAGAAGCGTTATATTACAATGCCCATATTCGATGATGGAAGTATACATAATAGCTCTCCCGAGTATATGATGCTCTTTAAGGGATTTAAAACGCACAATACTCATCTACCAGAGGATATTGAAAATTCTGTTTCTTATGATGAGATGCAGGGTATGAAAGAAGGTAGCGGTTATTTAAAAACCTATCATTCATGGAAACGAGGTGACAAAGAATATTCTTTAAACGAATGTTCATATGAGAAAGACGATATTCATGAAATTAGTTTTACTGATGGTACTATTGAGCAAGTATTGGTCCGGAAATATCCCTGTAATGGAGAATTTTACAATTTCTTCCAAATACGCTCAGGAGTCGATTTGGATGGGGATGGTTTGAGTGATATTGTAATCAGTATATCTAACACCACTGAAGTTGAAATTGGGAAGATAACTGAAACAACATACTATTCTTCTTATCTGCTTTTCTTATCGTCGGAGACCGAAGAAGGTCAGTTATTAAAACATGTGGCTACAAAAACAATTGTGAGTGATAATAATACTATGATTCCTGAGTATAACTTGCAAGCAGTAGAAATGGGAGAAGAATTATGATCTGTTTTTTACGAAATATATGAGAAAAACAAAGTTATTACGTATCCTTTTTATAGTTATATTTTGCCTAGTGCAGGCATCCTGCCAAGGTCAGAATAAAACTATAGTAACAGATAAAGGTGCTGCAATTTTTGACACAGATAATCCTGATAATTATTCATACAATGGTTATGACTTATCTCCATTAAATAAAGATAATTATTATTTGCCTCTGGAAATTGGCAGTAAATGGTTAGTAGAATATAAAGAGAAGGGAAATAGGCATTCCAAATTGGAGTTTCACTCTATAGAAGATACTATTAAAGGTTATCAAAAAGAATACATATATACTGGCGAAGGTAACTTTGGAAGTACATATGCAGCAATATTATCTGCTACTACTATGCCCGTATTAGATAAAGAAATACATATTGAGCCGGGCTATGCAAGCAATACTTATTTTTTCAAAGGGTTTAAATCCTACAACGAGAAATTTGATGAGTGGTTTGCCGAAGAGCTGCCAGGTGACTTCGAAGACGTATATAATGATGAGGAAGATTATACCAAAGACATTAGCCGATGGAAAAAGGATGAAAAAGTAATGACCTTTATAGATTTAAAACATGATAAAGAACAAAATAAACTTAACGAAATAACATTTTCAGATGGAAATATATCTCAGATTCTTTTAAAATATAAATACATTTTTGAATGTGAACTTATCTCGGCTCTTGATTATGACGGAGACGGAAAATCTGATATTATTTTAAGAATGGAAAAATGGTCAGATTTTGTAGAAAATAAAAATAAATCGGAGTATTATTACCTATTATTTTTATCATCCGAAGCTGAAGAAGGGCAATTAGTTAAGCATGTGGCTACCAGAAAAATAGAATCAATCAATGATTTAGGAGTGGGTAATGAAGAGTAAGAAAGTAAACATAATGACTAAAAGCTAATTAGGATTATAACATTTCTATTCTACCACACAATAGAAACCGAAACGTTATTTATATGAAAACGGGAATAAGTATGATTTTCAAAACCAAGGTGATAATATAATACGCCAGCATCTTCCTTTAATTCCTAGAACGCTTTCGATATTTATCGTAGTGGTTACTTGCGTCAAAAACCAGAGAAAATTCCTGTTATGATTTACCTAAATGCCATTGAAACAACTATCCGAAAGATAGAGAATGAAATACCCTATGAGTGTATTTTAAAATGTTAACCCTAATAAACGAAAAAGAATAATTCTCAAAAAACAAATTATATGCGCGCTCAAAACAACAAAGAAATTTATAAAGGCTACCTACGATTCTCATTGTATTTAGTCACCTGTGTAATAACAGGAGTATTAATATACTTCTGTTACACCAAAACTTCCAATATAGAAGTGAATCGTATAGTCGAAAAAACAGAAGAGTATGACAAAACCTATGTCCAACAAACTGAACTCATAGGTAAGATCGATTCTCTGTATCTGTATATGAACTTGTTTAATACGAATTTGAACGATGTCCAGTTACAACATACTGTCAGTAAACGTAAGCAGGATATCATTGCCTCGATGGAAGATATGAACGGTCGGGACATACGTCTTTTTCAGAAATTAATGAGCGAAGTCAATACCTTTCTGAGTATAAAAGACTCTATACGCATATCTAAAGTCGAAGAAGAACTGGTCAGAACAGACTTACTCAAATGTGTAGAAGAAAACAAACAGACCTCACGTAGATTAACTATCGGAAACATAACCTTAAACCAATAAAGTATGGAACACAAAAATAAAAACACTAAAAACCAAAGGGAAAAAACCTTCGGATTTATATACGTTTCCCTAATATTCTTAACAACGACTTTTGCTTGTTGCTTTTGTCTGTTCTATTATTCGGATGCTAAGGCAAGTACCCGAAAAGAATTTGTTATTGCCAAGATGGATCGTGTTCGCCAGTTTCAACATATACAAAGTGATCAGATGGTTATAGTCGATTCCATTTATAATAAGATTAAGGATTTTAATCCCGGTATAAATGCCAGTTATGAAGAAAATGACATTAAGTATTACCTGAACGATTTCAAAAGTCTTTATGACGATAATAGTCACGACGCACGTTACAAAATATTCTACCAAGTATCAGGATTTTACAATCTTTGGTTTGCCGACAAAAAGGAACTATGGAGTAAACAGCAAAATATAGCTAGTTTCAGAAAGAATCTTGAAGAATGTGAAATCGGACTTCAAAAGAAAATGGACGAATTAAAAAACACAAAGAAATAACCATGCCAAAGCTTTTTAATCACCGGATTTATGTAGTCATCATAGCGATCGTCATTATCCTCGCAATATCCTTTTTAGTGCGCCACTATACATCAACCAGAGAAATACATGCATATGTAGGTCCTTTGGATATCGAAGTGGGAGTCCCTGTATCGTTTGCAGATAGTACAACAGGAGCAGACCACTGGCTTTGGGAATTTGGTAACGGAGATACCTCTCCCGAGCAAAGAGGGCAATACATATTCTCAGAAACCGGAAAATATCAAATCCGCCTAACGGTTAATGGCGAATTAGAAAAGAGATTCATTGTTAATGTGAGGCCTACAAAGAAAGACGATGATCTTCAATTGATTAAGATCATTGCACCACAATCGGCATTACAAGGCGAATTTATCATCTTCAGAGGAGAAGGCACATCCAAGGAATGGCGTTGGGAATTCGGCGAAACCGGTAAAGTAGATGCCCATGAAAAGACCGCTATTTACCAGTACAATGAGCCCGGAAGTTATGAAATCGCATTAAGAACCGAAGAAACGAAATACCCTATTATCCATACTATAGAGATAATTCCTCAATACATGGATAATGATTCGACCGATGTGGCTACCATAATAGGTAATGACATAAAAGAAAAACTACAGGCTATAGTAGATCAAAAGCCATTTAATACCAGCTATAACTATGTAATGAGCACTTATCTGTGCAACAATCCCAATACTCTGGTTATAATAAATAACAGTAAGAAAAATGATTTTTACTCTTATTGTCAGGGGCTGAAAATAATCGGTAGAAAAAGTACTATTATAGAAAAAGTACTTATTGATATAGAAGAATCGCAATCCTGTATAAATAAGTTGATAGTCATTCAAACAGATATTAATTAAGAATAGTCAGAGATATGTCCTATAAAAATACAAACAAGTCTTTAGTTGCAATTCTATTCGGAATCCTTCTTCTTACAGCCTCATGTGGTCCGGTACACCGGTTCACACGGGTGAAGAAAATCCCACGAGAGTATTCTCTCAACTATTGCGGAGACAATATTAAAGCTCCGCGTACCGATTTGAACAAGGAGCCTTGGGTTGTCTTCTCGGACAGAGAAAAGAATCAAACCTTCAATAATGCGGGTGGGAATGTCAAGGCTAAAGATGTAGATTACCTTGACGCCTTCCTTGTGATAGGAAAGAAAGGTGATTATCTGCGCCTGATAAAATACACTCCCGACATTTTAAAAAACGGGAAACTAGAGTATAAAAAAGCTGAATACTATGGTTGGATACATAAGTCTAAACTATTACTAAACCAACAATCAGTAACAGATATCGCAAGTGGTAAGAAAAACAAAATGCTGGCTATTTTTACTGATACAACCTCTATCAATGAGCCGGAAAAATTCTTTATAACAGATTCCATTAAACTATACAAAGATTTGGGCATGAATTCTCAGGCTGGAGTGATCAGCCCTTATAGTATCATTTACCAGTTGAAGACATCAGAAGATGAACGGATGACACTTATCGCAAAGAAGCCTTATATAAAAGCCGATGCGGTAAAAAATGAAATATTAGGATGGGTAGATAACTCGCTGATAAAAGATATAGGTACAGGATTGCATGTAAACATGCTTACCCTGCCCGAAGAATCAAGACGTTTCTTTACCAGCAATAGAGAAGATGTTTCAATTACGGAGGATATGAAGGATGCAAACCACTTATTAACTCAACAATATTCAACCATCAGATTCAATCCTGTATCGTCTTATTCCCGTAAAGACTCTCTGGCAGCTTTTAAGACGCGAATGGTCTTACCTGTATTCGACTACAGCAATAATTCTATACTAAATGTAAATGGTGGTAATATTACCCATAAACAATTCAGGACAATAGCCAAAGGCCTGAAAAAGATCAATATTTGTTTTGTATTTGAAGGTAAAGAAAAAACAATCTCCAATTTCCCGCAGATTGTTAACGCCCTTCAGGGACTTCAACCCCTATTTGAAAAACCTGAAGATCTATTTTCATTTCAGTTTAGCAGTGTAATGACTTTTGACGATTCAAATAAAATGCTTCGTCCAGTCGAAATGGAATTAACCCCACGATATTCGGATATTATAAACTACCTGTCTGAAAAAGTAAAGAATAAGGAAAAATTGCGTTTTCCTATGCTTCCACGAAAATGGGCAGGATTACGTAAAGCAGTGGATATATTTGATGATCAAAAGGATGCTACCAACCTAATTGTATTGATCGGAGAAACCGGATATGCAAACGATGGGCTTGATGCCGGATTGTTGAATAAACTCCTTAAGAATAACTGTCGAATATTGGGTTTTCAGGTATATGCAGGAGAAGGTGATGAATACAATAACTTTGTACTGGACATAGAGAATATGATTAATTCGTATGCGGATGGAATGCTCAAAACAAAAAAGGATATACTAGTCTCTCCAAAGCAGATAAAACTAAGCAACCGCTATAAAGAGACAGGTGAAACGATGAACAGTTACAGACTCGATTTCCCAAATAACAGCATAACACAAGGAGCCTTGTTCTTCCCACGTAAATCAGAAGTATTACCCATGGAAGTACTCTCTAATAATATCGACACTATAATACAAGAAATTAAGCAGGATAATAACCAGATAATCGAATATATGGATAAAGCCTTCCGATCTGTAGGGAACAACCGTACAAGATTTGATAGCCTGTTTGTTCAGAATTATAGTATAGATACCACTCGCATGCCAGCAAAGAAACTAATTGCCAGTTTCAGTAATGAGAATCCGGGATGGTATATACCCTCACATATTGTAGTTTTAGATGATACTGTTAATAACCATGTAGATTATCGTCTCATGTTGTCAGAAAATGAGTTAAAAGAACTCAAAGAGTTTGTGGCAGCATTGTCAGAAAAAGAAGTGGATTACATCTATCAAGTAAAAGAAAGAGAAAAACAGAAACGCAAACCGTGCAATTGCCCCGAAGACGATTTATTTGCCGAGCTGGAAAAAGAAAACAGAAGATTACTTGAAAATGATCCTACAATAGGTAGAGAAGAGTTTTATATTAAGACGGTGTCACCTGGAGCATATGCCAATACAAATAATGTGCGTAAACACCTTTCGAAACTTTATCTCAAACCGATAAAGTCTTGTAAGCTTTGCAAAGAAAAAAACAGTAATATACAACTTATGACACTGGCCGAGGCACAGTACCGAATAACAGGTAGTCCAACATCGAATGAGTTACTGAATGCAATCAGAATAAAAGACATAAAAGATAAAAGGATTGTTACCGATAAGATGCTGGAAGAATTGATCATTTATTATAAGAAAATGAAAAAAGAGCTTGATAAAGCAGAACAATTCGAATCGAACGGACAAGTATATTATTGGGTAGACCGCAAACTTCTACCTTAAACTGAGAATATATAAACATGAAAAGTAAAGAAGCAATACGCAAAGATATTATACACTATGCCAACTTAACATGGGATACACCTAATATCAACAACCTGAATCCATTAGTACACCTGATGATTGAGGAGACCAGTCATGAATTATATTTACTGGATAACAAACTGGATGATATAGGCTATTGTGTACTTAATAAGCTTGTGAGCAATCTTTCTCCTTCGATGTATAATTATATTCGTCCGGCTCATGCTATCCTGAAAATTAATCCCGGTAGTCCGACTTATAAATTAGGACGAAAAATTAATTTTTTCCTGAAAGATTTGCCCGATAGAGTGAAAAATAAGAATATTTCATCCATAACATTTACGCCTGTCGTTGACACAAAACTTTTTGATATCAACATAACACATTTTTTTTGTGACAAAACTCTTTGGAATATCAACGATTTTGGAGAGAAAAATATAATAGCTTATGCTCAGAAAAGAGCAAAGTACAATACGGTATGGATTGGTTTGGAGGTTGGTCCGGGAATAAATAGTTTAAAAGATTTATCTTTTTATCTGGATTTCAAACATCTGCCCGATCACCACGAATATTATGATTTTTTGTCTGATATAGGATGGACAATAAATAATAAAATACTGAAAACCAAACAAGGATTATCGGTTAATCAGGATATACCTCCGAGTAAAATAGAAACTGAAATTTTAAACTTTTATAAAGATCACTTCCAGACAATAGATACTATACCTAATTTAAACGAAATTCAGAAAGAAATTCTGCCACAGGAATTAATGGAAATAATGGATAATGAAACCGTATCTTCTATTCATCCTTTATATTGGGTATCTGTATCTTTCCCGGCCAATTTTGTTCAGGATGATTTAATGAAAATGGACATCCATCTGAATGCCTTCCCTATTATCAATCGGCATCAGAATGAATTGACAATTCTTGAACAAGATCTGACCGACACCGCGTCGCTTTCATCCGCAATAGGACAAGAATTTTTGGATATGGACACTGTTATCGACTCTAAGGATAATAGCTATTCACGTGTAAATATAATAAGTGAAGAAGGGGAATATACAGTCGAAGCAATTAAACGCAAGACGATGGATGATCCTAGGATCGCCGATTATCTGGAAAGATTGGTCGACGTTATCCATGATGAACGCTCCGCATTTGTGGGTATAGATAATGAGAAAATAGCAAATGTTTTAAAATCCGTTTCTTCCATTCAAGGTAAAGATACCCACAAAGTCGAGTTGAACAGGCTCAATGAGTATGCAGAAGTAGCATTGCTAACTGTAAAACCAAATGATGATATAACTTCGATTGATGCTTCATATTGGACAACACATGCTGAATTAGTAAATGCAATACCCGACAAAACAAATCTAATGGCTAGCAAGATACTGGAACTAAACAAATCGGATGGTATACTACTGACTCCGACCAGTGGAGGCCGAAATTTTTATAATCCGGAAAGTTTGAAAGCTATTAGCCGTTTTTTCCTCACATCAAAAGACAGAATATTAACAAAGAACGATATCTTGAACTTTTGCAATATAGAATTGGGTGAATATACTCAGCAAATCGACGTTGAACGAAAAGCAATGATTAGCCACAAACATAATGAAGGTATAATCATTGTTATGGAAATTCGAATAACGCCATTACAAAAACACCTCAACTATTTAAAGCAAAAAGGGGTAATAAAAGACCTTTTGGTCAGATTGCGAAAAAGGTCTCCTAGCAATTTTAATTATGTATTCAATATCATAGAACCAGCTAATAAGTAAAAAATAGATATATGGATTTTATAAACTTAAATGAATCAGTAAAAACGGCTATAAGAATAGCACAGTCTATAGCCCGTGAATATTATAATGCGAACTATTCGTCTGCCCATCTGTTAAAAGCACTGCTTCATAAAGAAATCGGTTTAAAACCCTTTATTCAAAGTATGGATAAAGATATCGAGTATTTTGAAGAATGGGCCGAAATGCGCATCGACGATTTCCCAAAAGCAGGAGTGGTAGCCGATATACAACCTGATGAGAAAATACCAATGGTTTTTGAAGAAGCCGACAATGTGCGTCTTAAACTGGGCCTATTGGAGATCAATCCTATCTGTGTTTTAGCTGCATTGACAAAGCCAAATGTCGGATTTACGATAGACCAACTAAAATCTTTTCCACTTCGTGAAAAAGAAATTTTCGATTTATATGTAAGTGGAAAAGAAACAAGATCGGCCATCGGTATGCCAAACTCTTCATTTGTAACATCAGAAGAAAATGGAGCGATGCCAATGGTTAATCTCATGAAATACTGTGTGGATAAAACGGCACAGGCTCTGGATTTGAAAATACATAACATTGTAAGCCGTGATAAGGAAACACGGATGATGATGGAGATATTAGGTCGCCGAAGTAAGCCCAATGTAATGATTATCGGAGATTCGGGTGTGGGTAAAACTGCTTTAGTAGACGGACTGGCTCATGATATAGTAAACAAGAATGTCCCCTCCTATTTAGATGGTTCAACCATATATGAACTTGATACAGGGGCACTCATTGCCGGTGCTACTTACAAAGGAGAAATAGAAGACCGTTTGAAAAATATAATTAAAGAGATTCGTAATATTGACAATGCGATTCTTTTTATTGACGAGATACATGTCCTGCTAGACCCAAAGCAGGGGAACTCTGGAGCTGCCAATATTTTAAAACCAGAGTTATCTAAGGGAGATCTAACCGTTATCGGGGCAACAACTATCGACGAATACCGTAAACTAATTGAACCCGATCACGCCTTTAGCCGACGATTTGAAGTATTACAGATAAATGAACCTGATATTGCTTCAGCTATATTAATGATACACTCTGTATTGTCGCGGTATATGGATTTCCATAAGCTTGAAGTGGCCAAAGAGGCTATAGAGGAATGTGTAAAGCTAGCTAAGCGATACGACAAAGATCGCCGTTTACCGGATTCGGCTATCGATCTGATGGATAGAACTATGTCTGCGACCAAAATGGTAAATGAAACTGCGCAAAAAGATGTTCACTCTTTCATAAGTGAATTGGCTATGATTGAAGGTGCATTTGAAAAAACAGCAGAAGAAAAACTGGCCGATTTACGCTTCTTGTACTTATCTATGCAAAACAAATTGAGTCCGGTCTTATTAGGTATCATTACTGATGAAACCGATGTAAAGGAAATTGAAGATAACAGTGTGCTCTTTAATTATATCGATAAGGCATTAGATATACTCAGTAATTTTGTAAAGGAAAAGATAAAAACAATTCAGGTGCATGAGGTAGCAGCTATCATATCCAGCAAAACCGGAATACCGATCGGCAAAGTACAGGCTCAGGAAAAAGAGCGTTTGCTCAACATGGAAGATTTATTACGCCGCAGGGTAGTTGGCCAAGACGGAGCTTTAAAATCGCTGGTAGATGCTATTTTAGAATCGCGTAGCGGATTGAATAAAGCAGGTCAACCTATCGGTTCGTTTTTCCTATTGGGACCAACAGGAACAGGAAAAACGGAGTTAGCAAAATCTCTGGCCGAAGTTCTCTTTAATGACGAAAAGGCAATGATTCGCTTCGATATGTCGGAGTTTAAAGAAGAACATTCGGCAGCATTATTATATGGTGCACCTCCGGGATATGTTGGCTATGAAGAGGGTGGTCTTTTGGTAAACAAAATTCGACAACAACCTTATGCAGTGGTTTTATTCGATGAAATAGAGAAAGCACATCCGTCAGTATACGATATCTTCCTACAAATTATGGATGAAGGTAAGTTACATGACAGACTGGGAAAAGAAGGCGATTTCTCCAATGCAATTGTCCTATTTACATCCAATGTCGGAAGCGAATGGCTTACGAAACAACTGGAACAAGGTATGAGTCCAACCACTACACAGTTAATGGAAGTGATGGGGCAGTATTTTCGTCCTGAATTTTTAGCACGCTTGTCGGAAATAGTACCATTCTCACCCATCAATGAAACGATGTTGTTAAAGATATTCAATATTCAACTCAAAGGACTTATCGAAGCTCTAAGCAAACAGGGCATCGAGCTGGAGATTGATGAAGATACTCGTAAAATGTTAGCAGAACGTGGCTTCACTCCTAAATATGGAGCAAGACAGGTGGGCGGAACAATACGGACTCATCTCAGACGTCCTATATCCCGATTGATCGTTGGAAACAAACTGGCTCACGGACATAAATTAGTAGTAAGTAAAGACGATCAAAATGAACTGATCTGGGATATTAAATAATAATAAATGCCGTAACAATTTTAAGCTGATCTGAGAAAACAGCTTAAAATAAATAATATAAATCACAAAAGGATTATTGTTCTAAAATAGCAATAATCCTTTTGGTCTTTTAGAGTAATGAGTAATACAGGCGCAGGAATCGGAACTGGAATATTGTGAGATTCTTTTGTCGGAATCGGCTTAATTTGATGGGAATATCCATTATACATCCGTACATTTGTCAGATATTCATCAAAAGAAGTATTATGTTTAAAATCGGTTGTCATCTCTCTGTAGCTAAAGGCTTTTTATCAATGGGCAAAGATGCCCTTTCTATAAATGCCAATACATTCCAGTTTTTCACTCGTAATCCACGTGGAGGAAGTGCTAAAGCCATCGATGAAACGGATATTGCTGCATTTCTAGAATTAGCAAAACAAAATAATTTCGCCACTATTTTAGCACACGCTCCGTATACATTAAATATTTGTGCTATGGATGAGGGTATCCGGAGATTTTCGCGTGAAATGATGGCTGATGACCTTTTAAGAATGGAATATTTACCGGGTAATCTCTACAATTTTCATCCGGGAAGTCATGTCAAACAAGGAGTAGAAGTAGGTACCAGCTATATTGTAGAAGCCCTAAATAACATTTTAAAACCAGAACAAACTACTACCGTATTGCTCGAAACAATGGCAGGGAAAGGTAGTGAGATCGGAAGAACATTTGAGGAACTACAGGCTATTATAGAAAAGGTAGAATTGAAAAACAAAATAGGTGTATGCTTAGATACTTGTCACATATATGATGCCGGATACGATATTGTCAACAATCTTGATGGCGTACTAGAAGAGTTTGAAAAAGTTATTGGATTAGAAAAATTATATGCCATCCATCTAAATGATAGTAAAAACCCATTTAAAAGCCATAAAGATCGGCATGAGACAATCGGCAAAGGTTCTATTGGTTTACAAACATTTGACAATATTATAAATCACCCTCAATTAAAACATCTACCATTCTATCTGGAAACACCAAATGAGCTACCAGGACATGCTGAAGAAATTACTCTACTGAGGAGTCTATATAAATCAGTATGAATAACGTGTGAACCTCATACAAATAATAAATGATTTCATTTCTTAATTTTGTCATTCAAAACAATTAATATAATTTTCCCGCAAAATTATCCGAGGCTCAAATATATAAAGATGCTCCGTTCGATGTATGCAAAAGCAAGTTAGAAAATACTTTTTTCGACACTTGGGATAGCATAAAACATAATATTATTGTACATTAGGGCGATTTAATGCAGAAAGATAATAAATATGGGTTAGCCTTATTCTCTTATCATACAAGATCATATTCGTATAGAGAAGGTTTGATATATCCTCCGACTCGCCTACTATCAATATCTTAATACCTCATTTTGGCATTAAAACATTAAGAATTAAAAGAAACTAATAATATATTTAGAAACATACTATTTTATGAATAAAGGAATTTGGAAAATTTGCTTCGCAAGCCTTCTACTAGCTATCGCAAGTTGTTCCTCGAAAAATGTTGTCGATGAATCTGCACCTTCAGATTATGTAAACCCTTTTATCGGAGCTAGTACAAGTGTTGGTGACGCAGGCGTATATCATGGATTGGGCAAAACTTTCCCTGGTGCTGCTACCCCATTTGGTATGGTACAAGTAAGTCCAAACACAATTACAGGTGGAGATAACAGTCCCGGATATAGTTATGAACATAAAACCATTGAAGGATTTGCCTTTACCCAGATGAGTGGCGTAGGGTGGTACGGAGATTTAGGAAATTTCCTGGTAATGCCTACTACGGGTGAATTAAAGAAAATTGCCGGAAAAGAAGACGGTAGTATTGAAGGATATCGCTCACTATACAATAAACAAACGGAAATTGCTTCGGCAGGATACTACTCTGCCGAACTATCAGACTATAATATTAAAGTTGAAGCAACAGCTGCCCCTCATAGCGGAATGCTTAAATTCACTTTTCCCGAAAACGATCAATCACGTATTCAGATTGATTTAGCCAGACGTGTTGGCGGTACATCCACATCTCAGTATATCAAAGTTGTAGATGATTATACCATTCAAGGCTGGATGAAATGTACACCCGACGGAGGTGGCTGGGGTAATGGCGATGGTCAGGCTAATTATACAGTATATTTCTATGCACAGTTTAGTAAACCATTGAAAGAATACGGTTTTTGGAGCGCTAATATACCGGATGACTGGCAACGAAAAAGAGACGATGTTATAAGCATACCTTATCTGACCAGAGTATCGGAATCTCCGATAATAAAAGGAGAGAAGGAACTGGAAGGCAAACATCTGGGATTCTTCAGCGAATTTTCGACGAAGAAGGACGAAGAAGTTACCCTGAAAGTCGGCATTTCATTTGTAGATATGGATGGTGCCGAAAAGAACTTAAAAGCAGAAATTGCAGAAAAAGATTTTACAAAAGTAAGACAAGAGGCTAAAGAACTATGGGATAGAGAGCTAGCGAAAATAGAGGTAACAGGAGCATCGAAAGATAAAAAAACAATATTCTACACTGCTCTTTATCACACGATGATCGATCCACGCATATATGCTGATATTGACGGTCGTTATATAGGAGGAGACGGCAATATTCATATCAGTAAAGATTTCACCAAACGAACTATATTCAGTGGATGGGACGTTTTCAGAAGTCAATTCCCATTGCAAACAATAATAAACCCTGAGATTGTTAATGATGAAATAAACTCCCTTGTAACTCTTGCTGAACAAAGCAGCAAGAAATACTTTGAACGCTGGGAATTGATGAATGCATATTCAGGCTGTATGATAGGCAATCCTGCCATATCTGTTTTAGCCGATGCTTATGTAAAAGGTATTAGAAATTACGATATAGATAAAGCATATGAGTATGCGATAAATAGCTCCGATAAATTTGGAAATGGAAAACAGGGATTCACCGGACCTCCATTTAGTATATCCAATACTTTAGAACATGCTTATACAGATTGGTGTATTTCGCAAATTGCCAGAGAACTCGGTAAAACAGCCGACGAATTGAAATATATAGAAAAAGGGCAAGCATACAGAAATATATTTGATCCTTCGAAAGGATGGTTCCGACCACGGAATGCCGATGGTTCTTGGGAAGATTGGCCGGAAGATGCACGCATCAAAGAGTGGTATGGATGTATAGAGGCTAACTCTTATCAACAAGGATGGTTTGTACCACACGATATTCCGGGAATGATAGAACTAATGGGAGGAAAAGACAAAGCGAGAGAAGACCTTAGTAGTTTCTTTGATCAAACACCAAAAAACATGTTATGGAACAATTACTACAACCATGCAAACGAACCGGTTCATCTAGTACCCTTCTTATTCAATCATTTAGATGCTCCATGGCTGACTCAAAAGTGGACCAGATATATCTGCGACAAAGCATACTCCAATTCTGTCGAAGGTATTGTCGGTAACGAAGATGTAGGGCAAATGTCGGCGTGGTATGTGCTGGCTGCAACAGGAATCCACCCTTCTTGTCCGGGAAATACACGCTATGAAATAACCAGCCCGATATTCGATAAGATAAAATTCAAACTTGATCTAAAATATTTTAAAGGAAAAGAGTTTACAATTATTAGCCATGATAATCTTCCCGAAAATAGTTATATACAGAGAGCCACGTTGAATGGTATGGAATATAATAAATGTTATATCGATTTTTCGGATATAACAAACGGTGGTACTCTCGAATTATTTATGGGAAATTCTCCAAATAAAAATTGGGGAACAAAGGTTCCATCTCCATCGTTTCCTTAAAATCTATAAATTAATTTGATATAATAATGAAAAAGAGTATTCTAAAAATCTCTATGCTTGCGTCAATAGTTTTATTAGTTACGGCATGCGATAGCAAAAAGCAAACAAATTCCGAATTCCCGGATTGGGCGTGGATCGGTTTTGAACGTCCAAATGGAGTCAATCCAATTATATCCCCTGATTCTACAACCTGTTTTTACTGCCCCATAACCCAAGATTCAGTAGATTGGGAATCGAATGATACATTCAATCCTGCAGCAACGATAAAGGATGGAAATGTAGTTGTACTATACCGTGCTGAAGACAAATCGGGTCAAGGTATCGGAGGACGCACTTCGAGAATCGGCTATGCATGGTCTTCCGACGGTTTAAATTTTCAACGAAAATCAACCCCGACATTCTATCCTGATAATGATAGCCAAAAAGAATTGGAATGGCCGGGTGGTTGTGAAGATCCACGTGTAGCTGTAACCGAAGATGGTATGTATGTAATGCTATATACTCAGTGGAACAGAAAACAAGCTCGCCTTGCTGTTGCAACATCCACAGATTTAGAGAAATGGAATAAATATGGTCCTGCGTTTGCAAAAGCACATAACGGACTTTTCTTCGATGAATTTTCCAAATCAGCTTCTATTATTACCAAACTAGTAGATGGGAAACAGGTTATAGCTAAAATAAACGGAAAATACTGGATGTATTGGGGGTGAGAAGTTTGTAAATGTAGCCACTTCTGACGATTTAATCAACTGGGAACCTATGCTTGATGAGAAAGGAGAGTTGAAAGTATTATTTGCTCCACGTAAAGGAAAATTCGATAGCGATCTTACCGAATGTGGTCCTCCTGCGATAATGACAGACAAAGGTATATTATTACTATATAACGGAAAAAATAAAAGTGGAATAGATGGAGACACACTTTACACTGCTAATTCATATTGTGCAGGTCAGGCTCTTTTCGACTTATCTGATCCGTCTAAATTTATAGAACGATTAGATAAACCATTCTTTATCCCCGAAAGTGATTTTGAAAAAAGCGGACAATATCCTGCCGGAACCGTATTTATTGAAGGATTGGTATATCACGGAAACAAATGGTATTTATATTACGGTTGCGCAGATTCTCGTGTAGCCGTAGCTGTATACGATCCCAACAAATAAGAATCATAATTAATAGAAAACGACCAATCAATATTACTGATCGGTCGTTTTCTATATTTGAGTTCGTCTTGATTCTTTACCACGGCAGTAAAAGAAATGTCGAGACGACTGCTTTTTTTGCTTAATATCCTACTGTAAATTGTTGGCGCGAATTATTTCTATTTTCAACTTCATCCACAACAACCATTGCCAAATCTTCAAGAGAGATAGAAGCAACCCCTTCCCTAACTATGGGTTCATCCCTCCCTAGGCGAAATTTACCCGTGCGTCCGGTGTTTATTTCCTTATTCAGATCAGTAGGTGGTGCCAAATATACCCAATCGAGATATGTTTCGCGTCTTAGCTTTTCAAAATGATCACGCGAAGCCTTGGCTCCTTGTCCCATCTCTGTGGGAAAATCGTCCGCTTCTACCAACTGCTTCCCTCCTTCATACAGAGTGCCAGAATTTCCTACGACAAAAAAACGACGAATATTTGCTGCTCTTATTGCTTTTTGTATCGACTCATACCCATTCAGGTAGTCCTCATAAATGTTAGGATTGTCCCACCCTGCGTTAAAGGCAGATATAACAATTGTATTGCCTTTCAACACGTCTGTCAGTATATCCGTATCTATTACATTAACACTTGCAACTGTCAACTTATCATCTACAATATCGATTTTATCAGTATTACGAGCGATAGCTGTTACCTCGTGTTTTCGGGTTAATAACTCTTTCAAAATGTGTGAGCCTACAAATCCTGTAGCTCCAATTAAAGCGACTTTCATAATTATTAAAATTATAGATTAATAAAAAAATCCCTTACTAAGAAGGGATATTATATAGAAGTAAACCATTAATTATGATTTTTCCCTAATATTCTATACAGGTTTGTAATTTGTATATTTAAGATAGTTTTTGATTCTATCCTGACGATCCTCTGCCGATAGGCCAGCAGGAACTTCCAAATAGGTTCTATCATCAATTTTGATATGTACGACCTCATTAAGACCTTTCTTGTGGTTATCCAATAATTGCTTCACCGCTTCTACCTGCGTCATACGTTCAGGATTTTTCACCGTGGCTTTTCTTCCCCGAGAAGAAGTTTTGTTCTGTCCATCCATTTTTTGATTTCTTTTAAGAATAGTTTAAACACTCAATAATACGACCCATATAGGCGTAATTTTATGAAGGTAGCTAAAAATACGCTGAAAAACAAATATTTAAGGATCGTTAGGGTTTGCATCCGATTAAAATACAGGTATTAAAGGAACCATAAATTTCTTATGTTTCCTTTTCGCTTGCATATATATCACCACCATTCAATGAAGGGGAAGCTAGTCTTTAACACATCGAACCGAGTAATAATTTGTCTCGATAGCACTCGCAGTAGTTTGCAGACTGGTATTTACATAAGTTAAGAAGAAGCTTTTTTTAGCTGTAGTTGTCCAAAAATAAGTTCCATAAGAAAAATTTGATGCATCATTCGATGGGTTTACATATCCTACAGGTGTAGCATTAAAACCTGAATTATATGCATGACCTATCGCAAATCCCTGCCAATTAAAACCGACATCTATAGTAGGGATATAGGCTAAATCATCAGACTTCAACATTTTACCTACAGCAGAATTCGTTTGAGCTAACAAAGTAGATAAAGCATTCCATTGAGCCTCTGTGCTGAGAGACCATCCTCTGGGACAAGCTTTGTTCGCCTGTTCCTGATTATATAATAATCCGAAACGAGTGGCATAGGTATCATAATTAAGATCGAGAGCCACCCCTCCTACTTTTACTGTTACGGGGGTGTCATCTAATATAGCTTTACATCTAGTGCGAACACCTACATTGTTTGGGCCAACACGAAAGCCCGGATTTAGGCGAACACCATTTACACCATCGATCAGATCTCCTGTCGATGTAACAGTAGAACGAAGATTATCTACCATCCAAATTGCATCTCCGAATCTTTTCGTTTTATAAGTATTCCCTTCATAATCGGTAAGTAGGCCTGAACCATCCTGATTGTCGACCCAAGTGGTCTTATCCTTTGGTAAGACAAAACCTAACTCCTGCCATTTATCCCCATTCCAAACATAAAGACCTGAAGGTAACATCGCACATATATCCAATTGGTCTGCAACATTATATACCATCAATCCGGTATATAATGTTGCATCTTCAGTAATACCTAAAGCGGTTAAATCTCTGAGATTCTTCAATTCAACTCTAGGAAGAATCATTCCACGATTAGAATTATTCCCTCCGGGTATACTGGCTTCATATTCTTTCAAGTCTAGTAAAGCCCCATCATTTGGGGGTATTGACGAACCTATTGTCACTTGAGCTTTCAATGTGAAGGTTGAGAATATTATTAGCAGTGAATATATGAATAATGCAATTGCATTTGATTTATACATAATATTTTTTCCGTTCAGTTTCTAGGTATGCAAAAGTAATGAACCATTTAGAATATGGAGTAATAGCTGTAATACTTTTATGTAAAAAACACTTAATAATAGTTAGATAACAATACAAAACACACTCTTGTTCATTAATTAGTTAGCTTAAACCTTTAATGAATATTCAAACATAAGATTACAATAAATTTATAATATGACTTAAAAAAGATAATGAAACAATCATTGTTATTCGTTTTTAAAGAAATAACTTTGTTAAAATAAGAACTATAAATACCTTAAACTATTTCTCGTTTTTTATGTTCTAATTATATATGTTAAGCCTTACTTTATCTTTAGATAAATGTAAGAGTAAGTATTCGACACAACATAATTATACAATCATCGAATATTTTCTTTAGATACTTCATTTATTAACTTAATTATATAAAGCTATGGAAAATGAAAAGAAAAAGATTATGACTAGCAACCAAGGTAGCCCTGTTGATAATGATCAAGCCTCTATTACTACCCAAAAACCAACTATGACATTGCTGTCAGACACTCACACGATTGAAAAACTGGCCCATTTCGATAGAGAACGTATCCCCGAAAGAGTGGTTCATGCCAAAGGCTCCGGAGCATTTGGATATTTTGAGGTAACTCATGACGTAACACAATATACTTGTGCAGATTTCCTATCCACTATTGGTAAAAAAACGGAGATGCTTGCCCGCTTCTCAACAGTAGGTGGCGAAAAAGGTTCTGCTGATACAGCACGCGACCCTCGTGGATTTGCTCTAAAATTTTATACGAATGAAGGTAATTATGACATGGTAGGTAATAACACCCCTACATTCTTCATTCGCGACGGTATTAAATTTCCCGATTTTATACATACACAAAAAAGGAATCCTCTTACCAATCTGAAAGATGCAGATGCTTTCTGGGATTTTCTATCACTTACGCCCGAAAGTATTCATCAGGTAACTATTCTTTTTTCCGACAGAGGAACTCCCGATGGATATAGACACATGCACGGATTTTCTAGCCATACCTATATGTGGTATAACGCCAATGGTGAGCATGTATGGTTTAAATGGCACTTTAAAACAGATCAAGGGATTAAAAATCTTACAGACGCACAAGCTACTGAATTAGGAGGCACTGATCCCGATTATGCTACCCGCGATTTGCATAATAGCATTGCTAAAGGAGATTATCCTTCGTGGTCGGCCTATGTACAAATAATGACACCCGAGCAAGCAGATAATTTTAGATTTGACGCATTCGATATTACTAAAGTGTGGCCACAAAAAGAATATCCACTTATTCCGGTAGGTAAATTCGTATTAAATAGAAATCCTGATGACTTTTTTGCTCAGATAGAACAAGCTGCTTTTACGCCGGGCAATTTTGTTCCGGGTATAGCGTCGTCCCCTGATAAGATGCTTCAGATACGCTTATTTAGCTATCCGGACACACATAGACACCGATTGGGTACAAATTTCCATCAGATACCTGTAAATGCACCTAAATGTCCTATGCACAATTATCAGCGTGACGGCGCGATGAATATGGGTATCGAAAATCCTGCGCCTAACTATTATCCCAATTCGTTTGACGGTGCACAGCCTGATGCAAAGTTTACTCCTCCATCGATTGACGTACAAGGAATGGCTGCTCGTCACGAATATATATTAGGAGACATAGACTTTATACAAGCAGGCGATTTATATGGTCGGGTATTATCTGACTACGATAAGACTAATTTGATAAATAATATTGTAGGGCATATAAAAAATGCACAATCACGTATTCAATACCGCCAAACAGCTTTATTCTACAAAGCTCATCCTGAGTATGGAACACGCATTGCCAATGGGCTAGGAATCGATATAGAGAGGGTAAAACAACTAGCTAGCTTGTCGCAGGAAGAACGAATAAAAGCAACTGCAAACTAATATATTCGTATTTAGTAAAAGAACACTTATAAATAACGGAGCTTATTAGTGGCAAATTAAAAAGGAAGCTGTAAAGAGCTTCCTTTTTTTTAAATAATTAAATTAATAAGACATCAATTATTCTTGTATTAATATTAAACTATCAAAGTAGTTCCCAGCTCTGAGAGTCAAAGTAAACTCCCGTTTCATATTTGTAGTATTTTCTTCAACATTAATTTTAAAAGAAGTATTCGTTACTTTTGTAACTGTGTACCAGTCTCCATTTATTACAACATCATTTTCATCGTATTGAATTTCACTATTATCAGTCTTAATAGAACTAAACCACCACCAATTACCTCCGGTGGTAATCGTTTCAACACTTTCATTTTTGTTAATTTTGATCTCATTAGTTGATAACTTTATTGAATCCGTAGTAGGCCCATCAATATTATCATTACTAGAGCAAGAGTATAAGAGAATACCCCAGATACTTATAACTAAATACTTTATCATCATTTTATACCTATTATTATTTTTTGGTCAGAATTAAATTGTGAGCCGCCATCCGGATATACATACCAGCCATTTGAACTACCTCCCCAACCGAAATTAACATGATAAATCTTTGAATGCATAAAATTATTGCCCATAATCATTTGCCATGGGTTATCTAATATTACGTTTCCGGTTTGTTTGTCAAAAGCCTTCAATTGCCCATAATAATTAACAATAAAATCTTGATAGCCATCAATAACCCAGGCATGGCCTTCTCCAGATTCAGTTCCCCGATAGTATATCGGACGATTGTTTTTAATCTCTTCCTCAACCATTCTATATGTATCATAATCGTTATGGGATGCCCCGACTATTGTTCCAGAATATCCCATGCTTTTCAAAGCACTAAGCACATTATCAATATTAGAGCTACTTCCCCCACATTTATATTGGATTTTCACTTTAGAGCCCATATCCTTCATTAAACGTCTTACTTCATTTATTAGTTGAGTATTTGGGTCTAAATAGCTAATTGTGGGTTTACTTTTTAATAAAGTCCAGTTATATGTATTAGGTTTTTGATGATGTGTCATAATCTGGGACATTGCAGTAACAGTACAACCCGTGTATGGATTGATGTTACTTCCATTACAATTTATTAATGGGAGTGACCCATTATATGGAGAATTTTGGTCCCACTCTACTTTTAGAATAACCCCGCTATCAAATATTTTTCTGTACTCAATTTGCGTATCATAAGCATAACAAGTAAACGTAGGTGATTCATTCCAAATAGTCGTACCTAGTTTTAGCCACCCTTCCTTCATAGGAGTTTGTTTATCAGCCATCTTTGTGCTTTTCCAATCAGCACGTATAAGGACAGAATCCGTTGCATTTTCGAATTGAATCAGCTTTTGACATATATATTCATTTAAATGTACATTGTACCATTCTGCAAGTGCTTTATTGTAAATTGTATCAGATAAGCTACCAATATTTGAAAGTGACAATACAACAGGAATTCGAATATCCCCAGACACTATTGCGTAGCCGTTATTATTATCTGAGTCTTCGAGAAAAAAGTTATACAGAGGTATTTCATGAAGTGCCTTAGTGGATTTTAAAGACGAATTCGTATTACCTTCTAATCTATAATATTTTTTCTTAATTCCTCTTATTTTAATATTATTAGAGTTCGATTTTAGTGAATTACTTCTTGCATCAATAAATGATAGCAATACTGACTGGGCCTCACTTTCATTTAACTCAAAACTTGTTTGATTTTCTTCCAGCCCTAATAGCTCCTTTTCATTCGCCAAGTCAGAAATTGATTCGTTATTACATGAAAAAACTAAAATAAGTAAAAATGTTATGACTGCAATCTTCTTCATAATATAAAAGTTTAAGTTTTTAAATTATTGGCAAAAAATACAAATTATTTTAATTATAATCAAATTTATACAAAAATATTTATTTATACAATATTGTTCATATATATAACCATTAAATGGAATTAGGGCTTACCGACATTTTTCGCAGAAATATCGGTGAACCTCAGTCTAAGTAACAGCAAAAACATAGATTCAGTCTGCATTCTTTCAGTCGCGCCAATTTCTCGGCAACAACTACTCTAGATTGAAGCCACGATGACTATTTGATGCTAATTGTTATTCATTGCTATCAGAAAAAGGGATCAAAATCCGCTTTTGATCCCTTTTTCAAAGTATATTGAGTTCTATTTCCATAATATCGGCAATAGATCCGCTATCACGAACAAAGGCAGTATCACAAAACAATTTGATCTTCTTAGTTTTAGGTGTTGATGAGAATATTTTCTATTTTAAAAATTCTGATTATAGAACTCCAAACTTTTCAAAATATCATCAAGTTGTGAGTCCCCAAAATTTTCATATTCAACCGATATCAGTCCATCAAAATTCTGCTTCTTTAATTCACCCAAAACTTCTTTTACCGGTAATATACCTGTTCCCCATGTTGTGTCTTCCAACTGCTCATTCAGGTCTTTTAAATGTACAACTTTTATCCGGCCGGCAAATCGCTCTAAGGTTTTCACCGGATCGTTTCCTGTACGTTTCCAATGCCCAATGTCGGCACAGACACCCATAATCGGATCGCGACCTTTCAATGCTTCAAATAACACATTGGGGTCAGCATATAAAGATGGGGCGGGATGATTATGTATCGCTACTTCAATCTTATATTTCAATGCTAATTGCTCAACAAAATTGAGATGCTCCAACTTTGGCTCACATGTCACAGTGTGAATACCCATATCTTTAGAAAAAGCGAAAAAACGTTCCCATTCTTCCGTTGTTTCATAAAATGCAACACCAAAGCTGTAAAGAGTAATATCGCGTTTAGCAAACTCTTCTTTCAATTGCTTTTTTGTTGTTTCATCTATATCAAAATTCAGATAAGCTGTATCGACAAAATTTTTGCCCAGTGATTGGAAAAAATAGGCTTCTGAATAATGCAGCCCCAGTTGCTGTGTTTTATCCAATGCTTCCATCAATGGAAATTTATGGAATGAATAAGTCTGAATACCAAGCTTCCATTTAGGGGGTATTGACTCCAAATCTTTTTTCTGATGCTGGCATGCTACAATAGAAACCGCAAACAATAGTAAAATAATTATCTTAAAATATTTCATATTTTTCCAATATTAAGAATTTACAAAAAGAAAGAGCCGAAAATAGAAAAGTGTTTCTCGGCTCTTCAACTAACTACCGTTTAAGGCATGGATGGCAACGACCATCCTTCTCTATATGTATGTTTTATATACTCGGCTGCTGCCGTTTGTGCGTTGAAGGTTGTGAATTTTACATCGGAGTTTGGATGACCATCGATTATTTCAAATTCATTTTTAGAAATTATCTTTAATTCTTCACTTGGCGAGATATTAGTAAATGTCATATTTGGCCCATCCCATCTTAATACTTTATTTAATCCTTGAAGACGAATAGCCAAGACTCCTAAGAGTACCATTTCGTTGAATGGTCCTGCATAAGCAAAGTTGGCACTTGTCTCCACTCTATTCTCCGGCGATTCTTTACAAGCCCTGATCCAGTCCTGCTCATGAAAGCCATCAAAATAGCCGGTAGCATTAGGTACACGCCTTAGTGTTTGTGGTACATTCGGAGTTCTACCCGATAATAAACGAGGATTGAAACCACCGCAATCACATAATAATGTGTCTTTAGATCCGACAAATAGGCAACCACCTAAACCATCGCGCATCAGATCAATTCCATCCGGTAATAAGTCGGGACGATTAGGTAATAAACCACCATCATACCAGTGAACGGCAACTTCAGGCAGTGCAACCTTTGCTAAATTATCGCGTGCAGGAAAACGGAATTCAACTTTTTCTGATTGAGGAGGTGATTCAACATTTATTAAAGAAGAACTTCCTTGTACTCTGTCAGGGTAGCCTAATTTTAATGCCTGATATACAGGGTCGAGCACATGGCATGCCATATCACCAAATGCCCCTGTTCCAAAATCCCACCATCCTCGCCAGTTCCATGGTGTATATACAGGATTGTATGGACGAAATGGTGCAGGACCTATAAATAAATCCCAATCGAGATGGCTCGGTACTTTAACAGTTTCTCTAGGTCGTTCCAACCCTTGAGGCCAAAGAGGGCGGTTAGTCCATGCATGAACTTCCTTCACCTCTCCTATTTCTCCATTCCATATCCATTCGCATACCTGACGAACTCCGTCTCCCGAATTCCCCTGATGCCCCATCTGTGTTGCAACTTTATGTTTTGCAGCGAGACGTGTAAGCAATCGGCTTTCGTATACAGAATGAGTTAATGGCTTTTGGCAATATACGTGTTTATCCATCGTTAAGGCTGTAGCAGCAATAGTAGCATGTGTGTGGTCGGGAGTCGAGATCATGATACCATCAATATCTTTACCCAGCTCGTCGAACATAAGACGCCAATCTTTATATCGCTTGGCTTTGGGAAAATCATTAAAACAATTTGCTGCATATTTCCAATCCACATCGCACAAACCTATAATATTCTCAGTATTCATACCAACTAAGTTGGGGTGTCCTTTCCCTCCGATACCAATACCGACTATATTCAGTTTATCGCTAGGCGCTTTATAGCCCAATCCGCTAATAACTTTTGATGGAAATATGGAAAGACCAGCAACAGCCAGAGCCGATTTCTTGATAAAATCTCTTCTTGATTTCATGGTTATATTATTTAAAGTTCTTTAATCATTATATTTCTATACCAAACCTTGGTTCCATGATTCTGCAAAGAGATATGCCCCTCATCATATTTGCCGTAGTCGGGAAAATCCGACCATTTACCACTGTTGCGTAAAGCTGTCCACTCATCCGAATACTTTGTATATTTCACGACAACAACACCATTTAGTATCTGTGTAACATCATTACCATCTACTACCAGCATCAATTGATTCCATTCGCCAAGCGGCTTATATGGCTTCTCCATTGGTGCATACATAGCATAGTTGGCACCATTGATTTGCGAATCTTCCAAAGGATCGGGCCAATCCTGATGATCTATTACCTGAAATTCAGGCCCCGTTTCATACGCAAATGTATATTTGGGATCTTCTTTTACTTGGAAAAGTACGCCACTATTTGCTCCTTTAGTTAGTTTGTATTCAACCGACAGTGCAATTTTTTTATATTCCTTATCCGTAATAAGATCTTGTTCTTCATTGCCACCAACGCTTTTCATAGTGAGACAATTATCTTCTACAGCCCAACAGTCGGGCACTCCCTGCTGATTGTAGCCATGCCATCCATTACTCGTTTTTCCATCAAAAAGCATTCGCCAGCCTTTAGACTTCTCAACTTCGGATAGTGAATTTGGTTCTGATGAGCGATCTATCTCACCATATAATGTCAAAGGATCTGTGACGATGTCTTGCCCTGATGCTCCTTGTTTTGTCTTATTATTACAAGCAAAAAACTGTAATACAATTAGTGAGGATATCAAAATATAAGATATGTTTTTCATAATACATTCATTTAATTATCAATATTATTATATTCCAAACTTGTTTTAAACCACGAAGTCGTCTTGACTTTTCAAAAGATTTTCTTTTTGTTTGTTTTTACTCTCTTTGTCATGCTGAACGATAGTGAAGCATCTCCTAACCGAGATCCTTAGTTCCTCAGGATGACAAAATAATACGAAAAACAAAAAGTCAAGACGACTTCCTCCTCTAACAAATATAAATCTAAATAGTACAATATGTAATATCAATTCTAGTAAAGTTTCTTTCTTTCCAGATTTACCAATTATATTGTAATTTTAGGTATTAGTTAGGTAGTAACAAATTTACATAATAGCAATGACGAAAAAATAGATAAATCTTGCACAAACAATGGATTATTATTGCTAATTCAATTTATATTGAAAACCCGTATTTAGATAGGGCAAGTTAAGCATAGATTTAACAAATAATGGAGTATTATACTTTTATATTTCATTATCGAAAGAATGGACAATAATTCCATAATTCTTATTCTATAATTGTATTCATATATATATTCCAAAAGTATTAATATAAACTCTTCAAATATTTCTAATCTATTTCTAATTCAGTTCTAAAATGTCTGTAATCTATACAAGATACATTTGCAATAGAAAAATATTGATCTCGAAGAATGAAAAAACATCTATTACTATTTGTAAGCTTTTTTATCCTCACTAATTTATTGGCACAAGAAAGGCAAATATTGAAGTTGGCTCCTGAACAAATCGAAGCTTTGTTTCTAGAAAATAATTTACAGCTAATAGCCGAACATCTGAATATTAGTATTGCAGACGCAGAAATTGCACAAGCCAAATTGTGGAACAACCCTTCTATCGAAATTGGGCAGATCAACTTATGGAGTACAGATACTCA
This sequence comes from Dysgonomonas sp. ZJ709, assembly GCF_011039195.1. Taxonomy (NCBI): domain Bacteria; kingdom Pseudomonadati; phylum Bacteroidota; class Bacteroidia; order Bacteroidales; family Dysgonomonadaceae; genus Dysgonomonas; species Dysgonomonas sp. ZJ709. The sequence goes on from NZ_JAAKEM010000007.1 coordinate 58,580, forward strand.
ACGTGAAGGTGAAAAAGAAGCTATACCTCCCATATTCAGATCATTTGCAAGAAATACTCAATTCACCATAGAACTTAGCCAGTTGATACAAACAGCTGGTAAACGTGGAAAATTAGTAAATAAAGAAAAAGTATCGAAAGAAATAGCCATTCAGGAATTTGAGGATGTATTGCGAGGACTAAAAGTCGAATTGCGAAAATCGATCAATGAAATAATATATCTACAATCTTACCAAAAGGTTTTAAAATCTCAGGGTGAATCATTCTCTCAACTAATTGAAGGATATAAAAATCAAGTAGCACAAGGTAATATTGCGAAAAGTGAATTACTAAGATTACAATCTTCTCTTCTGGAAATAGAGAATGAATATAATGATTTACAAATAGAAATAAATGAGCAGGAAAAATCGCTTAAAACCTTATTAAATATCGAACCGATTTTAATTATAGAGATACAAGACGTTCGTATTAATGCTAAAAATCCGGATGAAGTATCATTAGCTAACCTATTGGAGCAAGCTTCTGAGTTTCGTCCAGATGTAACTAGACAACGATTGCAAACTAAGTATTACGAAAAATCGCTGGCCTACGAAAAAGCCCAGCGAATTCCAGATCTGACAGTTAATGCAAACTATGATCGATATGGTGGTGTATGGAAAGATTTCGTTGGATTCGGAGTTAGTTTCGACTTGCCCTTTTTCAATCGTAATCAAGGCAATATCAAAGCTGCAAAAATTAGTAGAGATCAAAGTCAATATTTAGCTCAACAGCAGCAAAACATGGCTCAACACGAAGTGGTAGAAGCATATAGTAATTATACGATGGCATATAAATTTTATAATAAAATAAATGATAACAACTTGCTTTCCGATATTGATAGCATGCTTGAAATTTACACAAAGAATTTATTGAATAGAAATGTGAGTATGCTCGAATATATCGACTTTATGGATACCTATAAAGCAAATAAAGAAACCATTCTTACAGCACGAAAGAAAGTCAGTACACTTTTCGAAGAACTTCAATATACAGTAGGTACAGAAATAAAATAAAATCATGATAAAAAGACACATTACATCAACATTAATTATATCGGCTATCTTATTTGCGACATCTTGCTCTGGAAATACAGATAAAGAAAACACGAATAATTCGTTAGACATCAATAAGGCATTTTTAAGAAATGTAAAAACAACGACGGCGACATTAAGTGATCAGCTTGAGGAACTAACACTCACCGGAAAAGTCGAATATGACCCCGACAATATGATTAATTATGTGCCTCTTATCAATGGAGTTGTTGAGCGTTCGTATTTTGCGTTAGGTGACAAAGTGCAGAAAGGACAAACGTTGATTGACATTAGAAGTATCGAACTAAGTTCTTTACAAGCTGAATTAGTAACCTTAGAATCAGAAGTAAAAATAGCTCAACGAGAGTTGAAAACAGCACAGGCTATGTTTGAAGACAATATGCTATCCGAAAAAGAACTGATGGAGTCGCAAGGGAAGGTCGATCAAGCACAAGCAGCTCTCAATCGTGTTCGGACAGATATGTCATTTTGGGGATCGAACAAGAGCAATGGCTCATTTTCGATAAAAGCCCCGATATCTGGATACATTATCAATAAAAATGCGTCATCAGGCACCCCCGTCTCACCCGACAGTGATCCTCTTTTCGCTATTGCCGACCTAAGTACTGTATGGATAACGGTAAATGTATATGCAAGTAATCTATTATTTGTCAAAGAAGGAATGGATGTGAAAATAACTTCCCTCTCCTATCCCGGAGAAGTTTTTACAGGCAAGATTAATACTCTGTCACAAGTATTTGATCCCGAAGAAAAAGTATTGAAAGCCAGAATAGTCATGCCTAACAAAGATTTGAAACTCAAACCCGAAATGTCGGTTCTTGTCCGATTGGAGAACAAGACCAATAATCGGTTAGTAGCCATTCCATCCGATGCACTAATTTTTGATGCTAATCGCTATTTCGTTGTTGTTGAAGAATCTGCCGACAATTTCAAAATTAAAGAAGTTGCCGTTCAAGGACACAATAAGGATACTAGTTATATAGCATCCGGATTACTAGAAGGAGAATATATCGTAATCAAGAACCAACTCCTTATCTATTCGGGACTTAAAGAAAATTAATTTCGCCAATAGCCTGTCTAAAGCCAAAACCAGCAACCTAAACTAAGTTTCTCTTCATTAGAAACTGGATTTGTTACATTAAAGATCTATTAATCAATGCATAAGTTTGTAGAAAATATTATAGCCTTTGCGCTACGTAATCATATACTTGTTCTTTTTCTTACAGGACTAATGTTTGTTGTAGGAATAGTCTGCTACATCCATACCCCTATCGAGGCTTATCCTGATGTAACAAATACGCGTGTACGGATTATAACGCAGTGGCCGGGAAGAAGCGCTGAGTAAATCGAAAAATTCGTTACATTACCCATTATGAGAGAGATGAACACCATACCTCGTAAAAGTGATGTACGATCAACTTCTTTATTTGGGTTATCAGTTGTTACCGTAATTTTCGAAGATGATGTGGATGACTTTTTTGCTCAGCAATATGCATCTAACCGTATGCAAGATCTCGGTCTACCCGATGGTGCCGACCCTTCCATCGAGCCTCCTTCGGGAGCAACCGGCGAGATATACCGCTATGTATTGAAGAGTGACTTACCAATTAGAGAGATTGCAGCTATAAATGAATGGGTAATAGAACGCGAACTACTATCTGTACCGGGCGTGGCCAGTATAAATAGTTTTGGAGGCGAAGAAAAAATATTTGAAATAAAAGTCGATCCTACCGAGCTAAATAACTACAACTTATCTCCGCTAGAGGTATATGAAGCAGTATCGAATAGTAATATTAATGTCGGAGGAGACATTATTCAAAAAGGTAGCCAAGCCTTTGTAGTAAGGGGCATTGGACTACTTGAAAGTATAGAGGATATAGAAAATATTCTCATAGAAGTAAAAGGCGGTACACCTATTCGGGTAAAACAAGTCGCATCTGTCAGCATCTCATCCAAACCGAGATTAGGACAAGTTGGTCTTGGCGATCAGGACGATGTTGTACAAGGTATCGTTGTTATGCTACGAGGACAAAACCCAAGTGAAGTAATCAATCACCTAAAAGATAAAATAACCGAATTAAATGAACGGATTTTACCCGAGAACGTAAAAATAGAACCGTTCTTAGATCGCACAACGTTGGTGGATTCTACAGTGCATACAGTAATCAAAAATTTGCTGGAAGGAATCATTTTGGTTTCCATTGTAGTCTTCATATTCTTATTCAACTGGCGGACAACAGTTATTGTTGCGTCTGTGATTCCACTTTCGTTTCTTTTTGCGATAATTATGCTGAGAATACAAGGTTTACCTGCCAATCTTATTTCGATGGGTGCTTTAGATTTCGGGCTTCTGCTCGAAGGCACATTGGTGATTGTCGAAATAGTATTTGTTGCGATGGAAAAACGATCGCTCCAACTTGGCGAACGCTTCACTAAAACATCTAAAAGCGGGCTTATCAAAAAGAGTGCGGGAAGTGTAGCTTCACATATATTCTTTGCTCAAATCATTCTGGTAGTGGCAATGATACCAATTTTCTCTTTCGAGAAAGTGGAAGGTAAAATGTTCTCACCACTCGCATTTACTTTAGGGTATGCACTATTAGGATCTCTTATATTATCACTGACTTATGTACCGGTAGCATGCAAGATATTGTTGAAGAAACCGGTAGTAAGTAAAACTAATTTTATCAGCCGATTCTTCATCGGCACATTATATAAAATATATGAGTTTGCGTCTCGTTACCGCAAAGGTGCTATTATATCGTTCAGTGTATTATTGATCGTTTGCATCGTTCGTTTCTGCTTCTGGGGTACTGAATTTATACCAAGTATGAATGAAGGAGCAATTTATATTCGGGCAACATTGCCCAATAGTATAAATCTTGACGAATCGGTTGAAGTAACCAAACAGATGAAGTCTAAACTCCGAAATTTCGATGAAGTAGAATTTGTATTAAGTCAAACAGGAAGACCGAATGATGGAACAGACCCTACCGGCTTTTTCAATATAGAATTTCATGCCCAGCTTAAGCCGGAGAAAGAGTGGAAACGAAAAGTCAAAAAAGATCAGTTGATACTGCAAATGCAAGATTCTCTCGATATATATCCCGGTGTAATATTTGGTTTCAGTCAGCCCATCCAAGATAATGTAGAAGAATATGTTGCAGGAGTAAAAAGTGCACTTGTAATCAAAATATTCGGAGACGATCTCTTACAATTGGAAGACCTCGCAGATCAAACTGCGGCAATAATAAAAGATGTGAACGGTGTAGAAGATGTTAATGTGTTTAGAAGTATTGGTTTGCCCGAATTGCAAATAAAGTTAGATGAAGCACGCATGGCTCGTTATGCAGTATCAATGGCTGATGCTCAGGCTGTAGTCGAAATGGCCATAGGAGGAAAAGCTGCAACAAAATTCTATGAAGGAGAGCGCACCTTCGATATACAAGTACGTTTTCAGAAAGAACATCGGGATAATGAAGATAAAATAGGAAACATACTCATTCCTACAATGGACGGGAAATATGTTCCGTTAAAAGAAATAGCCGATATTACGTTTATAACCGGTCCCACATTTGTGTATCGCGACGGTAGCAGCCGCTATATCGGTGTCGGATTCAGTATTCGCGATCGCGATTTAGGATCGACAATAGCAGAAGCCCAGCAAAAAGTAAATCAGAATATACAACTCAAAACTGAAAACAAAATGGTATGGGCAGGTGAGTTCGAAAGTCAACAACGGGCAACAAACCGCCTGATGCTTATCGTTCCCGCAGTATTGCTACTAATATTATTCTTATTGTACCTCAATTTTGGAACAGTAAAAGATACCCTGATTGCTGCAAGTGCTATGCCTTACGCTTTAATAGGAGGATTTATTTCGCTATGGATAACGGGGACAATCTTTGGAATATCGGCCGGAATAGGATTTATTATTTTATTTGGTATAACGGCAATAGATAGCATTCTGCTGATAGCTTTGATGAAAAACAAAATGCAACAAACCCGTAATCTGCGCGTGGCAATTGACAGTGCTGTAAAAAGTCGGATAAGACCTGTATTAATGATCGCTTTGATGGGATCGATGGGATTGCTTCCTGCTGCCTTATCGAGTGGAATGGGATCGGAAATCCAAAAACCATTGGCAATAATGATCGTTGGGGGAATTATTACATGTATGATATTATCATTTACTGTTTTACCACAAGTATTCTATTTTGCATATCGCCGAGATAAGAGATTGAAAAGAGATCAGGATTGATAAATAATCCTTATTTTTATAGTCTAAAAATATAGGAATATATGGAATTACTTCTTGTAGAAGACAATAAGCGAATTAGTGAGTTTGTTGTCAAAGGTCTTGAAGAAAGCGGGTTTTCGGTTGTGTTGGCTGAAAATGGAACCGATGCCCGTAGCTTTATCGCCAACAAAGAATGGGATCTTATATTACTGGATATCATGCTTCCTGATATTGACGGTATAGAACTTCTACAATACACCCGCTATAAGAAGATTAATACACCTATTCTTGTAATCAGCGCCTTAAGTGAACCAGAAGATAAGGTAAAAGCCCTCGATTACGGAGCAGATGATTATTTATCAAAACCATTCCATTTCAAAGAATTAATTGCCCGGATCAATGCTCTCACCCGCAGAGCGAAACTCGATTACAACACTCCCTCGGAAATACTTGAATGTGAGGGTCTAAAATTATATATCGATAAACATCGTGTAGAAAGAGACGGAAGAGAAATAAAACTAACTTTTCAGGAATTTAAACTCTTAAAACTGTTGATGGAACACCCTAACAAAGTACTTTCCAGAACTCAAATACTGGATACAGTCTGGGGAATAAATTATGATACAAATACCAATGTTGTTGATGTTTACATATCATATCTCCGCAATAAAATAGACACAGCAGATGCCACTAAACTGATAGATACGGTAAAAGGAAGAGGCTATTTAATACGAACAAGAGAATGAAAGTACAAACTCGTCTGGCTTTGTTTTGTTCTATTGTATTCGGGGTGATTTTTGCAATTATATCCCTCCTTATTTATGGCTTGTTTTACCAGAATACAGAGAAACAAATATATAACAACCTCAAAAAAACAGCTTATATTTCGGCAATCTTCTATTTAGAAGAAGATGAGCTCAACAGCAAAGATTTCGAAAAGGTAAAGGATCAGTTCGATGAATTCGTTTCAGATGCTTCTTATCAGATATATGATAAAGAGAACAATATTTGTTATGGAACTCAACAACCCAACATACCTACCGATATTCTAGATAAAATAAGGAACGAAAAATCTCTCTCTTTTAAAACGGATGGGTTTCGATGCTATGGTATCTTTTACGAAGATAACCAAGGAAACTTTGTAGTTATTACAAAAAATAAAGAAGAGGAATTGTCCATGCAAATGAATATCTTATTATGGATACTTTCCGCATCATTTTTTATCGGGCTTATTGCAATTATAGGATTTAGCAGATGGGTTTCGCATGTTGCATACCGTCCATTTCAGAAAGTTATAAACCAAGTAAATAGTATATCGACAAATGATTTAAATGTACAGATCGAATCGCCCGAAACAAAAGATGAGTTACAGGATCTAATTGATACATTTAATAAACTCTTGACCAAAATATCGGAGACTCTCATCATTCAGAAAAATTTTGTCAGTTATGTTTCACACGAATTCAAAACACCTTTAGCATCCATCTTAGGCAATCTCGAGGTCTTTTCTATGAAAGAGCGTACTTCCGAAGAATATATGAATTTATCGAAAAAATTAATTCAGGAAATATATCAGTTGGAAGGAATTTTAGATACCCTTATCGTTGTTTCCGATCTCAGAAAAGATTCAGATATAACAACATTGGTAAGAACTGACGAACTGATATGGGAAATAATAAATAAAATAACAGAGCATTATCCAAGCTCAAAAATAAAAGTCAATACAGATATTCAGTCCGAGGACGAACATTTGTTGTCAATCAGTAGAGATAAGACTCAGCTATTTATGTCTTTATTCAATCTGATAGAAAATGGGGTAAAATATTCTCATGGAAATACAGTCGATATCCATATTTATAAAAATAATGACAATGCTTTATGCCTGTCAATAACTGACTATGGAATTGGGATTCCTCCCGAACAATTGGAGAACATAAGTAAGCCTTTTTACAGAGCCGACAATGCTAATCAGATACAGGGTAGCGGTATAGGCCTTTCTATTGCACTCAGAATACTTGAAAAAAATAACATCAAATATGAGATCATATCTGAATTAAATAAGGGGACAAAAATCACTATAATACTACAAAATACAACATATCTATGACCTATTGTGAATACGTAAATAATTTATCTACCGAAGATACAAATCCCAATATTGATTATCACAATAATCATTACGGATTCCCTATCGATGATGACAATGAGCTTTTTGAACGACTTGTTTTAGAAATCAACCAAGCCGGGCTAAGCTGGATAACCATTCTGAAAAAACAGAAGAATTTTCAAAAAGCATACAATAATTTTGATATTCTTACTGTAGCATCTTATGGAGAAAAAGACTGCGAGCGCCTGCTGAATGATTTGGGAATTATCCGTAACAAGTTAAAAATAAATGCTGCAATACACAATGCCAATGTAATACTAGAACTGCAAAAAGCACATGGCTCTTTTAAAAATTGGCTCGATATGAATCATCCTCTTACAAAAGATGAATGGGTAAAATTATTTAAGAAAAACTTCAAATTCGTAGGTGGAGAAATTGTCAATGAATTCTTAATGAGCAGTGGTTACCTATCTGGTGCCCACACAGCAGATTGCCCTATTTATCAAAAGATATTAAATGCTAAACCAGCTTGGAATAAATGAAAAATCTAATTTTCCTTAGTTTTCTGTTAATACATATAGTAAATTTACATGCACAAGAGAGTAATACGAAATCTTATAAATACACAAATATGAAAATAGAAGTTAACAATATTACGCTGAATTATATAACAGAAGGACAAGGTAATCCGCTAATTTTACTACATGGGAATGGAGAAGATTCAGGCATCTTCAACGAACTGACCGAGAAATTAAAAGAAAACTATACCATATATGCTATTGATAGCCGAAATCATGGTGGCAGCACAAAAACCGAAGATTTTACTTATGAAACAATGGCTGAGGATGTCTATCAATTTACAGAAAAACTCGAACTAAAAAATGTATCTGTAATAGGCTTTAGCGATGGCGCAATCTTAAGTTTGCTATTGGCTATAGACCATGATAATTTATTCCATAAAATGGTGCTTTTGGGTGTGAATTTAAAACCGACAGACTTCAAAACCGATATCTACAATTACTTAGTAGACGAATATGAAAATACAAAAGACCCTTTGATAAAAATGATGCTGGAACAACCAAATATCGAGCTAGAACAATTGAAAGATATACATACGCCCACATTATTGATTGCAGGTGAAGATGACATATATAAAGAAGAAAGCTTTGACGATATTGTAAAAATTATGCCAAATGCGAGATTACAAATAATGAAAGGACACGATCATGGTAGTTATATCATAAATAAAGATATCTTATACCCATATTTAGAAAACTTCTTAAAAGAATGAGACTGAACTAGATAATTTACTATTACGTTTCAACCTTAGAATCAAAATTTTACATAGCGATTGTAAAAGACAACTGTGTACGACCTTAAAATTTTATATTATGAGAATCAAGAAAAAAGAGATTTTCGGCTGTTTACTTATTCTGACAGTCGCACTTTACGCTTATTCGTGCAGTAATTCTTCGCTTGACAACAGCTTAAAAGCCGATTTCAAAAATCCGCCAAATAAATATCGTCCGATGCCTTTCTGGCACATCAACGGTAATTTGACAACCGAGGGTATCGATAAGCGTATAACCGAAGCCAGAACTCTATCGGGTTTCGGTGGTGTCACAGTACTTCCCGTCAATCCAAACACTCAATGGCAAACAGGATACCCCTGCCCGGGTACTGAGCCCGCCTACCTGAGCGAAGAGTATTTTAACCGGTATGCAGACATTCTTAGTATATCTGAAAAACAAGACATGGAAGTCATTCTATACGATGATATAGATTTTCCGAGCGGTAGCGCCGGAGGAAGGCTACAAAAGGAATATCCTCAATACACAAGAAAGGAACTAAATAAAGATGAATTTTTAATACAAGGAAAACAACTTTTCAAGAAACAAGCACCAGACACAACATCCTTACTTCTTGCTGTTTCGGCAATGAACACAAAGAGCCTCGAAGTAGTAGATCTTAAGCCGTATATGAAAAGTAAGAATTTAGAATGGAATGTTCCTCAGGGAGAATGGCGTATAATGTTCTTCTCCTGTAAATATAATACAGCAGATGCAGTCGATTATATGCAGCCTGAAGCCGTTTCGAAAGTGCTGGAAATGACTTACGACCAATATGGTAAAAGATTCGGCAAATATTTTGGAAATGTAATAACCAAAACATTTTATGACGATGTTGGTTTCGTACATCAGGAAAATGTATGGTCACCAGCTATAAGCACGATTTTTGAAGAAAAATATGGAAAAAATCCGGCATTGTATTACCCTGCTCTTTATTACGACATCGGTCCCGAAACCCATCAGGCTCGTGTAGCATTTTTCGATATACGTTCCGAACTAATGGCCGAAGGTTATGTCAAATCGGTAGCCGAATGGTCAGCTAAAAATAATTTGAGAAGCATGGGGCATCCGCCTGAAAATTATAGTCCTAATTCGGTTGTAGCTCATGGTGATATCTTAAAATACTATAGACATACCCAAATACCGCTAATGGATGCAATATTCTATTACGGTCGTGGAATACATGGATATAAACAAATAAGTTCGGCTGCCGATTTAGGAGACAAACCAATAGTAGGGGCTGAATTATGCGGAGCATTCCCTGCCGATATGGACTCCCTCACCTTGTATAGAACCGTAATGGATGCAATGGCACGCGGAGTAAATTTTGCAGTGCCTCATGGCATGTGGTATACAACCGATGCCGATAAAATCCGTATACCTCCACTTATTTCACATGAAAATCCTTTACTTAGAGATTGTTTACCAAACTATAGTGCTTATGTCGGGCGTTCTTGTATGATGTTGCAAGGTGGTAATCGGGTATCAGATATAGCTTTATTGTGGCCTATAACAGCTATACAAGGTGAAACCTATATAAATAGAGATGCTACATCAGGTCTGCCTGTGGCTAATTGGCTTCCCGCACACGTTAATCATCATGTTTTAAGTAATTTACTAACAAATGATATCCGTAGAGACTTCACATTTGTTCATCCTGAAGATTTATGTAACGGGAAAATCACAAGTAACGGTAAAGAATTGAAACTAAACAATACTACAAATATTCAGAATTTTAAAGTATTGATAATGCCGGGAGGTGATGTGATCTCATTATCGACACTAAAGAGTATAAAACAATACTATGACAATGGTGGTAGTGTTATTGCGACAGCTTCTTTGCCGTTTAAATCTGCCGAATTTAGTGCCGATAGTGAAGTTCAACACATAATAACAGAATTATTTGGCATTGATCCGAAACAAGGAATTCCATCCGACATATTCAAAACAAATATGAAGGGTGGGCAAATTGCTTTTATCGCAAATACAACACAAGAGAATATGGAAACTACATTTGCTAAGATGAATATATCCGCAGATATTAATTTCGCAGATATACACTCTGACAAAAGTGTTGGCTATGTAAATTACATTCATAAACAAAAAGATGGAAAAGACATCTTTTTCTTTACCAACACAACTGATCGTCCATTAGATACATGGGTCGATATTAGAGGATCATTAAATCTGGAAGAATGGAATCCTCATACAGGTTCAATACAAGAGTGGTCTAAAACTGAATCAATAAAGGATAAGGACGGAAATAAATATACCCGTATCCATTTAGTTTTATCTCCCGTAAGTTCTGTTTTCGCAGTATCGATATAATAAGGTGTATAAGAATATTTAGAATAAAGGAAGGAGATAGTCTATCGATTATCTCCTTCCTTTATTCTAGCGTGAGTTCGAAGTAAGAAAAGGAACAATAAAATCTTCATCCGAATTCGTCATCCCGAACTGAAAGGAGGGATCTACTCTGAAATAAGCCATTAGCTAATAGCTATTGGCTTATAGCCTCAAGAGATAATAGATCCCTCCTTTCAGTTCGGGATGACAGAATGGACAAAAGATAGATGCTGATTCATAACTCACAATAATATGATGCTTATAGCGAACTCACGTTATTTTAAATATTAAGTTAAGTTCTTACCCTATCCACATTTCCACAAAGTGCTCTCTGTTATCATTTATCATAAAGAGGATATCTTTGTTTTCTTGTTCTTGTCCGTCAAGTATGAGTCGTGGTAATGACTTATCCGATATACGAGAGAAAGTTATATGATACACAGTTTCTTTATATCGATAATGTATTTTATAACCATTCCACTTCTTCGGTAACTGAGGAGACAAATGCAGTCTATCCCCCTCGATATTTATCCCAAGTAAAGTTTCGACCAAGAGACGATACATCCATGCTGCAGAGCCGGTATACCAAGTCCATCCTCCCCGACCTCTATGTTGATCGGCTGCATATACATCGGCTGCAATAACGTAAGGTTCAACTTTATAAATAGCTGCCCGTTCAGCATTATCACTATGATTCACAGGATTAAGCAATCCAAAAAGCTCCCATGCCTTTTCGGTTTCACCCATAAGAGCAAAAGCCAAAACCGTCCATATGGCACCATGTGTATACTGTCCTCCATTTTCGCGTACTCCCGGAATATATCCTTTAATATATCCGGGATTAAGAGCCGACTTATCGAACGGAGCCGTAAATAACTGGATCAGTTTATCATCACGACGAACAAGTTGTTTATCCACTTGTTCCATAGCCATCAAAGATCGCTCGGGGTCTCCTGCCCCACTTATGATTGACCAGCTTTGCGGTAAAGAATCGATATGACATTCATCATTCACTTTCGATCCTAAAGGTTCGCCGTTATCAAAATAGGCACGGCGATACCATTCTCCGTCCCATGCATGAATTTTTATATTTTCTTTCAATTTACGGGCTTCCTCTATACAGTGATCTGCAAATGCAGTATCATTTCGTAAGATTGCCAGTTTAGAGTACTTAATCAATACATCGTATAAGAAGAAACCCAGCCAAACACTTTCGCCACGTCCATCTTTTCCGATTAGGTTCATACCATCATTCCAATCACCACAACCGATTAGAGGTAGGCCATGAACTCCAAATTTCAATCCGTATTTGATACTCCTTACACAATGCTCATAGAGTGTTGCCGATTCTTGCGAACGTCCGGGCAAGTCGTAATACGATTCTTCATCAGCTCGTAATGCTCTTCCTTCAATAAAGGATACCTTTTCATCAAGAATACCTGTATCTGCAACGCTTGTCACATATCGGCAAGTTACGTATGGCAACCATAGGTAATCGTCGGAGAAATGTGTCCTTACCCCTCGTCCCATAGGCGGATGCCACCAATGTTGCACATCACCTTCTAGAAACTGACGGCTTGCAGCACGAAGTATTTGTTTGCGAACAATAGAAGGCTCGGCATGTACCAACGCCATAACATCTTGTAGTTGATCACGGAATCCATAGGCTCCGCCGGATTGATAATATCCAGATCGTGCCCATACACGGCTACTCAATGTTTGATACAATAACCATCCGTTAGCCATCACATTTACCGATGCATCGGGAGTATCCACATTTACAGTTCCAAGTGTACGATTCCAATAATCCCATACACCTTTGAGAGCCTCTTTTGCAGCACCTGTTGTACGGAAACGCAAAACAAGATCACGCATCTCCTCTTTATTATGCGCAAAACCCAAACGGAAACGGGTATCCCTCTCCTGCCCATCCTGCAAATCGAATACTACTTGCATAGCTCCACAAGGATCAAGCCCTGCTCCGACTTTGCCCGAAAGACGGCTACGCTTCATGGATGCAGGTTGCGAAATATTACCATTTTGTCCTATAAACTCTGTTCGGTCACCTGTCAGTGTCCGCGATTCTCCGACATCTATAAAAGCTATTTTTCCGGCAAAACCGATATTATAAAAATTACGGGCGAACAGAACTCCTGTTCTCACATCTATTTCAGTCTGAATATGTAGCAAACTCTTCTGACGGAGATCTGCCAATACCCATTCATAATATCCGGTTACAGATAGTTTCCGAGGTTTCCCCGAAATATTACGAAGTTTCAACACACCGAATTTAATCGGTGCATCCATTGCTACATATACTGTCAACTCCGAAAAGATTCCATTTTCGGTATGTTCAAATACCGTATATCCAAAGCCATGTCTTACAACATAAGGAGTTGCTCCCTTTGCCGGTAATGGCGTAGGTGACCAAAATTCTCCGGTTTGCTCATCTCGGATATAGAATGCTTCGCCTGATGTATCTTTTACAGGATCATTATTCCATGGGGTAAGTCTAAACTCATGGGCATTTTCTGCCCACGTATATGAACTTCCGCTTTCTGAAACTACTGTTCCAAAATGCTGATTAGCCAATACATTACTCCAAGGAGCAGGTGTGGTTTGTCCCGATTGAAGCGTAATAACGTATTCCTGTCCATCGGGAGTAAAGCCTCCCAAACCATTCTTAAAGATCAGATCGCGCGATGGTAAAGGTTTCTCAATTCTCGGCGATACTGAATGTGTCGGCTGAAAAGAAGGAATTTTCAACTCCGAAATATTCAATGATTGGAGTTGCTTGTTCAATGTTCCCAGCTCATCACTCAATACAATACGTGCCGCTGCTTGCAGCAAGAGCATATCTTCGCGAGGCACTTGTTCTATACGACGAACAAATATTCCTCCGGCTTTTTCTAATAACGGAGCTTCAATACCTGATGATATGAGATTAACGATATCGTCGTGCACAGACTGACGATAAACAGAAACATCTTCATTGAGTATTACTAGTTCGACTGTAAGACCTTTCATTCGCCAATAAGCATGAGCCAAAACCAATTGCCTTACTAGTTCTATTCCCGACACATCACCTATGCGTAATAATACCAAAGGCGTATCACCCGAAATACTATAACTCCAAAGACCATCCTGTCCACGTCTGTTATTTTTCAAAATAATTTGCGATGCACGCCTCAACGAATTAGCATAAACTAAAGCACCTGCTAATTTACCATATATCTGTGCTTCCGTTTCGGCAATACCAAGCTGATTGAGTACAACCTGACTGTGTGTCCAAGCCAGTTCGAAAGCCCGATCAGTCATGCGTATACTTTGATATTTATGTGCTAATGCCACCACCGTATCTTTTGTTTCAGCCATTCCCAGCAAAACACATACGGTGACTGTTTTACCTGCAGGTACAGTGACAGTACGGCGCAAAGAGATAACAGGGTCAAGAACCGATCCGCTACTATTAGACAACGATCCTCTATTATCCATAGCTAAAGGGTTTGCCAAAGAGCGTCCCCGACCAATGAAGAGTGATCTGTCTGTTTCACACGATATTCCTCCTTGTTGATCATCCGGAACTAACATTAAATGAGCTAAATGTGGGGGAATTTCATCTTCAGATCGTGCTCGGCGAGTACAATATACTGCCGAATCTTCGGGTACAAATTCTGTCTGAACAAACAAATTACTAAATGCAGGATGAGCTTCATCTGCAGCCTGAGGGGCAATAACTACCTCACTATAAGTTGTTAGTTCTATCTTACGCAGCTTATTGGAGTGATTAATCAGTCGAATACGCCTTATTTCAATATCATCTTCGGGTGAAATGCAAATAGATGAATGGATCTCCAGATCTGATTGCCTTTGACGAAACTCAGCATATGCCTGTGTAAATATTGCCTCATCATTTTTAGTCTTCCGGGAGGTTGGTTGATAAGTCGTAGACCAGAATTCACCTGTATCTTCATCTCTCAAGTAAACAAACATCCCCAAACTATCGGAAGTTGCATCCTCACGCCAACGGTTAACGGCTATGTTATGCCAACGGCTGTATCCGGATCCGGCATTATTTATCATTACGTGGTAACGACCGTTAGACAATAAATTGACTTCGGGCTTAATATCCATATCACCGACAATACGCATTACTTCTGTACTATCGTTAAGAAGCGGATGCAAGCCTTTTATTTCGAATTCAGAATCGTCAGAAATAGCATTATCCGTTATATTATGAGGTACACGTTCTTGCAACAATAATTCAGATGCCTTCAGCATCGGACAAGCCATGAAACGTCGCTGCATAGAATTGTCTTTTATTAAATTACTTAACGATAAAAGACTCATTCCCTGATGGTGTACCATAAACGAATGGATATTTACACTCGTCTGATCGGGACGCAGATGTGATGGTGTGTAATCAATAGCTTCGTAGTAGCCATAAGCTCCCTCGTGTCCTTCGGCTGTAAGACGCTGCATATTTTCACATGCCTTTTTCGGTGAAACCATCAAAGCCATTACTGTTGCATAGGGTGTAATAACGAGATCTTCGGACAATCCTCGTTTCAAACCAAGACTTGGAATTCCAAATGCTTTATACTGATAATTTAATGATGTATCGGTTCTGTTATATCCTGATTCGGAAATACCCCATGGAACACCAAGTGTTTTACCATACTCTATTTGCGCTTTTACAGCAACTTTGTAAGTCTGGTCAAGAAGCGTTTGCTTAAAATTAGGCATTACCAGCAAAGGCATAAGATATTCGAACATAGAGCCACTCCATGATAATAATACCGGCTTTCCATGAGAAACAACTAACAGACGACTCAACAGAAACCAATGCTCTTGGGGCACTTGTCTCTGGGCAATAGCGATATAACTACATAGCCTGGCTTCGGATGCCAACATGTCGTACGACGAATTATCAGCACGTTGCTCAGTAACATTATATCCGATAACAAATAATTTCTTAGACGGATTATATAGGAAAGCGAAATCCATTTCGGCATATGATTCGCTTTGCTCCGTTAATGATTCCAAAATCTGTATTCGCTGAATAGCGTGTTTAGACGCTGTATGAATATCTGCTAACCATGCATTAAGGTATACTGCACATCTCTCTTTGACAGACGCATCACGAATATCAACCAGTCTTAATTGAGCTGACTCAATCAACGGACAAAGTCCATGCCCTAGTTTAGATAGTTCACGCAATGTAAAACCGTTGTCAAGAGCTTGTATATTATTAATAATATAATCCAGATTATCATCCAGCCCTTTTGACAATGTATTTTGTATCTGCAACCACGGGGCCAGATATAATAGTTCCTCTATGTGGTCTTCAATATTAATAATCAAGGTCTGCGCCCATGCATGTACTTCTGCATTAGAAGGAGCTAAAGATTCAATTATTTTTTCAGTCTGAAGTTTTATGGTTTTGAGAAATGAGAATGCCGCCTGCAATGTTTCGGGTTTATTTATTTCCAATTCTTTTTCGAGGTGCAATATTCCCGTATTCTTAGCAGTATAGCGCTTCATTACACGCACAGTATCTAATAATCCACTAAATATGACAGAATCATAGACAGGTGCATCTAAAAGCTCCCTTAGCCCCTGACCTAGTGTAAGTAAATGACCGGCTAAATTCCCACTATCTACACTCGATACATATAGAGGAGGTAATGGCTCGAGCGTACGGGTATCGTACCAATTATATAAATGACCACGATATTTCTTCATATTATTCATAGTCGCAAACGTAAGTTGTGTACGTTCAACTACTTTTCCGGCAGGAATATATCCAAAATCGTATGCTGACAAATTAGCCAAGAGAGCTAAGCCTATATTGGTCGGAGATGTTCTCGAGGCCACAATTGGAACTGGTATTTCCTGATAATTATCAGGTGGCAGCCAATTTTCTTTAGCCGTTACAAATGTTTCAAAGAAAGACCATGTCTTACGGGCAATTCGATGCAGAAGTAAACTTTGTTCAGCCGTAAAACTAGGGATTTTCGGTTCTATCGGACAACTAATAACCCATGCGATACAAGGAGCTGCAAGCCATGTTATCCAAATAGGTGACGAACATAATAATAGCATTGGGTCACAAAAAGCCAATAGTGCCACACAAACAAGCGCAAAGAAAGGAGAAAACCACATTAATGAATAAAATCCCGCCAGTGAATCGCTTGAAGTTTGTTCCGTATCAACCGAAGTCTTCCATTTTAATAAATATTTATGTGTTATCAACAACCGGACTAAAGTAGATACTATGGCATGAAGGTTCAGATAAGCCTCGTATGGTAATAGCATTAACGATAGCAAAACCTGCTTTAGTTGTCTCCAGCCTTTATGTAGACTTTCTCCCAAGTGCATTGACCATGATTGATCTATCGGCTTGCGAACAATATTAGTGAAGAAATTTAAAATAACAGGAGACATTAGGATGACTGATACCAATAGAGGCATTAACCATGCTGACTGAGGAAACCAAGTATAGAATAAAATAAGAAACACTAATAAAGCAGGTGGAATAAGACTTCGACGAAGATTATCGCTCATCTTCCAAACACCTAATCTAGATATGGGATTTCTTTCTGATTTTCCTCCAAATACAGGTACCCAAGGTAATAACCATTGGATAATCTGCCAATCACCACGAATCCAACGATGACGACGAATAGCGTCCATATTGTAACCCGGAGGATAGGCCTCATACATCTCTATATCGCTAATAAGTGCTGAACGAACATATGTAGATTCCAGTAAATCGTGACTAAGAATTTTATTTTCAGGGAATCGATCAGCCAATACCTGCTCGAAAGCATCTACATCATAAATACCTTTTCCGACGAAAGAACCTTCGCGAAAGACATCCTGATATACATCCGAAATAGCACGGGTATAAGGGTCGATTCCCGGGTCGCCCGAAACAAGACGTGTAAATATCGAACGTTGACTACTAACCAGATTAATAGATACTCGGGGTTGTAGAATACCATAACCTTCGGTTACAATATTTCGTTTCGGATCTATAACCGGACGATTCAACGGATGCGCCATTGCTCCTACCAGTTTATAAGCTGTATCTCCGGGCAGTTGTGTATCACTGTCTAGTGTTATTACATATTTTACAGACGTAAAAAAAGAAGTATCGCCCTCTATAAGTGTAAAAGCATTCGTGTCTCTTCGTCTGAGAAGAGCATTAAACTCCATCAGTTTTCCGCGTTTACGCTCATAGCCCATCCATTTACTCTCGCTCGCATTCCAGCGACGGGGGCGATGTAATAAATAGAATATTGAGCTAGTGATCGATACATATTTTTTATTCAAAGCTTCGATACCCGATCTGGCCCGCTCGAGTAAAAAATCATCTGATGGCATTATCTCCTGATCTGCATCGAGAAAGTCTGTCAACAAAGCAAAGTGTAAATGTTCGTCGCGATTACTTAAATAATGAAGTTCTAAATTATTGACGAGCCTGTCTACTGTGTCCTCATCCGAAAGCATAGTTGGGATAACGACCATAGTACGATATTCGGACGGTATGCCATCTGAAAAGTCAAGTCGTGGCAGAACATTGGGTTTTACAAGTATCATAGATAGCCAATTGACCAGATCTACAACCAGCTGACTCACACACAATAGAAATATAATGGACAATGTAATAGACTTCCAGTTATCAAAAGCAACACCTCTGGCCTGTAATATGGTCATAAGCGCTCCACCACCGATTAGAGTGAGTAGTGTAATAGCACCTCCGTAAGAGATCAGAGGATAGCGATGAACCGCTCTTATAAATTTTGTCGAGAATGATTCCCTTCCACTAAGTGCGAGATTAAGGTTCATTTGTCCATCCCCAACCAAATAAAAGCCAACATGCGTTTTTACATTATCGAGCTGCTGACTTTGAGCTTCCTCTGCCAAACGGACAACTTTTTGAGCAACCTCTACCTCCGAAGATGAGTTCTGTTTCGCAGCCCTTTCTATCGTATGCCGATAATGATCACGTGTGGTGAAGTCCATGAAATGGTATATACCCGCAGGATCTTTTTTCAGCGTATTTTCCACAACGCTCAATGTTTCTACAAATATTTTCCAGTCTGTTACACCTAGGGCACGAAGGCTGCTAATACTATTACTAACTGATAACTGATCTGCTGCCTGATATTGACTATCAGCATGTATAAGTTCCTCAATAGACAAGCCGTCCTCAGCCAGCCGCTGTTCGAGCCATCTGCGTGCTATATGAAGCATCGGATTTTGAGACGACAGGCGTTGACAGAATTCTGAAATAAAAGAGCTGGAAAGAGGTATATTAGACTTAGCCATGTCTGCTACGACTTCTATAAGCCGCGATGGCCTTTTCTTTGCCATTTGTTGCAATTTATCAACCCACTGATTTGCAATATCTCGATGAGATTGATTCTCTTGTAGACGAGAAACTACACGTTGTAAATTTTCGATAAGTGCCAATCGGAGCATAATAGGAACAGCCCACAATTCGCCCAATGTTAATGGCGACTTTGTTTGATATGCTTCAATAAATGCACGAAGGGATTCCTTATCTATCTGAGCGTCCACATGTGATATTAGTTCTAAAACGAGGCAGTAAACACGAGGTAATCCTTTGGATACTCCAGTTGCAAGACAAGGTAGCTCCCTACTATACTTCTCCGGAAAATGTCGGCGAGCCAATTGAATATGCTCTTCTATCAAATAAAAATTGTCAACCAGCCATTTAGACGCAGGAGTTAAATTATTCGGTTTCTTTTGTATCAGTATCGCTTTATTAAAATTACGCAATACCTTATCATTACGATTAAGCTTTTCGAGTAGAAAATTGTCTTTTCGTCCACTTGTCAGCTGTTCTTCTCCTGCAAGTTTTTCTGCATGCTGAATGAGTTGTTCAATATTGAATAGTTCATCACGCAAGGGCAGTTCTACAGATTTACGATCTAAATACTTTAATATGTCCATATCTCTTAAAGTTACGTTTTAAATAACCAATACTGCCATAATATGTGATTTAATCAGACTTTCATTTTGCCCGAGAGGAATTTATTTATACTATAGCCTACATTATATTGATTTTAAATTTCCTATCCTGAATAATGCAGAATGTTTATTCATGGATTTCAAATATTAATATGTGTTTTCAATAAAAAAATGAAATAGCCTAAAAAAATAAGGAAAGGCTATGTTATATAAACAACAGACGCCTTGTATTGTTTCGAATTTTCGAACTTCCACTGTCGTAATAATATATTAAAAACCATAAAATTAGCAAAATGGAAACAGGAAACGAGAAAATCACTTGCTTTGCGTTTAACTATTATTAGTCATTGTTAATTTTTATGCCAAAGAGAATATCACGATATATTTTAGTCCTAAAGAATCATTGCTTATCCTATATTTTTATGTAAATTTGGGTAACACTTATAATCGCAAGCTCATGTTAAAATCAAATCATTAACATGGAAAGCCATTGGCAATTAACATCTAAGAATAGAGAACAACTATTCGATAACGAAGTAGAATACTTTATTTTTCACTTCAAATATATTACATGAAATATATTATTAAACTAAAATAGAGAGAGATGCAAAACAACTTGATAACATTCGCAATACATACCACTCCAAAAGCACAGATTCTTAAACATCTATTGGAAGAAAACGGCATTGAAGTCTTGCTTGAAACGATAGAAGAAAACAATAACCCCTCAACAGGGATAATTGTGCGCATAAAAGACTCTGATCTAAATAAAGCCCTGCAAATTGTAGAAGAGAATAAACCGTTTGACTATAGCGATCAGCAAATTTCTAAAATAGACGATGGAAGAAAACGCATTTTAGTTGCAGTCGATTTCTCCGACTATTCACTCAATGCTTGCCGGGTAGCATTTAACATCGCAAAAGATTTAAATGCTAAAGTAAAAATCCTTCATGTATTTTATAAAATATATTATCCATCCCCTTTTCCTTTCGCTGATCAATTGAAAGATAAAGATGATGTAGGCCTTCTTGATAAGGTCAGAAAACAAATGCTCGATTTATGCTGCGATATAGATAGTAGGATAATGAAGAAAGAATTCCCATCGATAAACTATTCCTATTCTATTCGGGAAGGAATTGTAGAAGATGAGATTTCCGAATTCATCGAAGAGTATGATCCGACATTAGTAGTAATAGGGACAAAAGGAAAACATCAGAATAAAGCAAGCATGTTAGGGAATGTTACGGCTGATATCATAGAAATGAATAATGTACCGGTTTTGGCTGTACCACAAGACTCACCCTTCGACAATGTGTCTACGATTAAGCATATCGCTTTCTTTTCTAATTACAGAAAATCAGATTTCCCATCTTTTAATACGATGGTTTCAATATTAAAACCGTTTCATGATGTCAGAATTTCATTAGTCCATGTCAACTCAGGGGCTAAAGAAAAAGAGAAATGGGCAGAATCAGAATTAATAGTAATGCGAGATTATTATACAGGACTATATCCAAATTTGAAATTCGATTATAAATTGATAGATACTCCTGATGCATTAAACGGCGTTAGTGAATTTTTGGCAAAAGAGAATGTACAGATAGTAGCTTTAAATACGCGCAAGCGCAATATCTTAGGACGGATTTTCATCCCCAGTGTTTCTCGCAAAATACTTTCGAATCTGAATATTGCCTTATTGGTTTTAAGAGGCTAATCTTACGAAAATAAAAAAAACGCTATCAGTTCAAGCCTGATAGCGTTTTTTAAATTAAGGGTAAATAATTATTGTTTTTCGAATTTTATTGTCATTTTCTCAGTATTTACAGTGATTTTATATTTCCCTGCTTCATCATCATTCACTTTCCATTTAAGATCATCTCCTCCTTTATAAACCTGCAATCTAGTATCGTTGATCGATCCATCGGCAACCAGTGGCCTGAATGTATCATCATCCCAACTTCTCAAGGTCGGTAATTTTAATTCTCCGGCTTTTAAGTCACCTTCAAATGTAAAAGTATTCGGATTAGCAGGATCCCATTGCATCTCAAGCGCTTTATCGATACTCCATTCGGCAGATGTGGCATTGCCTATCATATAGAGAGTCGGATAAGGTACATAGTGGTAAATAATTTTCGATTCTTCTCTAAATAGAGCAATTGCATAAAGCCCTTCGCGCTCTATTGTAAACATGTTATCAGGATCGCTATCACTAAGTCTCTCTACCAATGCTTCGTCATCAGTTCCTTTGTTCAGAGATGGTAAGAGACTATTCGTTGACATTATGAACTTGAACCCACCGGTTTTCAAATTTCCTCTCCAGTGGTAAAATACGCCATTCTCTGCTTCTGTCATCTTAGTAGCCTTACTTGGATCTAGACCTGCTTGAGTCGCACTCCCCAACAAATATAAAGGCTTAGGAGCAATAATATAGCTCTTAACGTCTACTTCGACAACAGATATCTCAGGATAAATAAACTTCGGGCCTGCAACTTTTGCTACAACCCTTGCCTGAAGCATTACCTCGTCGCCCGGATAATATCCCCATTTTTTTACTAATAAATCATTTAATTCTTTATTTGTATAAACTATAGCCCGCTCGCCATCGGCAGGGATTTCAATAGGATCGGTTGATGTTTCGAAATCTGCACCATATATATCCAGTCTGAAAATATAGACAATTGTATTTTCAGGCCCTCTATCTATGCCTTTGTTCCAAGAGAAAGTAACTGCTATTTCATCTGCTTTATCTTCATCCAAAACAATGGTATCATTCGATGATTTCAAAACTAAAGCATCGACTGGACCATCATTATTGTCATCATCGCTACAAGCAATTGAAAATACAGCCAATAAAAAAATGAAAATTATTTTATAAATTGCTCTCATATATATTATATTTCTGTGTAATTAATTTGAATGATTGGTATGGAAAATGACTATTAGACAAATCCATTATTACATCATTCTTCAATTGTTTAGCCATAATCAAAATCCGGGAAGTTGTCTTAGATTCGGATTTTTATCAATCTGATTCTGATGAATCGGCGCCCAGTAATTCTTCTTTGTAAAAACACGTTTCAAATATGGTTTTCTTGTAAAAAATGCTTTTGAATTACTTTTATCATCGCTCTTTTCTGTTCCTTCATAATTCATCCCATAGAATGTTCGGTTCAGCGTACTCTCTGCAATCATCCACCTACGCAAATCGTCGTACCTGATAGAAAACTCACAATTTAATTCGACACGGCGCTCGCGACGGATTGCTTCACGCATATCATCCTGATTAGTCGGTACAGGAATTTCGCCCACTCCACCGCCATAAATAGGTATGCCGGCTCTTTCTCTGATTTTGTTCAGATATAACAAAATTTCAGCTCGATTTGCAGGATTCGATTCATTCAACGCTTCAGCATAATTAAGATATACTTCTCCCAAGCGATAAAGGATTCCGGGACGATAAGGTCTGATATTATTTCGAGGATCATGATCCGGGTGTACACGTTTTCTCACTAAATACCCGTTCTGAGGGGCATCGTGTGTAGGACCTCCGTCCACATCGTTCATGTAAAACTTAGTCTCACGATTATCTCTCCTGAACCAGCTTCCATTATATAAAACCGAAACATAGAAACGTGGCTCGCGATTACAATACATGTTATATGTTCCTTCCAGTGTAACTGGATTTTCTACATTCGCAATATCTCCCTTCGATTCTATCCACTTTGTTTTCCTCACATCGTTAGCTTCGGAAAAACCACTTTCACTATAGCCTGAAGCCAAATTTATAATTGGGCTTCCGTCCCCATTATAACCGGTTATAGGGCTTTGGCCATTTGCCATGAAGAAGGCGTCCACTAATTCCTGAGAAACACCTAAACCACCGTTGCCTCCTGTACCCCTAGGCTGTGCATGCTTATCGTAATCATAAGACTCATTATTATTTGAGCCCCCTTCACCTGTACTAGGGCGACCAAATAAAATTTCTTTATTACCCTCATCGTATCTTTTGAATGACATATTCTGATACGACAAAAATGGATCGATCGAGCCATCATCATTATATTCATAGTATAACTGATGACCATTAGCATGAGCAAAATCAATAAGTTCTTTGCATGCTGTAGTTGCCTTTACCCATTTTTGATCATCTCTGGTCGTATTAAATATTTCAACTCCTTTATTATTCTCATATCCTTTGTAATAAGGATTTCCATTAACCAATGGGCTTGCAGCAAAAAGGAGCATGCGAGCTCTTACCGCCATACACATAACTGATGTAACCCGTCCATATTTACGAGAATCGGTATAGTAAGGAGGCAGTATTTTAGCAACCTCTTGCAACTCGTTATCGATCCAGGCAATTACTTCATCAAACGGAGTTTGCCCTATCATCAGCTCTTCCGATGATGAATCGAAGTCAGACAGCCATGTTTGTAACGGAATAGCTCCATAATTGGTAACCATTATATAATAGTAATATGCTATCAAAAAACGACATTCGGCTTTCATATAGCTAACCTCCTGCTCTGTTACCAATTGTTGCGGATTAGCCTTTACATTGTTAATAAAGATATAAGCTGCTCTTATCTTAGGAGGAAAATCACCCCAATAGCCAGCCCCCCAGCTACTCGATGAACTCCAGTTTCCTTGTGCTTTTGAGATACAATCCCAGCCGTATGTTTCCCACCCTTTAGATGGAGAATAATCATCCGCCAGAGCA
This sequence comes from Dysgonomonas sp. ZJ709, assembly GCF_011039195.1. Classification (NCBI taxonomy): domain Bacteria; kingdom Pseudomonadati; phylum Bacteroidota; class Bacteroidia; order Bacteroidales; family Dysgonomonadaceae; genus Dysgonomonas; species Dysgonomonas sp. ZJ709. The sequence continues at coordinate 83,435 of NZ_JAAKEM010000007.1, forward strand.
TCGACATGTTTTACCTTTTCCAGATAAGGATTCGGTATTTTTGAATATACACCGGCCAACCAATCTTCAGTCCTCGTCTTGTCCCTAAAAACCATTTCAAGGGTTAGTTCATCATCGGGCGACTTGTCGAGATAATCGGAACAAGCACCCGTGAAAACAGGGAGTATTACAATCAATAAATACGTTAATATATTATATTTCATAGTTTCAACATCTTATTTTATTAAAAACTCACTTGCAATCCTATTGAATATGATCGCATTATAGAATATCTCAAACCATTATCATCAGGTGTATTTAATTCGGGATCCCACAGTTTAAAATCAGAAAGACAAAATAGATTTGTTCCTCGTGCAAATATTCTGGCATTTTGCATCGCTGCTTTACGTAGCATTTTTCTGGGGAAAGAGTATCCAATCTCTAGGTTCTTGAGTCTCATCATACTCATATCTCTCAGCCACCACGAAGACTCTTGAGAATTATTAGCATTACTTCCTATCGATAATCTTGGATAGAATGCGTCCTGACTCGGATTTTCAGGTGTCCAACGATCATAAGCATTAGAATATATGTTTCCTGTTGCCCCTTGCGTAGAACCCGGTAAAAAGAAAGCACCACGACCAATCGTCCGGTAAGTTTTTCCGCTGCCTTGAAATAAGAATCCAAAGTCGAGATTCTTATAATTCATATTTAATCCGAATCCATATATCAACTGAGGATCAACAGTTCCTCCTATCGGAGATCTGTCTTTCGAATCTACTACTCCGTCACCATTTACATCCCGATATTTTATATCTCCCGGACGCACCGAGCCAAAAGTATGAACAGGAATACCTTCTGCTAATTGGCCTTCCGCTACATCAGCGAAATCTTGTTCAGTAAAAAGCCCTTCAGCTATCAGACCGAATATTTGTCCTACGGGTAATCCTGTAGAAGATCGGTTTGTACCAATTACTCCCATATCTTCGTCTTGTTCTATAATCTTATTTTTAGCGTAAGTCAGCGTACCTCTCACCGAAATAAACCAATCTTTGTTAATTCGCTTATTTACATCCAGTGTCAAATCAATACCTTTGTTATCTACTTTTCCAAAGTTAGCCCAAGGCAATTTTGCAAAACCTGCTGAGTTAGGGAAGTTCTTGCGTTGCATAAAAATATCACGACGTTTTTCATCGAAATAGTCAACTTGCAATTCGAGCATATTCCATAAACCAAGTTCTAGACCCAGATTGGTTTTTGTCACAGTTTCCCATGTTAATCCGGGTACTCCTATATCTCCTTCCCATTTACCATTCCGATGGAAATCTGCAAAATTTCCCCAATAATAACCATCATTTCCACCTCCATCACTGATGGTTGTTATATATGCAAAACGCCGCCCGTCAAGTTGATCATTTCCGACTAACCCATGCGATATTCTGAACTTTATTTTGGAAAATGTTTTATTTAACGGACGCATAAAAGGTTCTTCCGACATAATCCAACCCGCAGCTATTGAGGGAAAAAAACCGTAGCGTTGTCCTTTAGCAAAATTCTCAGATCCGTTATAACCGAAGTTAAACTCTGCAATATATCTTCCACTTAGCGTATAAGAAAGACGGCCTGCAAACCCTTGATTTCTATAAGGCAATTTGTCGCCATTATCATAATCTCTTTGATTATAAAGAAGGAGTGCATCCACTGCATGTTTAGAAGCAAAGGTGCGGTTATAAGTAATATTACCTTCCAGATATGTACTATTATCGCCCCAATGTTTTATTTGTTCCTGACCTAGAAATTCTTGCCCGTAAGAAGTGATAATTGTCTGTAATGCTCCTGTCTCGGGATCTCTTCCTGTTGCGACAGCGTAGTAATCAGGATCTTTAGATCGCTTAACTCCATTGCGCGAAAAGTTGTCGAATGCAAAAGTTACTTTTGCCCTCAGTCCGGGCAAGATATCTTTCAAATCCTGATCAACAGATATTAGCGTCTCCAGTTTACTTTGAGAGTCGCGTTCATAACCTCTCTGCGTTGCAATAGCCCAAGGATTTGTCTGCTCAGGAACTTTTGGTATCTGACCCGACGAATAGCGGGTTGGATGCACAAAGGGTGGAGTACGGAAAGCATCCTTGAACAAGTCGTCAATACTACCTGGTGGAGAAACCCTTTTTTGTAAATAACCACCCATATTAACTCTCAAGAGAGTCGTAGATGTCACATCAAGATCTACATTTGAGCGCACATTATACCTATCCAGTCTTAGCGATGAATTCCATTCCTGATCTTCATCTCTTTTCAGCATACCATTTTCGTGATAATAGGCAGTAACAAATGCATAGCGAAGGCGTTCAGTACCACCCGATATATCGACAGATGCACGTGTATTAGATCCACGGTCGTTCGATATAGCTTTGAGCCAATTCACATCCGGATAAAGATCCGGATCGACGCCAAGTCTGGTATTCTCAATCCTTCGGGGATCGAACATGACATTACCACCATTCTGCGTACTAATATCGTTTAATAGTTGCATATAATCGGCTGCACCTAAAAACTCCGGCACCTGCACAGGTTCTGTAATTCCGTGTTCGACATTTACTCTCACATTTGTTCGCCCTGCTTTCCCACGTTTTGTGGTAATTAGAATTACTCCGTTGGCTCCACGCACACCATAAACAGCTGTGGCGGAAGCATCTTTCAATACCGAGAAACTTTCTATTTCTTCTACATCAATATTGTCTAACGAACGCTCTACACCGTCAATTAATACCAATGGTTTACGGGCATTTCCTCCAACAAAGGTACTTATACCACGTATCCAATAATCGGAATGATCGTTACCGGGCTCACCCGAGCGTTGGGCACCAATAATCCCACCGACGTTTCCAGCTAAGTTGTTACTTAATGAACGAGTAGTTCCCGTTTGCAGTTTAGATGGTTCCATAGTCGATATAGCACCTACTACCGATGCTTTTTTCTGGGAACCATAACCTACGACAACCACTTCTTCGAGCTGACCAATGTCTTCTTCGAGAACAATATTAATAATCTTTCGATTACCGACCTCTTCGTCTCTTTGTATAAAACCTATATATTTATATTGGAGAACAGCAAATCTATCAGGAACCAAAATTGAATAATTACCATCAATATCTGTTATAGTACCTACTTTAGGATCACTTTTCAACACGATAGATACCCCGATAAGTGGTTCTCCTTTTTTGTCTGTAACATTTCCTCTGATAGAAAGGCGATCCTTCTGTTGTTCTATGTTATTAACACTAACCGAGGCTCTTCTCGATACGAATATCTGCTTGTCAGATATACGGTATGTGTTGTCTGTATCTTTGAAAACTTCGTCCAGCACCTTATTTACAGGTTCATTATGGATAGAAACAGAGACTTTTTTGTTTCCATCTAAAATTTCATCATAGTAAAAGAATACATATTCGCTATTCTTTTCTATTTCGCTAAAGATTTCTTTTATTGGTTTATTTTTTATTTCTAGTGTAAGAAGAGCATTTTGAGCATAACTGTTACTGGCATAACATGCACTAATACTGATAAAAAAGGTAAAAAATATTACCCTCAAAATTTTAAATAGTCTCCTAGTATTAGCACATTTTATGCTAAATCTATTGATATTTATCATACATTTGTAATGATTTAAAGGTTAGACATATACATTTTTAACTTCTGAATCTTGATCGGGTGGTGTTTGGCGATGTCGCCCGATCTTTTCAGCACTTAAATTTCACGTGTTCTTCATAGGCAGTGTATTTATTTTAGGTTTTACATAGAGGTTTTTATTAGATTATAACTTTCATTATTATACTCTACTTTTATTGGTAAGGTAAAGGCCAGCCCGTTTAAGACATCGGCCAAATTATCTTTCATATCTAATTTTCCTGAACATTTTAGATTTGCAATTTCACTCTCATAGTTAATTTCCACACCATAATATCTCGAAAGACGTGCTATAATTACTTCTAGTTTTTCACCATCAAAATAATAAAGACCCTTTATCCAAGAAGTATGCCTCTGAACATCTACGGTTTCCACATGTTCTTTTCCATTACTATACTCATACATTTGTGTCGGGGATAGAAATGTATCTTTAGCATTATTTCTAGCTAATATTTTGACTGACCCACTTGCTAGTACAACTTGCTTATTTTTGTCTGATTCGTAAGCCATAACATTAAATTTAGTTCCTAGAACCTGTACATCAATATTGCTTGTTCTCACTATAAACGGACGTTTAGAATCCGGATGAACCTCTATAAAGATTTCTCCATCTACATAAATCTCTCTCTTTTCTCCTGCAAACTCAATCGGATAAACAACTCGTGTACCCGAGTTTACATACATTTTTGTTCCGTCGGCCAATGTTAGCTTTGATCTTCTACCTCTAGGGACTAAAAGCTGATTAAATGCAGCTGATTCATTTTTAGAAATTCCTTTTTCTGAAACTTTTATTTCAGTGGAGTCGTAAGCTATATCAGATTCTTCGGTTAGCTGAATTGTCTTTTCCTTAGATAATATTAGTTGGATTTCCGTTTGAATATTTTCCACACGATTTTCCGCTGCATAATTCAGTATATCGCTTGATTCAGTATAAGATTTATCGGTTATATATGGCAAGCTAAATACAACTATAGCAATACATGCAGCTATGCCGACAACGAAGGCAAGTTGTCTTCGTTTGTTTCTTTTCTTATTAATCATTTGGTTAGAAGTAACTATCCTATCCCATAGTTCGAGTTCCTCGGTATCCGACATGGGATCTTCTAACTGCATTGAGCAAATAAATTCTTTAGCTAAATTATACTCCACTACATTTACTTGACAAGTTTCTTCAAGTTTACACCAAAACTCTAAAGACTCTTCTGTCGGATTTTTTATAGAGGATATAAAAAAATCATCCTGTAAAAAATCATCGAATGTATATTGGGTATAATCTCTATTTAAATGTTCTTCTGGCATATTTTGCATATCGTTCTATATATAAGGAAACAATCATTCTTACTATTTATACTCACTTTTTTCAACAATTATCAAAGAATCTTTTATTTTTTTTAAAGATCTCTGAAGAAGATTTTGTACCGATTGATAATTCATATCCATTAGGATGCATATTTCATCTATACTCATTGACTCTATAAAACGGTAATGAATAGCCTCTTTCTGACGGGAAGTCAAAGTAGAAAGCAGATGAGTTACTTTATATTTAAGGTGGTTTTCAGTTTCTTTATTTATCAATTGTTCTTCGATGGTATCTTCAGTTTCTATAAGAAAATCTTCAGCTTCCAGATCATCAATAGAATCAGTATATTTTTTTTGCAGTTTAAAAGCATTCAAGAGGCTATTTTTCAATGCCACAAACAAGTACAGTTTAATATTATTTGTAGCACTTAGATTGTTTCTATTGTGGTATATTCTCACAAATACGTCGTGAATACAATCTTTTATTAATTCTCTGTCGGCAGTAAATTGTAAGCCCTGAATAAATAATTTTTTAGAGTATTTTTTATAAATATAGCTGTATGCATCATCATCTCCCTTAAGGAAACTATCCCACAATGAAGAATCATTCTCAAAAGTATTTTTTGTTAACATTTGTCCACAATGTGTTTTTAAGCATTAAATAAAAGGTTATTACATATTCTAGATAAATAGTACTTATTCAATACATTATCAATATTTTACACAGGTTGAATAAGACGGGTGCAAATTACATAAATATAATGGAATTTTATATAGGATAAAATAGAAAAGAATTACAAACCAAATGATGAAGGCTGTTCCTATCAATATCTATTCAATTTAACATTTAATCCGCTTTTTAGGGAACAATAACATAACTTTTTCGTTTAAGATATAAATACATTAACATCAAATGAGAAATAAAATAATCCCTATTCTTCTATTTATTAGCATATTCTTTTTTAGTCACTGTTCTCAGAATAAAGAAAAAGACCCTGTAAGCAATAGTGCCACTACAGACTCGTTGGCAGTGGAAGACTCAAAGCCAATCTCTATTAACCCGGAAGACATAAAAATAGAAAAAGCTTTTCTGTATGATCAGTATACACTAGAAGACAGTTATCCTTATAAAGATACAACACGTATGTTTCAATGGGATAAGATACGCAAACGTTTGGCTTTACTTGATTCTATACAACAAACTCCAGCTACATGGGCTATTCTGGAAAATTACAAGAATAAAAACGGCGAAGCACCTCTTGTGAAAACTTATAAACGAGACGAATATAAACGTATATCCGATACACTGGGGGTAGAACGGTATCAAGGTATACCACTATACTTGCCAAATGACTCAATTACTCCACTCCGCTATGGCAGGGATGGGGCGCTTGTAAAGATTATTAAAGACAGTTCTAATTTCACCAAAATAGCAACTGTATATTTTACAGGAGAATGGCTTGTGCCACAAAAATATATTAAGGTTATCGGAGACACTGTCGTATTCAAAAAAGCTATTATTGTCGATCGCACTAATCAAAATATTATGACCCTTGACAAAGAAGATTCAAAATGGGTCGTAAGAAGTATGAACCCTGCAACCACAGGGCTGCATAATCCTCCTTATGCCCAAGAGACACCTCTTGGTATGTTTGTCGTACAAGAAAAAAAGACAAAGATGGTTTATCTGGCAGATGGATCGAAGGAAACAGGGGGATATGCACCTTATGCCAGTCGTTTTACCAATGGTGGCTACCTGCATGGTGTTCCCGTAAATGTGCCACATACCAAGCAAATAGAGTTCAGTGCATCGCTGGGAACGACTCCCCGCTCACATATGTGTGTTAGAAATGCCACATCTCATGCCAAGTTTATGTACGATTGGGTGGAGTTAGAATCAACAATAGTATTCGTAATTGACTAAACAAAACAAAATCCTAATATTTTAAAATAGAAAAAGCTTTTCCATAAAAATTGTTAGATAATAATGTATATTTCTTAAAAACAGGAACTATATATAACTCCAGTGCGTTTTATACCTAAGAGACTATATTTAGTACATTCTATTGTATTTTAAATTGTAGTCTTTGCGGGAAATGCCAACCAACCACATTAAACAAGATTGTTGGCTCAATTAAATTTAGATTTATGAAAAAGTTACTGTTTTTAAGCATATCAATTTTGACAATGCTCGCTTTCGCTTCATGTAGCAGCGATGATGATGAAGCTCCTGCATTAGGAGCAAATGTACAAGTTACAGTGAAAAATCTATTGGGAACTCCTCAAAAAGGTACAACAGTTTATATGTATAAAGATAAAGCTATTGACGATAATACAGAAAGTGCCAATGCTGATAGACAGGTTGTAACTGATGAAAACGGCGTAGCGACATTCAAACTTAATTTTACCGAATTAAATATTCTTGAATCTCAGACATCACTCTATTTTGCTGTATTTTATACTATTGGTGACACAGAAGGCGTTAAAGGTACTGCCGCTGTAACGGTAAAAAGAAATGATGTGAAACAAGTAGAACTTCAAATTCCAATTTAAAATATAATATTATGGGAGAGAATGTTCAAAAAGCACCTGATTATTTGAAAGATCCGCACCTAAGCCCGGCAGTCAAAGAGTACTTGAAAGTGCTAAACTCAGGAGGTCCGGTTGAAGCATTATCAAAAGAAGACGCCCGTAATGTATTGGTTACAGTACAAAAAGGGGTGAAAGTCGACTTATCGGGAATTGAGGAATCAGAAAAGATAATTAATAATAAAGATTATCCTGTTAAGTTGAATATCGTCCGACCAAAAGGTATAAAAGAGAAACTACCTGTTTTTATTTTTATACATGGAGGTGGATGGATATTGGGCGACTATGATACGCACAAACGTATGGTTCGCGATTTAGTCGTTGAATCGGGTTATGCAGCTGTATTTGTTAATTATACACCTTCTCCCGAAGCAAAATATCCGCAAGCTATCAATGAGATATATGCAGCTACAAAGTGGGTTGCAGAACATGGTAGCGAAATTAATGTGGATGGAAAGAATTTGGCTTTGGTAGGCAATAGTGTAGGTGGAAATATGGCAATAGCAACCAGTTTGTTGGCTAAAAAGAACAAAGGGCCGCATATTAAGCTCCAGATTCTATTGTGGCCAGTCGCAGATTCGTCCTTCAATACGGATTCTTATAAAATTTATGCAGAACAAAGATTCCTCTCTACTTCGTTAATGAAATGGATGTTCGATCAGTATACCACAGATCCGAAACAACGTAAAGAAATTTATGTTGCACCCTTGCAAGCGTCCCTCAATGAGTTAAAAGGTCTGCCTCCTACCCTTATTCAGGTAGCAGAAAATGACATTTTGAGAGACGAAGGAGAAGCTCTTGGACGCAAACTGGACGAAGCCGGAGTAGAAGTAACAACTATACGCTACAATGGTGTAATCCATGATTTTGGCTTATTGAATGGTTTTGCGACTCTTCCTACCACGCGATCCTTATTCACCTATTCATCTGCAATATTGAAACAGTATTTACAATAAAATTATATTATTATGAAAAGAGTATTATTAGGTTTAGCAGTTGGTGCGGTAGTTGGATATGCAATCAGAAAACTACAAGATGATGGACAATTTGACTGCATCTGCGACTGCACTGACAAATTCCTCAGTAAATCGAAGAGAAATCTGAAAAATGTAGCAGACGTTGCAAAAAATGAAGCAGAATATTTGAAAGATCGTGTAGAAGACATGGTTGGAAAAAAATGATGCAAATGAAATTAGATTGATTGACAAAGGAGGATATATTATCCTCCTTTGTTATTACATATCATGTATGAAGCAATAAATCTACATATATTTCTACGGCCGAAAATCTTTTCATATTTTAGAAAGCTCAATATAATATTATTAACTTTAAATATTATTTATTTTCAGATTAAACCTTTTACAATTTATTATGTCTAACCACTTACGTTAGTTATACAGTTATCTATAATATACACATCCATGAATTGCATCTATGAATAAAAAGGCGAAAATAGTACTGATAATAGTTATTGTACTGATAATTGCCGGAATGGCTTTTTATCCGAATATAAAAAACATGCTTCCAATTAAAGATGGAAAACTAGAAATACCAATAAGCAATGGAAACCGAGAACAACGGTCGCTGAATGTAAATGCACAGGTATTAAAATACGAAAATCTGGATGACATTTTCAGAACAAAAGGGATACTGATGCCTGACGAAGAAGTCGATTTATCTTTTGAAACTTCCGGTAAGATCACGAATATCTATTTCAAAGAAGGAACCATTGTTAATAAAGGAGATCTGCTGGCTAAAGTAAACGATCAACTTCTACAAGCCGAATTGAAAAAGCTGGAAGCACAGAAACCATTGGCTGAGGATCGTGTTTTTCGTCAAAAATCCCTATTGGAAAAAGACGCTGTAAGTCAGGAAGCCTATGAATCGGTAAATACTGAATTAGGAAAACTGAATGCCGATATAGAACTGGTTCGATCGAAAATAGCTCAGACTGAATTGAGAGCACCTTTTAGTGGAATTATTGGTCTACGCTTCATTAGCGAAGGTACTTATGTATCTCCCACTACAATAATCTCGAAGCTAACAAAAGTTTCTCCTCTCAAAATTGAATTTTCGGTGAATGAAAGACAAGCTAATGAAATAAAACCGGGAACAGTTCTCACATTTTCTTTAGATAATGATTTAAACAAATATCAGGCAAATGTATACGCTATCGAGTCTAACTTAGACAGGCAAACACTTACGCTTAAAGCCCGTGCAATCTATCAGAATCCGGGAGGGAGACTAAAACCCGGCCATTCTGCTAATATCGAAATAAAACTGCAACAGATCAGCAACACCCTTGTTGTGCCAAGCCTCGCTACAATAGCCGAAATGGGGCGTGATATTGCTTATGTATATAAGGATGGTGTAGCACGTCAGGTAACTGTAAAGAAAGGTATGAGAACAGCTTCGTCTGTACAAATACTGGACGGATTAAGTCTTGGAGATACATTATTAATAAGTGGTGTTATGCAATTGCGTGATGGAATACCTGTCACACTCGACAATATAAATTAACTATGACAATCTCCGAATTAAGCATACGACGCCCTGTACTATCCACTGTATTAGTATTGATTATCTTCATATTGGGGATGATTGGCTATACCTATCTGGGAGTACGTGAATATCCTAACATCGACAATCCTATTATTACGGTAAGTGTGTCTTATCCGGGGGCTAATGCCGAAATTATCGAAAGCCAGATAACAGAACCTCTTGAACAAAATATCAACGGGATTCCCGGTATACGCTCGCTTGTCAGTAGCAGTAGTCAGGGATCGAGTAATATCACTGTTGAGTTCGAATTAAGTGTTGATCTCGAAACCGCTGCCAATGATGTTCGAGACAAAGTATCACGGGCACAAAGATACCTCCCTCGCGACTGCGACCCTCCAACAGTATCGAAGGCTGATGCCGATGCCAATCCAATTATACAGATTACAGTTCAAAGCGAAAAACGCTCATTGCTCGAGTTAAGTGAGATTGCCGAGCTAACAATCAAAGAACGTCTTCAAACGATTCCAAATGTTAGTGCTGTTGAATTGTGGGGACAACACCGCTACTCTATGCGTTTGTGGCTAGACCCTGTAAAAATGGCATCTTATGGCATCACACCGATGGATGTAAAAAATGCCATTGACAAAGAAAACGTAGAATTACCATCAGGAAGTATAGAAGGTGACAGGATAGAATTATCGATCCGCACACTTGGTTTGATGGAGACTCCCGAAGAGTTTAACAATCTGGTTATAAAGGAAGACAATTACAATGTCGTGCGCTTTGGGGACATTGGAACAGCCGAGTTAGGTACCGAAAACCCAAGAAACATTATGCGCAAAAATGGTATACCAATGGTTACAACCGTTATTATACCTCAACCGGGCGCCAATCAGATCGAAATATCGGACGAAACAATGATCCGAATCGAGCAAATGAAGAAAGATTTACCCGATGATGTACAATTGGGCATTGCTTTCGATAATACAAAATTTATCAGAACATCGATATATGAAGTGGAAGAAACTATTTATATAGCATTCTTACTCGTTGTACTAATTATATTTGTCTTTCTACGCGATTGGCGTGTTACGTTAGTACCATGCGTCGTTATCCCTATATCATTAATCGGAGCATTCTTCGTAATGTACGTTGCCGGATTCTCCATCAATGTATTGTCGATGCTTGCCGTCGTCTTAGCTGTAGGACTGGTAGTTGATGACGCCATTGTGGTCACGGAGAATATCTATCTGAAAATAGAAGATGGTATGGCTCCTCTGCAAGCGGGTATAGAAGGATCCAAAGAAATATTTTTCGCTGTGGTGTCTACCACAATCACACTCGTAGCTGTATTTTTCCCTATCGTATTCCTCGAAGGGATGACTGGACGTTTGTTCCGTGAGTTCAGTATCGTAATAGCAGGATCAGTACTCATATCGTCCTTTGTTGCCTTAACCTTTACACCAATGTTAGCAACTAAGCTTTTAAAGAGAAACGATAAACCGGGGTGGTTTTACAGAAAAACCGATCCGTTCTTCAAAGGACTTAATTATGGATACAGCAAAGCATTACAATTTTTCTTAAGACATAAAATAGTTGTTTGGCCGATTATATTAATAACCATTATTGCAATCGGTTATCTTGGTAAAAATATTCCCTCTGAAATGGCTCCTTTAGAAGACCGTTCCCAAGTATCGATCAGGGTTAGTGGTCCGGAAGGGGCAACATACGAATTTTACAGAGACTATACCGAGAAAATTGCTCAAGTAGTAGACTCGATCGCACCCGAGCGAGAATCTAACATCGTCCGGGCTAGAAGTGGTGGCGGTAATATCACAGTTGTTTTACCCAATATCGGAGATCGCGAACGAAGTCAGATGCAAATAGCTGATGCCCTTGCTCCCATCCTTCGTAAAGAAACAGAGGCCAGAGCTTTCGTCCAACAACAATCTACATTCGGCGGACGAAGAAGCAGTATGCCTATCCAATATGTGTTACAAGCCCCTAACATTGCTAAACTGGAAGAATTTATTCCTCTGTTCATGCAAAAGGTAAATGAAAGCCCGATGTTTCAAATGGCAGATGTAAACCTCAAGTTTACAAAACCCGAGACACGAATTAAGATCGATAGAGATAAAGCCGCTTTACTCGGTGTAAGTACACGTGATATTGGACAGACGCTGCAATACGCCCTCAGTGGTCAGCGTATGGGATACTTTTATATGAATGGTAAACAATACCAGATATTAGGAGAGATAAACCGCCAGCAACGAAATACACCATTAGATTTAAAATCGATATATCTCAAAAATCTGAATGGAGATATGATTCAGCTAGATAACCTTGTCGAACTTGAAGAGAGTGTTGCCCCTCCACAACTTTATAGATACAACCGTTTCAATTCAGCAACCGTATCTTCGGGACTTGCACCGGGTGTAACTATTGGAGCAGGCCTCGACGAGATGGATCGTATAGCTAAAGAAACATTGGACGAAAGTTTCCGTACAGCATTAGCCGGAGACTCTAAAGATTTCCGCGAAAGCTCTTCGAGTCTGATGTTTGCATTCTTATTAGCGATTGTTCTTATATTCCTTATATTAGCTGCCCAATTCGAAAGTTTCAAAGATCCATTTGTAATAATGCTTACCGTACCTTTGGCGATTGCCGGAGCACTCTTATTTATGTATATTTTCGATATAACGATGAACATATTCAGTCAGATCGGTATTATTATGCTTATCGGGCTGGTAGCCAAAAATGGAATTCTGATCGTTGAATTTGCCAACCAACGACAAGAATCGGGAATGACCAGACTTGAAGCTATTCAAGGAGCATCGGTGCAACGTTTACGACCTATCCTCATGACCAGTTTTGCTACAATACTTGGGTTACTACCACTGGTTCTCGCCAGTGCAGAGGGTTCGAACGGACGTATAGCAATGGGTGTAGCCGTGATTGGTGGTATGTTAGTATCTACATTCCTTACTGTATTCATTGTTCCTTGTATGTATTTATATATATCGACGGATAGAGATAAAAAACCTAAGAAAACGGAAGAAAACAACTGATGTTTGATAACCCCAAACTACATAATTATGAAAAAGTATTACATCATTATATTATTCTTTATACTACCATACTATATTGCCGCACAAGAAGTCTTCGATCTTAAACGCTGCATAGAAATAGGACTTGATCGCAATTATGAAATAAGAATAACCCGCAATGATGAAGAAATAGCGAATAATAACCTAACCCGAGGTAATGCCGGCTATTTACCTTACCTCAATTTGATCAGCGGTTATTCGGGAACTATAAATGATACCGAACAACGAACTACATCGGGGGAAATAAGTAAAAACAATGGGGTGCATAATCAAGCTCTGAATGCCGGAGTTAATATGGACTGGATGGTTTTTGACGGATTTAATATTCAGGCGAATTATGGTAAGCTGAAAGAACTGCAAAAAGCAGGAGAATTGAATACACGCCTCGCTATTGAGAATTTCATTTTAAATATTACAGGAGAATACTACAATTATATCCAACAGAATATAAGACTGAGCAATCTTAGATATGCAGTTAAATTATCGAAAGAGCGGCTTCGGATTGTTGAAGCCCGTTATACTATTGGTGCCGGTTCGCGGCTTGAAATGCAACAAGCTAAGGTCGATTTCAATGCTGATAGTTCTATGCTGATCAAACAACATGAAGTTATATTTAAATCTCGGGTGCATATCAATCAATTGATGGCAATGGACAATGTAGAACAACCTCTACTTGTCCCTGATTCGATCATTGAATTCAATCCGCTACTTAATAAAGATGATATTTGGCATAACCTGCAAGCATCAAATGTATTCCTCCAATTATACGAAAGAGATAAAAACATTAGTGTTCTCGATCTCAAATCAATACAAAGCCAATACTATCCTTATCTTAGACTTAATGCCGGTTATGGATATACTCAGAACATGTATGATGTAGGAAACTATAATCGACAGCGAAATCTGGGGTTTAATTACGGCTTTACGGTCGGTTTCAATATTTTTGACGGTTTCAATCGTGAACGAAAAAAGAAAAATGCCAAAATTGAAGTCGAGAATAAAATACTGGAATACCAACAGTTAGAATTATCTCTACGAACAGATCTTTCTAATATATGGATGGCGTACCAGAATAATATGGAACTGACAAATCTTGAACAGGAAAATCTTCAGACGGCACATGACAATTACGGAATTGCCCTTGAACGTTATAAACTCGGAGATTTATCGGGGATAGAATTGCGCGAAGCTCAGAATAGTTTATTAGAGGCCGAAGACCGTCTTGTTGAAGCCCAATACAATACTAAACTCTGCGAAATATCTCTGATTCAAATAAGTGGTAAAATACTAGCATATATCTATTAAGTGTTACAAGAATATTCTATATCCGATCTGTTAGCTGTACCGCCTCAACATATCCCATATTACGCAGGAACTTTTGAGGATACAGAAGATACTGATGTTGAATGGCCACACCGTCATTCGTTTTATTCATTGGTTTGGTTTACCCAAGGTTCGGGTTTTTATGTTATAGATTTTCAAGAATATGTTATAAAACCAAACAGAATATTCATTGTGAATCCGAAGCAAGTACATAATTGGGACTATTCTGAAAATAGTGAGGGATATATCTTAATTGTTGATACTACGCTAGGTACCGAATTAAGTATAGATTTTCAATTCCCTTACATAGATTTAGACAATGCTACAAAACTATTTCTTGAGCCCGTTTTTAAAAAGCTTATTTCAGAATATGAAATCCATAACGAGATCAGAATTGATATACAATACCTCTATAAGCAGATTAAGCTCTACGCAAAAGAAAATAATACAATCTCAGTTACAGCAAATCCGATATTTGAAAAATTCAAGCTATCTATATTGAATAATCTCAGTAAGAATCAGTCAATAGAAGATTATGCGCGAAAACTAGCCATATCAGCAGATGAACTTAATTTCCTTTCAAAACAGATTTCAGGAGTATCTGCAAAACAATATTCACTAAATCTTAAGATAACGGAAGCTAAGCGCCTGCTGATATACTCTGATCAAAATATTAATGAGATATCAAATCAAATTGGCATTGAAGATTCATCGTACTTTGCACGAATTTTCAAGAAAAAAACCACTTTATCTCCAACTAACTTTTCAAGAAAGTACCGAAAACACATTTAAAAGTCCTCGATCATTAGTATCGTAAGCATCTACCTTTGTTCAAACAAAAATAAAGATAGATATGAAACAGATATTATTAATTATACTGACACTATTGTTGGTACTAAATTCTTACGGACAAATGGAGAAATCGGAACGTTATGAGCGCGGTTGGAACAAATTGATGGAAATCGACGGAGAAGCAGGTGAAAATGTTGTAAACGGATTGAAAGATATTTCTCCGGAGTTAAGCAAATTCATCATAGAATATTCTTTTGGTGATGTATACAATTTGAACAGATTAGATAATAAATCGAAAGAAATAGCGGCTGTATCTTCTCTTATTGCTCAAGGCGCAATACCTCAATTGAAAGTACATCTGAATGGTGCTTTAAATACAGGCAGTTCGATTATTGAAGTAAAAGAATTAATACTGCATCTTACTGGTTACCTTGGGTTCCCCAGAACTATCAATGCAATGAACACATTGAAAGAAGTGCTGCAAGAGCGAAAAAACAATGGGATTCTTGACGAAGAAGGAATAGAAATATTATCAAATAATGAAACAGACAGATATAATTTAGGTTCGAAATATCTGGCGATTCTCGATAAGAATCAAGAACAAGTTATACAAGATGCTTACGGAGACTTCTCCCCCGATCTAGCGAGATTTATTATTGAGTATGGATATGGGGATATATACTCCAGAGAAAGTTTAGACAAAAAATATCGTCAGATAGCAAGCATTTCGGTACTGACAACATTAGGGAATGCACCATCACAACTAAAGTTTCACATGAATGCAGGCCTAAATATCGGATTGACAGCAGAAGAAATTAAAGAGATCATGATACTAATGTCAGTATATGCAGGTTTTCCGGCAGCAATAAACGGAACAAATATATTGAAAGAGATCGTCAACGAGTCTAACAAATAATAAAGACACCTTGTTTCGAAATAGTAAACTCAGTTCTAAGAACTGAGTTTACTCATATATTGGCTTGGTGTACAGCCGAAATGTTTCTTGAAAAACTTATTGAAAGCGCTTTGACTTTCGAAACCCAAAAGAAAAGTAATCTCTGTTAAAGAAATCTTCTCCTTTAGATATTTTCGAGATAATTCTATACGAAGATCATTAAGAATAAGTTGATAGGAAGTCCCTTCTAACTTTAGTTTTCGCTGAATATTACGTTCACTCATATTGAACCGTTCAGCAAGTAATTTCAAATCCAGATTAATTGTTGAGATACTATGTAAAAGATATCTTCGAACAGCTCCCGACAGTACATTATTAAGTTTACTATCTTGTATCTCAGCTATGAAGTTTTCAAAAATCGGCAAGAAATCTCTACTTGCTGTTATTACAGGTAGATCGAGAACAGATTTGTTAAAAATTAAGGCCAATTTATTCTGTCCAAATTCGACAGGACAATTCAGATATTTTTCTAATTTATCCGTTTTGCCCTCTTTTTTATAAACAGAATGAGCTGAAACAGGGTATAGGTATCTTCCCGTAAAACTATAGCTATATTGAAGTGAGATACCATATTGCATCTCGTACCATTGTCTGGCAGCAACAGGATATTTATCTACAAATTCTTGACTAATAGATATTTCATAATAGAATAGGTCACCTTCTGTCTTTGTCGTATAGTGAATTATATCATTCTCTGTAGGATCTAATAAATCCAAGTCTTCGAATATATCGCTGACCGTAGCTCTGTTATGATATAAATTGAAAATTGTACCAGTTAAGGTAAACGGAATAATAAAGCCGATTTCCAATCCAATTCGTTGATTATTTTTCTTGGCAACAACCTGTTCCATATATCGACCGAATATATTGGCATCTATTTTAGCAATCGGATTATCCAATATTTTAAGATCTGTTGCAAACTCAGAAAATATTTTAGAAATACCAATTTGGATATCTTCAAATTGTTTCAAGAAAATATTAAATAACCCAGCTGCTATATACATAATAAATATCGCTTGTCGCGTTTGGACAAATTTATGGCTTTATTTTCAATCAATAACTCTAACCTTAGATTTATATTTGCAATCAGTTAGTAATAATTAATTAAAAACTGAAAAATCATGTTCAAAATTGGGAGTACTTTAAATTTCATATTAGCAGCAGGGCATTTAATCGCATTAATATGGTTAATGAAAATCTTTGAAATATATGGTTTGAGCAAAGAAATAAATGAATTATATCAGATACATCCTTTATTGCCGTATATACTTACAGTAACAGTTTCAGGAGGATTTTTCGTATTTGGACTATATGGATTGTCTGCCGATGGGAAGATAAGAAAACTACCTTTATTAAAAGTAGCTGTATTTGCGATTGCTGCAATATATATACTCAGAGCATTAGCGGGTGTCGTGGAAATAATAATTACAGATACGCCCCCTTTACTCGAAAGTATAAACTCATCGGGAGCTTTAATAATAGGGCTACTATATCTGATTGGAGGATTGAAAAAATGGGTGATTAAACAAGTCCCTAGCAAATTGACCTAAAACTTAGCCCCATTTTATTATCTTTTATAGAAAGCAATATTCTTCATTTTCGGATGAAGAATATTGCTTCTTGTTTTTCTTACAACGCTCCTTGCTTCGCCAATGAAAATTCGGCTTGCAAAGTAGCTATAGTTTCTTTTACACTTATTATTTTTTTCGCTAGATGCGCATTTATTCCGGCAAAGGCATATCCTTTCTTCATATTGCCTCTCGCTGCCTGATAAAGAACTTGTATAATACAATAAGGACTTTTGCTATAATCGCAGGTTTTAATACAATGGAACGGACAACTTTTAGGCACTTCCAGCCCTTTTTCGACACTCTTAATGAACTCACCAGTAATAGCTCTACCCGGCATACCGACAGGGCTTTGTATTATCTGTAAATCCCCTTGTTCTGCATCAATAAATATCTTTTTAAATTCGGTAGCGGCATCGCATTCTTCGGTAGTAACAAATATTGTTCCCATCTGTACGCCGGCTGCACCCATTTCGATAAAACGATACATGTCGTATCCAGATGATATGCCACCCGCTGCAATAACAGGTATAACCTTCTCATCTTTATATTGAGCTACAACTTCTAAAACTTCAGGTACTAATTGCTCCAGTGAAAACTTTTCATCATCAATCTGTTCTAATTTAAAACCTAAATGCCCTCCGGCTTTTGGACCTTCTACTACAATGGCATCAGGCAGATAGTTAAAATTATTTTTCCATTTGTCGCAAAGTATCTTGGCAGCCCTCGACGATGAAACAATCGGTACCAGCTTTGTTTTACTACCTGGAGTCTGATATGAGGGCAGATCGAATGGAAGGCCTGCTCCTGCAAAAATAACATCCACTCCTTCGGCTATCGATGTTTTTACCATATCCACATAATTGGTTAGAGCAACCATAATGTTGACTCCAATAATCCCATTACTTTTTTCTCTGGCTTTACGTAATTCTTCCTTCAGACCCCAAATACAATTTTCGAGATAATTTCCTTGAGATTTATGATATATCAATCCCAAACCGGCACATGATATAACACCTATTCCACCCTCGTTGGCCACAGCTGAAGCCAGACCTGAGAGAGAGACACCAACTCCCATTCCTCCTTGAATAACAGGCAGTTTTATTTCAATATTTCCTAGATAAAATGATTTCATAATAATGCAAAAAAGCAGATAAGTTCATACAAGAACCCATCTGCATTGTTTAATGTTATGTTTATGGCTTTATTTTCAATAGTGCTTTGCACTTACGGTGGCAAGAGACCATCAATCTCTTGGAATAGCTTCTTTTATAACGATAGGACGTCCTAAATAATCTTTTCCGTTAAGTTCCTGAATAGCCTTAAGACCATCCGCATTATTTTCCATTTCGATAAATCCAAAACCTTTCGATCTGTTAGAATCTCTATCAACAATAAGCTTTGCAGAAATTACTTTACCATACTCTTCCATGATTTTGTGCAAATCAGACTCTTTTACCTCATAGCTGAGGTTTCCAATGTAAATATTCATATAAATACTAAATTAAAATGTAAATGATTTTAAACAAAGGAGTCTAGGATGGTCAATTTCGACGATAAGATGTCTTAATACATAATACCAAGAAAATAGAACTGAAGATAGAGAGCAAAATGAACCCATTTATTTTATCTGTTAAATGTAAGGTTAATATGTTGTATCTCGTTCATCTATCTTCTATTATTTTGCTTTTAAATGAATATCTTATATTTTATATAGTTTGGATGACATCTATTAACATGAACATTCTATAGGGAATAACGGTTTAATATAGGAGCGAATACAAGTCTTATTTTCAAACGTAGCCTATTTATTGTACCTTTACACGCTGAAATTCAATTCAGTTGTAAAAATATCAAGATTAAATAAAGCTAAATATATGATGAAGCCTCGCCTGGGTATGACTGCCCGTACAGGAGACAAATGTCCTAAGAGTGGTGTTTGGAAAGTAGTTGGAACGCTAGAGTCGATAACAATGTCTGTTTCCAGAGGGAATAAAATGCCTCAGCACGCAAACAGAAGTGCAACATGGAAACTTATTATCATGTTCTGATATGAATATTTACGATATAACTGTAAAAGATGCCAAAGATAACGATGTTTCGATGGCAGATTATAAAGGAAAGGTATTACTAATTGTCAATACTGCCACTCAGTGTGGATTTACACCACAATATAAAGATTTACAGGATTTATATCTCAAATATAAAGATCAGGGATTCGAAGTCCTTGATTTCCCCTGCAATCAATTTGGGAATCAGGCTCCGGAAACAAATGACGAAATAGCGAGTTTCTGTGAGATGAAATACAAAACAACTTTCCGCACATTTGCTAAAGTTGATGTAAATGGCAAGGATGCTGATCCTCTTTTCAAATTACTAAAAAAGAGTAAAGGTGGATTTATATTCGATGCTATAAAATGGAACTTCACCAAATTTCTGGTTTCTCGTGATGGGAAGATACTTAAACGTTACTCTCCTACCACGAACCCATCTAAAATAGAGAAGGATATAGAACCGCTACTTTAAGTTTAAGAAGTAACCATATTATATAAGAACTAAAATAACAGAAGCAGAAAGAATTTTCTGCTTCTGTTATTTTTATATTTAAAAAGTAATTCTTTCACTCCATGTTATACCACTAATATCAGTCAATATTAATTCATAATCGCCTTTACGGAGATTGACAATACTTTCGTCTTTAATTCTTAATTTGGCCTTACTTCCCAAGGGAATAACCAGACTATGTTTACCCGGCTTAACTTTGGCTACATAACTGTTTTCGATATTTAACAACGGAAATTTAGACAATTTATCTCCATCTTGTTGTAAGACAATTTTTCCATCTTGATCTTTCAATGTAATACCTATTAAGAATGAGCCATATACATCTGCCCCTTCTGTTCTGAAAACAGTAAAAACCAAACCTTCATTGTTGAGTGTTGCATCAGATATTTCGACAATCGGTTTTACAGACTTATTATGCAGTGGTCCCCAGACTCCATTGTGAAAATATTGATTGGTAAAGAGAGTCATAAACAAAATAACTGCCGATCCCGAGATAACTATCAGGTTCAATTTCTTTTCGCCAATAGGTAATATTCCGGAAGCAACCCAACTGAACCATTTTGTATTTGCAACAGGCTTTTTAGCAAGCCAATAATTATCTATGGAATATTTTCCTCCACCTGTAAATAACAGGGTGAATCCTGTAGCCATACCAAGTATACCTATCTGCCATTCATCTAAACAAGTTGTCCCAAGCCAGCCCGACCCAAGCAATATACCTGTAGCTAGCCCCAGTACCCCCAAGCTCATCAACCGGGTAAAGAATCCCAGCATTATAAGCAGACCGACAATACCTTCAATAATTGTAAATGCTACCATAGCCCACCATAGCGATTCGGGATTAGATACCAGATACTCTATAATAGGTTTTATTCCCAGTGCATTTGGTAAGAAATGATTAAATTTTTCACCAATATATCCGGCTTCATCTGGATTCAGTTTGTTTTCAAGGATTAATCGTCGCCAGAAAGCCGAAAAATAAGTCCAACCCACAACTAAGCGTAAAGCAAGGGCAAAAGTGCCCGATAAAGAGTATGCTTGCTGCATCTCTTTCGTATTATTTTGTATCATAATTATTTGAATATTGAGTGTTATATTTTCTATATAAAGAATATGGCAAACTAATTATCTCTAATTAATCTGACATTATAAAGTTGCGTATAAGTGCAAATCAAATAATTAATTTCCTGTGATATATGAATAGTGGAACGGATAAAATGTCAACCTCTACAGGTTGATGCGGATATAAGTTTGTAGAAGTAAAATTGCCCCGATAATCTAAATGATTTTTATCTGTAAATAAGAAATATCTTTCTTCTGCCTGCTTTTTATTTTTTTGAGTTAAATCGTTCTGTTGGAATGTTGATATGCACGATCTGAAATTATTGCTTTTCTCTAAATCGAGCTGTATATTGATCGGAATATTTAATGATCGCTTTATCTCTTGCTTAACCGGGCATGTTAAACAAAGCAAGATGAATAAAGGCAAGAACATCAAATAAATCCGTTTAGAACAATACATATAATCAATTTAAAATAAAAAGTCTAACTCTACTATTCTTAACACAAGTAAAATAGTTTAGTTCTAATCATTGGAGCATTATCACTTTTTTTAAGTTTTATTTTGTATTCGTTTTATCAACATGGAATAGCAAGTTTAATCAAAACCGATTATTGCACAATTAGATTTAGAGAAACGAACAAATATAATTAAAATATCATTATTACTTCACCCAAATATTATCTTACTTTTGTGATAAGTACAATGATGATATGAATCAAGAAATAAGAGAAATATTGCAAGAAATCTACACAGGTCATAATCTGAAAGAAACAGATTTAGATTATACCATTGCGAATAAGTATAAAGATGATTTAAACCGATTGTCTGAACTGAATAACTGCTGTTTCTTTATTGTAGACTTACATAAATTCGAATACATATTTACATCTGATAATTTTAAGAATATAGTTGGATATGTACCGACAAAAGATGATTTTAGAAATCCGTCTGACAACCGATTCCTAGATTCCAGAATTCATTCTGATGATTTTCTGAAATATAAAGA
Organism: Dysgonomonas sp. ZJ709; assembly: GCF_011039195.1. Taxonomy (NCBI): domain Bacteria; kingdom Pseudomonadati; phylum Bacteroidota; class Bacteroidia; order Bacteroidales; family Dysgonomonadaceae; genus Dysgonomonas; species Dysgonomonas sp. ZJ709. The sequence continues at coordinate 105,870 of NZ_JAAKEM010000007.1, forward strand.
AATACAACTAAAGGTCGGAGAATTCATTATGCAACAACCTAAAGACGAGAGGATAAATTATAAACACATCTTCGAACTGAGAGTACAAAATATACAAGGGAACTATGTTCGATTATCTTGGGAACGACAAGCATTAGAAACAGATAAATTAGGTAATCTCTGGTTAATGCTTGGGATTATTAATATTCTATCTGATCAAATTAATACAGACGATTTCAAAAGTTTTTTTATCAATCTTAAAACAGGCGAACGAATCGATTTTATTTCATCAGGTGAAATTACTATTCAATTAACTTCGCGTGAAAAAGAAATTTTGCAATTGATCCAAAAAGGGCTTTTAAGTAAAGAAATTGCCGATCAATTAGCAATCAGCATAAATACAGTTAACATACATCGACAAAATATTCTCCATAAAATGAATGCTGACAATTCGTTTGAAGCTGTAAATCGTGCCAGAATATTAGGCATTCTAAAATAACTATTTATATCCTCACTTCCAGTACAAAAGCTCCTTTTGAGTATAATACCTTTTGAATGTCCTTCTTCAAATACTTTTGCTCCAAAACAACCTCTCCTTTAATATTATAGGCATCAACTAACCGGATAAAATCCGGATTATCTTCATGCGGATGATTCAATAAGAATATTTTTATATCAATTCCCGATTGCATAACGACCCCTAATTCCTCAATTGTAGCCTGAAATTGAGCTGCCTCAACAATAAGACAAACAATTTTATCCGGAGCTGCACACTTTGCTCCTATTGCCGCCGGTAAACCAAATCCGAGCGTTCCAAATTTTTCTGATTTTACAATCTCATGAGAAATGGGTTCATTTAGGTTAGAGAGACGAGCAAAGTCTAAAACTATGATTAAATCGTCATCCATATCTTGCATAATACCTATTATTCGGTTCTGCATATTTTTGTTCATGTCCGCAGTATCAGTAGGAGTTAATTTCTCACATTTTTCCGAATCTTGAGTTGGATTATAACTTCGAATAAAACTGGTTTGTTGTGATATATACATAGCTTTCTCTGATTGAGCATCTTTTGTTATATCTAAAAGCACGGGACCGGGACGACCCGTGGACGCAATATAGAAAGCATGTGCTATTGCCGAAGAAATTTCACCTGCCGAACGAACCTGATATACCCATTTTGTAATGGAATGGGTGATACCTATAATATCAACTTCCTGAAAAGCATCTGTGCCTAATAGATTTGAATTTACCTGTCCTGTTATTACAACAATCGGAATAGCATTCGCCATTGCATCGGCAATACCGGTCACGGTATTAGTGGCACCCGGACCAGAAGTTAATAAAGCAACCCCAACTTTTTTTGATACTTCCGCATATCCTTGTGCTGCATGTACAGCTCCTTGCTCGTGACGTACCAAAATATGATTCATCAATTCTTTGCGACTATACAAACAATCTAATACTTGCATAACGCAACTTCCCGGATAACCGAAGATTGTATTTACATCATGATTCAAAAGGGATTGTAATAATATCTCTGCACCTGTAATCGGATTATTCATCTTTCTATCTTTTATGCAGACAAAAATATCTTCAATAAGAAAGATGTACAATAGCTATATATAACTATTGCAATAGCGATCAACAATCTAGAATCCCATCCCCAATTCGAACATAAAACGGACACTATCGCCCGAACCAAAAATAGAATACTTAGTTGTAATTTTGTTTATTATAGTTAACCATGCGCCTCCACCATAAGATGTGTGCCATTTTTTTGACGACTCGCCCGGATACCAAACACGACCGAAATCTGACCCCACAAAAAGACCGTACTTAAGAGGTGTGAACGGATTTTTTATTTTACCCATATCCACTCTCGCATCGAACAATTGATAATAAGAATACTGCCCTATAAATCGACTATCACGATAACCTCTCAGTTCGGTAGATGCCGATTGATAAAATTCATATTTATTGTTAAATATGGCTTTTGCTTTTATGTTAGTGGCAAGAATCACACGATCTATAAGCTGAAAATTTAACATAATATCAGCCTGTGAATAAGGAAAGTTCCGATTAAGGTCAGCCAAATTCATTTTCCAACCGGCGGTTATAGTCGAACGAAATACAGGGATAAAAGGCGATAGCGCTTTCTCTAGATCATAAGTCACGCCAAAATCTGCAAAGTAATTCATATTAAAAATATGATCATCACTTCCAAAGAACTGACTGACAAAGCGGCCTTCTTTCCATTTAACCTTATACATTTCGAAAGAAGTTGAAAAGATAAATGTTTGCTGATTATCAATACCAAGATGATATGAGGGAGTCAGGCTATATCGACCGATATTCACCCTGTTAAAATCGTTCCTTTCGTCCTTGTACCCATTGGTATTATTACCAAATCCAAAGAAATTATTGAAGTTTTCGGGTGAACCGATAAAGGCATCGATATGCATACTCTTATTTTCATCGTATGTAGGAAAAATTCCTCTGTAAAGAAATCCTTGTAGGTAATTGTATCCCAAACGATGCTGATAAGAAAACGGGGCACGCTTAAAACCATATTGTGTGTAAGTAACAAAACTACCTAGGCTTAGCCCCCAGTCAGAATCATAAAAACCCCAAGGACTAAATGAAATGTCTCTGTACCGACTCTTATTATAATCGTAATCATGAGTATTATCATTATCCGAAAGAATAATCCGAGCATTATCGACAGAATCTAAAGCATTTTTCTGCGAATGATACCCATATATCCGTACCTTGCTTTTTTGCTCTATATTATAAGTATTATCATCTTTTCCCCCTATGAAGAATACAGGCATTTTGTTTTTGCCTTTCACCTCAAATTTATCATTTCCATCCAATCCATATATCCAGATTTCTTTTGTATTTTTTTTTGCATATCTACGATCAAATAATGGTGTATTATTTTGTGGACTATACATTCTTATTTGAAGGCTATCTGAGCTATATTTATCGATAATAATACTATCGCTTTGGGTTGTTCCAACTAAAACCGGATTTTCCTGCAATGCCTTATAATATTCTCTGGCAATAGTATTTAGTGAGTCTCGCCTTTTTTTCAGTTTCTCTTTCAGATTGAGAGTTTCAGGAGCAGCTTGGATCTCTTTTGGCAACTTGTTGAAAGCGTTATCAATCACTTCATCTGTCAATTCACGCTTCACATAATCTGCTTGCTTTAGCCACAAAGACTCGTCACTCTGAGCACTCAAAGCTACATCAAATGTAAATCCAAGGGAATTTTCTTTTTTCACATTTTTCAATTCCCCCTTATATTCAGAAATGAAACCTAGCCCAAGTACACTTAGCATTTGTTTGAATAACAATCCATCTACTCGCGTAAAAGCATGACTTCTGTCTATAACAATGGGCTGGTATATCACACTATCGCCTTCATTTTGGGATACCCAGTTCCAATTCTCCGGTATTTTATTCCAGTCGCCTATCAATATATCAAACAAACGCTCTCTTATATAGAGTTGCTGATCGACCATCTGCAATTTATCTGTTTGAAGCATTTTGAATAATTCCTCTGTAACGAAGGTACTCTTTTGAGAATTCAAGTCCGGCATCTCTACTATACTCACCAACTTATCTTGAATATTGCCACCATCGGCAATAGTATCTGATGTCGCATTTTTAGGGATGTAATAAAGATGAGGATTATTTGTATTTAGACCGACCTTTTTAGCTAAATAGTCGGATGTAATAAATGTATATGGATTGATGATTGTATACGCATCACCTATAAATTCGTCCAGATAAGTATCTTCGAAATCCCTTTTGTTATACATTTCCTGAAAAAAATCAGATTTTAAAAAGCTTGTAGATCCTCCTAAAGGTTTCAGTAAATAAGAATATTCATTTTTGTCTTTTATATATACCCCACCAAAGTCATTAGCTTGCCCTGTTACTGTAACTTCACTAAAAAGATATTTTAATGATATAGAATTTACAGTAATAGGAGTCGAATATAATTCTCTATAATGTTTACCCCATAGACGGTCATATAACTTACTCCTTTTCTTTAGTTTTTGGAAATAGATAGATTTTTGTATTACATTATCCGAATATAAAGGTATAGTATCGGTATAGGCTGTATCTTTTGCCAAAGGAAATGCCGCAGCCTTCAGTATATCTACATGAAATACAGGAAATATGATAAGTAGAAGAAATAGTATTATATATTTAGAAGAAAACTTGTTTTTATCTTTCATTCAGGAAAAGGTTTAAATATAAACAACTACAGATAAGGGATTGTTCTGTATAGAGGCTATATAGATTAAACAGATACATATTAACTGTTAAAAATAGGATAGTTCATTTTTCATCTAACAATTAAGCAAACTTATCCCACAAACCTCATTAACACCCATCATTTACCCTTTCCTAAGATAGATATCTTCTATATGAACAAAAGTTACATTAACTTGTTTTTAATAAAAGCCCAGATGAGAAGTTAAATCTTAGCTTCTGGAAAAATTATTCACTAAATAACGAGAAATATATTTTCTCTCCTATGAAAACAATCTTAATGCATAAACTTACACTCCTATTGGCATCTATCCACTTTTTTACCAATGGATTTTCCCCGAAAACAGGATTAATAACTAATGCACTTCGATGTACACTATACATTAATAGAACTCAAAAAACAATGAACTAAATATAGGTAAACTTAACGAAAAACAAGAAATAATTAGAATAGTAATTTAAAAATTGAATTTAGAATGAAACGACTTTTTTTCTTAACGAGCATTGTAGCACTATTGTGCTCTGCTTGTAGCAGCAACGATGACAATAGTTCTCCAGGCTCGCCCGAAACAGGAGCTAAAGCTTCTCTTACGGTTACCTTGGGTGGAACCAAAAGTAATGAAACCCGTGGTGTTGGTAACCCTACCCAAGTAGAAGAAAATACAATTAATACTTTTACTGTTTATGTATTTGCCAATAACAGACTGGAAAAGGCAGAAATAGGATCTACCGGTTTATCGTTATTTGTAGATGGACTTACTACAGGGACGAAAAAAGTAGTTGTTATTGCAAATACGCCAGCCGGATATACTAACCCTATCCTCGAAGAAGGTGATCCGTACAGCGATCTGGCAAATGCAGCAAATTATATTAATTTGGATAACCAAACAGCCGGCCCAACTCATAATCTAGTGATGAGTGGCGAAGCTGATGTAACTCTTCAATCTGAGGCTACAGGTACTAATAATGTAACTATCCCTATCAGCCGTATAGTCGCTAAAATTATACTCGGCGAAATTACAATTGATCCTGCTGCAGGAGTAGACCCTTTGTTGTTTGAGTTAACAGGGGTAGCTATCATCAAGGCCAAAAGTTTATCTTCCGTAGGTATACCTTCTGTTGTTACAGCACAACCATTTTACAGCGGGATTGAAGGTATGACTGTTGATGGGATATATATCAAACCTTATCTGTATGAGAGTATTACTTTAACAGATCATGACGAAAGGTTTTTCTATGTTTTTGTAAATTCAGATGGTGGTGGCGATGATGAGGAAGCAACTCTACTTACATTAGAAGGTACTTACGATGGCGAAATTATGTATTTCCCGTTTCGTCTACCTGCTATAGCCCGTAACACACAACATACGGTTGATATTACTCTTCGTCGTTTAGGAACAGGCTCTCCTGATCCTGAGACTCCTAGTGATCCTGCAACTTTGACTGTAACAATTACTCCACAAAACTGGGTTGTTGTACCTACTCAAGAAGTAGAATGGTAAAAAAACAAGAAAGTAGAGAGAACGAAAATTAGATAGTTCTCTCTACTTAATATAAAAAACAGACGCTCCAAAAGACAAAATAGATTACCTCTTATATGAAATATTTAATATTTGCCCGAAAACTCAAATACTGTACAATTCTGTTGTTTGTATCCTTGTGTTTTTCAGCTTGTATTTACGATGATTTCCCGACTTGCGACACAACGCTTTCCATGAATATAAAAGCTGTTAATCCAGCCGGCCAAGATATAACATCAAGCGGTGAAGCTGGTGGAGCACACGTCTATATATTCGACAAAAATCAGCGTTTTGTTCAGGAGATAGCTGTATCAGCTAATGATATACAGAATAAAGTGCCGGTCAAAATATTTTATAAAGGAAGAGATAGTTTCTCCGTTGTTGTGTGGAGCAATTTGAACGGTAAACAGGAAGTAAGTAGCTTAAATGAAGGTATCAGTATGGATCAAGCCCTAGTACAATTGAAAAGAGATACTGAAGCGTACGCCCAAAATCCCGACGACTTATTTTATGGTATTACTAATATTAAAGAAAGAACTGCAAATGCAGACGTAACAATAGAAGATAATGTAACCATACACCGAAAAACAGCTCTGGTCAATATTATGGTAAAAGGTCTGGATGCACCAGTACTCGCAAGTTCGATTACTAAAGCTGCATCCGATTATCATTTCATAATTACCGGGACTAAAGAAGATGCTTATAATTTTAAGGGAAACCTAACAGGCAATTCTATAACCTATAATCAAGGAGGTGAATTTAATGATTCAAATACACAGTTCATTTCTTATCCGTTTACGATGTATCCTTTATCAGATGGCAATCGCCTGACAATTGCAATATATAAAGGCGATACATTGATAGCCATAGCAGAAACAAACAGCGATGGAACCGACATTATACCAATCATTGGTGGTACTATTAATATATTGATAGATTTACGAGGTTCATTAACTGTAAATATAAAAGTTACCGACTGGGATAATGAATATCACTGGTTTGAATGGTAATTGATAGATAGATAAAAATAAAAAAATACTCATGATACTAATTAGCCGATATAAATCGATAGTAATCCCTAAAGTAAAATATTTACTTCGGGTTTATACACTATTGGGTATAATGTGCGTATTAGTTTCGTGCAGCGATCAGGAACAGGATAACACCACAGATACAAGTAAGAAGACTATAAAAGTAGAATTCCACACTAAAAATATCACCTTTGCAGCACAAACAGCCAGCGAAAATCAAATTAGTGAAATACAGGCCTTAGTATTCATAAACGATGGAAACGGTTACAGATACAGTTATGGAGCAACAGCGACATCTATAAATTCCGACGATAATATTTCTACATCTTTCGATATTGTTGTTTATACTGTAGGTCAGCCTGCTAAAATATACATTGTGGCCAATGCAAATAATGCTATTGCCAATAACCTCCCGATGGTGGGCGATACCGAAAGCGAAGTGAAACAGAAGATTACACAATCGGTAACATCTGCCAATATTACAGGTAATTTTCCTATGTGGGGTGAATACCTTTTACCATCGGGGATAGCGAGTACACTTAATAACACGGTAGTACAGCTAAATGTATTGCGGGCAGTAGCACGGGTGGATATTAGCACAACAGAGACCGCAAGTACCTTCGAAATGGTAAGTGCTCAGGCATTCAGAGTCAATAATAATTTACAAGTAGCACCCAATGCTTATACTGGTGCATTACTGGTTTCCGATCCTAGTATTCCGACAGGTAGTTCTGCAACAATTAATACTGCCCCTATTACCATTACAGACAATATATCCGAATCACAATTATATCTGCCCGAATCTGAAGCACCGGCTGTAGCCAATCAGGTATCAGATGCAACATGTGTCATCGTAGGCGGAAGATATAACGGCAGTAGTGATATAACCTATTATCGACTCGACTTCGCACCAAACATTGTCAATTATCCACTTGGACAAATACTGCGCAATCATCACTATACATTCAGTATAATAAATGTGACATCACCCGGCTGGCCTACACCCGAAGAAGCGGCGGAAAATATACCTACTAATATCGAAGTTGCCATACAAGATTGGGCGAATGAAAATATGAACGTAGGGATGGATGGAACAGATTATTTCAGGATATCGACAAGGACAATAACTTTGAAATCACCGATAACTGCGTATGGTTATGCTTCGATATCAACCGATGTGCCTGTTTATACTATACAATGGTCTGATGCGGCTGGAACACCATTAGGAACACCGGGAGAAAACATTGATGACGGTTTTTTCAGGATTACCAAATCACGTAATATTATTATAGTCGATGCTTTGACAGCTAACACATCAGGAACCAATATAGAAGTATATTTTCTGATAGTGGCTAAAAGAGCGCATATACTTGTTAAAGTAATACAAGAGACATCATAAATCCATTCTGTTCTTTAGCAAATTAAACAACAGAATTTTATAGATAAATAGAATGAGAATATTTTCACAACATACAAAAACCTATATCCTGCAATTATCTTTATTCGTAATTGCGGGCTTATTCTATGGATGTTCCGATGAAACAATCACAAATAAAAACAATGGGAACGGTGCAGAGACCTATATTCAATTCGGAGTAATGACTACTAATGCCACTCCTCCTAAATCTTTAGTAAAATCGGGACAAACAGATTCAGAAAGTACTATTAATGAAATACAAATACTTGTATTTGAAAATGATAACTACTTATATCGTGTAGATGGTACAAATATTATAAATAGCGGCACTTATAGCGCAACGTTCAAAGCCCGTTTACTATCGAGTGACGAACCGACAACTATTTATATAGTTGCAAATGCAGATGCAGAAATCAATACTAATGAGCCACAAGCGGGCGAAAGCAAAGCTGCCGTAAAGGCTCGGTTGAGCAAGATAATTTCTGCAAGTCCAATAAGTGGCAATTTATCTATGTGGGGCACCTACGAATTTCCATCAGGATTATCTGCCACAACAGAAAATACGATTAATAACATACGGATGCTTCGTTCTGTGGCTCGTGTCGATGTTATAGTAAATAGTGCTGTAACAAACTTCGAATTGGTTAGCATACAAGCTTTTCGCGTAGCAAACAATATGCAAATCATACCGAATGATCCTACAACAACACCGAGTGTTACCGATCCCAGCGTCCCTACAGGGACGAGTTATACTATAAATACCGACCCTATACTAACTGCTGCTACAACATCTTCTGTTTCAGAGCTGTATTTACCGGAATCACCTACTCCATCGTCGGGCAACTTGGTAAACGATGCTACTTGTATTGTAATTGGAGGTCGCTATGAAGGGGAAACTGTAAGCTATTACAGGCTCGATTTTAATCCTAATACAGCGGGAAATCCGCTCGGACAAATACTGCGGAATACCCGCTATGAATTTAATATAACTTCTGTGGCACGTAGTGGTTATGCAACTGCGCTAGAAGCTGCAAACAATATATCTTCATCGATGGATACTAGAATTGTTTTGTGGCAAGACTATATAAAACACGTCGTGTTCGATATTAATAACTATCTTGGTGTATCAGAATCCTATATAAGATTACCAGGAGAGGCCGGATCGTCTTACGATATACTTACAGAGACAGATCTATCAACCTATACGTTGACTTGGGCGGATGTAGAAGGTAATCCATCCGGTGACCCGTCTTCTACAGGCTTGGACGACGGCCATTTCCAAATCATTAGATCGTCAGACGGATCAACGATATCAATCACGGCCATCGAGGAAAATTCGGCTGACGATGATGATGACGTGGTTAGATTTGTACTAGTCAGAGGAGGAGCCTTGGAACTACTTATTACTATCATCCAAAAAACGGTTGACCCGACTCCCGAACCGGGACCGGGAGGCGTAGTATGGGCCGAAACAAATGTCGATTTACCATATACCTTTGCCGACCAGACACAGATAGGTAAATTCTACCAATGGAACAGAAACGTTGCATGGGCCAGTACCGGCGAAGTAACAGGCTGGGATACAACAGGTGCTATAGGTACAGATTGGTCGACAAGCCCTTGTCCGGATGGTTGGAGAATCCCGACCAGAGCAGAACTGCAAGCTTTACTTGACTCTGAAGGTCGAGATTGGCGGATTGTTTCAGACCAATACAATTATCCGGGAGTTTGGTTTGCACCTACACAGGCAGAAGCAGTAGCCGCCACTTTCGAAAATCCGGGCAATGCATTGTTCTTCCCTGCCGGAGGTACGAGAAATACAACAGGAGGACTAGAGAGTGCAGGTAGCAACAGTCATTATTGGGCAAGTGATGTTAATCCCCTCGGAGATGTTACAGAGATATTGAGTATTGCCAATGGAACGTATCTTATTTTCCCCATTAACAGAGCATCCGGTGCTTTAGTTAGATGTGTACATGATTTATAAAAGATCAGATCAAAATAAAATAACGCCCTGATATCGAATACAGGGCGTTATCGTATTATATAATTTACGATCCGTAAAATTTTACCAGATTGATTTTACAGCATATACTTCCAGACTTTTCACTTCAATATTATTACCCCAAAAGTGGAATCCTTCCTTGTTGTCATTATTTGGTTTACGTTCCATAGAGTAAGAATATATACCTCCATCTATAAATACTTCGATAGAGGTTCTGTCAATAAAAATATCGGCAGTTAATTCCATACTGGTTCTATCTTGCGGTGAATAGAAAACACCGTTTATGGTATTGCCATTCATATCGTAATCTATTATCCGCTGACCAAAAAGATTGAATCCTGCGCTTGTGGCATGAGATAGTTTGATTGTAGTCTTTATTCGTAAACGATCAGCAGCGTAAAATTCTTTCAGTTTGTTATTAGCATCGTCGGACGATAGAGATTTCCATTGATGAATAGGTTCGAACAGTTGTTCAGTTTCTTTTATCGGAACATTAAATAGCCGTACACCCTCTTTGGTCGTACGCAGAGTTAATTCAGTCGGTAAAAGCATCATACCATTGAATGGCATATCGGCTTGCTGTATTCTGCCCCATCCTATCTGAATGCGTCTGCCATCGCTATCAGGTATGTTGGTAAAAGTCTGAGCAGCATAAATATCTCCTGTGCTATAAAAATATTTTCCGGCTTCGGGTGTGAATACTTTACCATCGAACGAGCCGAGCATATAAGTACCTGTTGCCCCATACATCACCCACTTTGTATTATTTTTGTCTCCGTCTATCGGTAATTCAAACAATTCGGGGCATTCCCAGAAGCCTGTAACATGGCTTTCGTAATTCCAGTCTTTCAGATTTTTCGAAGTATAGATAGAATGACCATCACGTTCGTTTAATGCCATTACCCAATGTCCATCCGGTTTATACCAAAATACTTTAGGGTCGCGGGTATCTACACTATTCCATTTCGCCTTCGAATCTATTACCGGATTTTTATTATATTTGGTCCATGTAAGCCCTTTATCTAAACTGTACGCAACACACTGCGTTTGTTTATCAGGAGTAGCAGCAGTATAAAAGGCAACCATAGCCGGAGTATTCCCTTTGTTGAAGCCTGCTGTATTATCATAATCGATCACTGCCGAACCTGAAAACATAGTACCTAAATGATCGGGATATAAGGCTTCGGGCAATTGTTGCCAATGTACAAGGTCTTTGCTCACGGCATGTCCCCAGTGCATATTTTCCCACTCTCTTTCGTATGGATTGTGCTGATAGAAAAGATGGTATTCACCCTCATAGAATATTAATCCATTAGGATCGTTGATCCAGCCTCTTTGGGTTGTAAAATGATATTGTGGACGGTTCTTTTCTTTATAAAAAGTATCCTCATCTGCTTTTTTATCATCCTGATATATTTTAGCCAATCCATTAGGATTTCCATCATAGCTTATCTTTATAGTTTTTCCTTTCAATGCCGATACATCAACGAATACCCAATAATCGGGCGCATCGCCGGCAAGCCTTATTACAAAAGATCGTTCTTGTTTTCCATCGGTTTCAAACGTCATTTTACTTCTGTTCTCTTTTTGAGAAACGGGTAAATTCAAATACTTTTTAGTGATTTTAATCGAAATATCTCCCGCAAATGATGAGAGGCATCCAAACAGCATAAGATTAACTGCAAGTGTAATTTTTAGAATTAGATTCATAGTAATTATTTTATAGTATATATTCGATTCAAAGTTTTTACAAGTTTAAGAATAAGATAATGAATACACTATAATAATTGGTGCAAATATTTGTAATTATGTTGCATGATTTACTATCTTACCTAAGTTCAATAGTAAATCTTCATTCAAATCTGTCATCCCGAACTGAAAGGAGGGATCTGCTCATTCTTGAGGCTATTAGCTACTGACTTATTTCATAATAGATCCCTCCTTTCAGTTCGGGATGACAGAATGTACGAAAGGATGGCAGGTATATCAAACTCATATTAATTAGTTTTCCTATAACTAATTATTGCCCAAACATTAAAGAACAAAGCAAAACCTATCAACGCAAACATTTGTGTTGATAAATCAACGAATGAACTGCCTTTAAGATAAACCATGCGCATAACCTGAATAAAATATTTCAACGGGTTAATCACCGTAATCTTTTGCGCCCAATCGGGCATACTATTTATAGGAGTAAACAACCCACTCATAAGTATGAATATTATCATAAAGAAAAACATAACAAACATTGCCTGTTGCATCGTATTCGAATAATTTGAGATAACTAGTCCCAAACCTGATACGACAAGAATATAAATACTTGTAAAAAGATATATTGTCAGCAAACTTCCCGAAGGAAACAGCCCGTATACCAATGCCGCCAATATGAAACAGACGGTAAGCACAATAAAACCGATGACCCAATAAGGAATCAGTTTAGCCAGTATAAATGTAAATTTACTGACGGGAGTAACATTCATCTGCTCAATTGTTCCTGCCTCTTTCTCACCCACAATATTCAGTGCGGGAAGGAAACCCGTAAGCATAGTCATCATCATAACCATTAGTGCAGGTATCATAAATATTTTATAATCTAAATATGGATTGAACTTGTATTGTGGAACGATAGTTATAACAGGGATCGTATTTTCGTCCGAAGATTGTATCCATTCGCTACGAATTTCATTTGCATAGTCACCCAATATAGATGCAAGATAAGAAGAACCTACACCACCTTTTGTACCATTCACGGCATTGGCAGATATCATAACATTGGCATATCCTTCTTTAATAAGATTCTTCTCAAAATCGGGCTGAATCTCCAGAATTATATCGGCATCGGCCGATTCTATGCTTTCGAGCGCTTTATCGTTAGACGATGATACGTCGGCAAGATTAAAATAACCCGACGATACGACTTTCTGTATCAAGCGTTCGGAATAAGTGCTGTGATCATTATCTACAACACTAAGGTTTATATTCTTTATTTCCTGATTGGCAGCCCAAGGCATGATGAGCATCATCATAATAGGCCATCCGACAATTAATCTGGGAATAAATTTATTCCGCAAGATTTGCTTAAACTCTTTTTCTATCAGAAATTTTATCATAACCAATCAACTAAGTCTTATTTTAAACTTCTTCAGACTAACGGCAACCAGAAGAATAGCCATTCCTGCCAAAACCGTCAACTCTTTCCATATATAGATATAATCTACCCCTTGTATCATTAGTTTCCTCGCAGCCGATATATACCACTTGGCAGGGATTATATTCGAGAACCATTGCAGTACAACAGGCATACTCTCTATCGGGAATATCATACCCGATAGCAACATTACGGGCATCATAAATCCCATACCCGAAACCAGCATGGCAGCCACCTGAGTCTCCACAATGGTGGAAACAAACAGTCCTAACGCCAATGCCACAAAAATAAACATCAACGAAACAATCATCAGCCAAAACAAACTACCTGCTACGGGAACCTGCAATACAAAGACTGATAGCAATAGAATAGTCGACAAATTGATAAGCGATAATGTAAAATAGGGAACCATCTTTGCCAGAATAATATAGATCGGTTTTATAGGCGAAGCCAACAGCACTTCCATTGTTCCTGTTTCCTTTTCTCGAACGATGGCAATAGACGTCATCATAGCACATATAAGCATCAGAATAAGCCCCATAACACCCGGCACGAAGTTATAGGCACTTTTCATCTGCGGATTGTAGAGCATCCTTACTTCGGGAACAATCTGAATCGGTATATTCTGTTGCTGCACTAATTCCTGTTGGTAGGCAGCTATAATATTAGAAGCATATCCCGAAATCATTATCGCCTGATTGGGATCGGTAGCATCAGATATCAATTGTATGCTCGCTTCGCCTGTATGTATGAGATTCTCATTAAAATTATCACTGAATACTACGACTAAGGTTGCTCTCCCATCTTTAAATACCCTGTCTATATCGTCCGGGTTATTCAGATTGTCCACTACCGTAAAATACTCACTGGCTTCCAATCGGTCGATAATATGTTGTGTGGAAACATCTTTTGATGGATCGAAAACAGCGACACGCGTATTTTTCACTTCGGTAGTAATGGCAAATCCGAAAAGAATAATCTGTACGATAGGCATACCCAAGACAATAAGCATGGTACGTTTATCACGGAAAATATGATAAAACTCTTTTTTTACAAATGATAAGAATTGTTTCATTCGATTAAATCTTTAGATTTATCATATTCTGATTAGTTATCACTGCGTTTTGCTTTACGAGCCAATTGCTGAAAGACTTCATCCATACTCTTTGCATTAAACTGATTTTTCAGGTTCTTAGGCGTATCCAGTGCATCTATCCGTCCGTCTACCATTATAGAAACCCGACGACAATATTCCGCCTCATCCATATAATGTGTAGTTACAAAAATCGTTATCCCCTTATCCGCTGCCTGATATATCAATTCCCAGAACTGACGACGGGTAACGGGATCCACTCCGCCTGTCGGCTCATCTAAAAAAACGATTTTCGGTGTATGAAAAATAGAAACTGAAAATGCTAATTTCTGCTTCCAACCTAAAGGCAATTCTTTTACCAATGTATTTTTTTCACTCTGAAAACCCAGTTCGGATAATATTTCGTCTGTTTTAGAAGTAATTAGTTTCTCATTCATGCCATAGATACCGCCAAAAAGGCGAATATTCTCCCATACTTTCAAGTCTTCATACAAAGAAAATCGCTGACTCATATAGCCGATGTTTTTCTTTACATTTTCCTGTTGACGTGCAATATCGAACCCTGCAACAGTACCTTTGCCCGAAGTAGGATGACTTAAGCCGCAAAGCATACGCATCGCCGTTGTCTTCCCTGCACCGTTTGCACCGAGAAACCCGAATATCTCGCCTTTATCGACACTAAAAGATATATTATCCACAGCGGTGAAACTACCGAATTTCTTTGTCAGGTTTTCTGTAAGTATTACGGATTCGCTCATTGTTTTTTTATTTACGAGAATTGCATATAGCAATCTTCTATGCTTGGTTCTATTGTATGTATCTCGATATTTGTGTGCCCTTTTTCAGTCAGATAGATTTTTAATATATTAGCAGATAGATCCTGATCTACCGTTATATGATGTGTTTCGCCAAATGTGAAACACGTTTTTATTTTATTATATCCTCTTAAATCTTTGAGTAATTTATACATATCGTTACTCTTCACAGACCATAAGATTTCGGAGAACCGATTGATAATATTGTGTGGCGTATCGACTTGCAAAAATTTGCCATTCTGAATCAAAGCTATACGATCACATAATGTAGCTTCATCCATATAGGGGGTCGAAACTAAAATAGTGATGTTTTGCTCTTTCAGCTTTCGCAACATTTCCCAAAATTCTTTACGTGAAACAGGGTCAACCCCCGTAGTCGGTTCATCCAAAAAAAGTACAGACGGTTTATGTATCAACGCACAACTAAGGGCTAATTTCTGTTTCATACCACCCGACAGCTTCCCTGCTCTACGATGCTTAAACGGTTCTATTTGCTGATATATATCTTTTATCAGATAATAGTTTTCTTCAATAGTTGTATTAAACACAGACGCAAAAAACTCCAGATTTTCTTCTACTGTCATGTCCTGATAAAGCGAAAATCTGCCGGGCATATAGCCGATATTGTTACGTATCTTTTTGTAGTCTTTCACGACATCAAAACCATCTACAACGGCTGTACCACTATCAGCTAAAAGCAAAGTGGTAAGAATACGGAAAAGGCTGGTCTTACCTGCCCCATCAGGACCGATAATACCATAGATATCCCCTTGTTCGACTTCGAAACTAATATCGTTCAAAGCCTGCACATTCCGATATTTCTTACTTATATTTTTTACCGATATCGCTTTCATTGTAATTTCAATTCACCGTACATTCCTTTTTTCAGATAACCGTCATTTTTTATGGCTATTTTGACGGCATATACAAGATTAGCACGTTCATCACGGGTCTGAATCGTTTTAGGAGTAAATTCCGATTTATCTGAGATCCATGTGATTGTACCTGTATATTCTTTAGCACCACTTTCTCCGAAATCGGCAAATACTCTTACCTCCTGCCCTATCTTCACTTGTGTAAGCTGACTGGCTGTAATATAGGCACGCAGAAACATATTATTCATATCTGCCACCTTAAACAAAGCTTTGCCCTGTGTGGCAAGTTCTCCCTGCTCTGCATATTTAGTCAACACCATACCTTGAATAGGGCTTGTAATCTTAGATTTTTGTATCTGGTCTTCTAGCTGTGCCACTTGTATATCTATGCTTGAGCTCTCTTCGCTTACACCTCTATTTGAGTTTTCCAATACTTCTGTTTGTGCAGATAATTGCCTTTCCAGATAAAGTATCTGGGCGCTTATATCATCCAGTTGCTTTTGATTGGCAGCATTGGCTTTTACCAAACTCTCGAAACGTTTTTGCTCATTCTTTTGAGTCGCTATCTGTTGTTTTATAGCAGCTATTTGTTGCGGTACATTCGTTTGTCGGCTTTTCACGGCTTTTACGTTCGTCAATAATTGTATCTTCTTCAAATACAGTTGAGTTGTGTCTATATAGCCAAGAATATTTTCGGGTGAAACTTCCTGTCCTTCCTCCAGATTAAACTGCATAATCTTACCATTGGCCTCTGCCGAAACAATCACTTCTGTTGCTTCAAATACACCCGAAGCATCGTAATCGCCATTTCTGTTGGCACACGAAACCATAAGTAGTATAAAGCCGATGAAAAATACATTCTTTATCGTTTTCATATATATTCGTTTAATTGTTTGTTGTAAATTTTAAGTTGTAAATAGATAGCAGCAATTCTGTTTCATGTTGTATTCTATCTTGCTTTGCCATATCTTCGGCATTTACATCCCGCAAAAGATCAGTTATCGTAGATATACCATTTGCAACTTTCACTTCAGTGGCTTTCTTCACATTACTGCGTAACAATATTATTTCATCATCGTATTTCAGCAAATCACGATTCTTTTTTATTTCGTTATTTTCCTGCGTTGTCTCTATATTAGTATTAAAAAGGAAAGTTTCTCGCTGAGCCAGTACATTATTCTGGCTTATTTCAATCAATCTCCTATCATTCTTTTGTGTGTAAAGGCTACCAAAATTCCATGATAAACGGATACCGCCTATGTAATAAGGCGAAAATTCATCTTCCAGCATATTCAAGCCCGGTCTGCCATATCCTCCCGTAACAAACAATCCGAGTTTCGGCATATAAGTTGTTTTAATCATTTTTTTCTGGGATTCAAGATTATTTAATTGGGTATCGAATAATTCCAATTCGGGGCGTTTAATTTGAGACGGAATAAGCAAATCGTTACTGCTAGGCTTTTGCAATGCTGTTCCTTCGCCGAAAGATTCGCCAAGCAATATAGCCAGCATATTCATGTATGATTTTCTGCTCAATTGTAATTGCCCTTGGTTTTGTATCGCTTTTAGTTGTTCTATTTTTATTTCGTCAAGATCGGATTGATTGGCTACCCCGTTCTGGATATAACTTGTTATCAGATTGTAATTGCGCTGAAGTTCTTCTTGCAATAAACTATTTTGCTTTAACTTTTCATCCAGAAGTAATACGCCGAAATACAGCTGATTTACACGATCGTTAATCGCATACATATCCACATCGAGTTGCTTCTGATCTGCCTGCGCCGATGTCTTTGTAACCTCTTTCTTTGAACGGATTACTCCTCCATCCCAGATAGTCTGGGTAACATCGAGTGTTGCCAGATACTGATCTTTGCTGATTCTCGGTATATCTACCCCCGGAACAGAGATTGGAACTGCGGTTACTTCCGATTGATAAGATGCCTTTGCCGATAGTGAAACTTGCGGTAAGTATCCTTTGCTTGCATTCTCAAGATTGTAGTTTTTCGATTTCTCTATCAGCTCGTAGCGCTTGATCAACGGATAATTTTCCTTCGACTTCTGGTGGCACATCTCTAATGTTAGAGCCGTATTCTGAGCAGAAACCACGAGCGGAACTGCAAACACACAAGCAATTATAAACATATTCCTTTTCATAATCTTTAGCTTATTGGTCTATTTTCAACATTCCTTTGATCCACATCGGTACAAATATTCTTCGCTCATTCATAAATGTAATATACATATCTTCGTTCATTGGGTGGTGT
The DNA here is from genome assembly GCF_011039195.1 of Dysgonomonas sp. ZJ709. Taxonomy (NCBI): domain Bacteria; kingdom Pseudomonadati; phylum Bacteroidota; class Bacteroidia; order Bacteroidales; family Dysgonomonadaceae; genus Dysgonomonas; species Dysgonomonas sp. ZJ709. The sequence continues at coordinate 124,304 of NZ_JAAKEM010000007.1, forward strand.
AATGCCATCAGCAAAGGTTTACCTACGATAGGAAACACTGTCATAGACACCAGATTGATAAAAATATGCAAAGGGGTAAAATCTTTTATATCCTTCAGATCCAACTGATCTTGCATCTGCTTATAGAAATAGCTGTTAAGAATCATGCTTTTGGGCACACCAACTTTTTTCATTAGCTTTTCAGGGTTTGCCTGTATTTCGCTTAATACAAATAATGGTAAATTGGGATTTACAAGTAGCGAATCGATGTATCCATTGACAACTATATCGATCTTGCGATCTAAAGACGTACTTTCATCGTTCACTATATCTATAATAACTGAGAATATCTCTATCAGACTTTCTTCCATTATAATATCAAACAACTTCTCTTTACTACGGAAATAGTAATTGAGTAGTGCCAGATTTATTCCTGCTTCGTCTGCTATATCACGTGTACGTGCCTGTCCGTATCCTTTTTCGTGAAAGACTTTTCGCGCGGCTTCTTTTATTTTTTTTTCTGTTGAAATATCTTTTTCCATATTGCATAAAGTATTACGATAATGCAAATGTAATTAATATATTGATTTAAACAAATGATTAAATAATTATTTTAAACATTTTGACCAGTGATAAAAATAGATCACATCGTAACAGTGAACTATATTGATAGAATTGTCTTCTAATAGAATCGCATAGTAACTTATAAATAATTACATTTGTAATATAAGTTTTAGCTACTTCATACATGAAAACAGGAACAATATTAGTTGTCGACGATAATAAAAATGTCTTAAATGCTTTACGCATTTTATTAGACACTTATTTTGAACAGGTACACCTCTTAGCCTCCCCGAATATGCTAATATCAGCATTAAGAGAGAAAAGTCCCGATGTTGTCTTGCTCGATATGAATTTTTCGGCAGGAATAAATACAGGTAATGAAGGCTTATATTGGCTATCGGAAATAAAAAAAGTCGATCCTGAACTTCCTGTTGTTTTGTTCACAGCTTATGCAGACATAGAACTGGCAGTAAAAGCACTTAAAGAAGGTGCCAGTGATTTTGTGGTTAAGCCATGGGATAATACGAAATTATTGGCAACGCTTCAATCGGCCTTCTCTTTACGCCAATCAAGGAAAGAAGTGAAAAAATTGCGGGAAAAACAGAATATACTGAATCACGAGTTAAACAAAGAAGATGATATATGCTGGGGAGAGTCGGCAATTATGCAAAATCTGCTGGCGATTATAAAGAAAGTAGCCCGAACCGATGCAAATATTCTGATAACCGGCGAAAATGGAACAGGTAAAGAACTGATTGCAAAAAAAATACATCACTTATCGTTGCGTGAAAACGAAACCTTGGTAACAGTAGATATGGGTGCCGTGACTGAATCATTATTCGAAAGCGAACTATTCGGACATACCAAAGGTTCATTTACTGATGCTAAAACCGATCGTGCAGGAAAATTTGAAGCTGCCGACAAAGGAACTCTTTTTCTCGATGAGATAGGAAACCTAAGTTATGTCTTACAAGCCAAACTGCTTACAGCCCTGCAGTCGAGACAGATAATCAGAGTGGGAAGCAATAACCCGATATCGGTTGATATACGACTGATATGTGCTACCAATAAGGATTTATTTAAATCGGTTAAGGATGGTGAGTTTAGAGAAGATTTGCTATACCGCATCAATACAATCCAGATAGAAGTTCCACCTTTGCGCGATCGCCGTGAAGACATTGCTGCGTTAGCCAATTTCTTTCTCAGACGATTTGCGAAAAAATATAATAAGCCAGAGTTGATATTGAGTGATAAAGCTATTGCTAAGCTTATAGAATATTCGTGGCCGGGAAATGTGCGGGAATTGCAGCATACCATTGAAAAAGCGGTAATATTAAGCGACAACAATGAATTGCAACCATCTGATTTTTATATGCGGTCGATGGAAAATAAAGCTTCTATCATAGAAGCTATAACTCTGGAAGAAATGGAGAGAATACTTATCGGAAAAGCACTGCAAAAATACGATAGAAATATATCTGCCATTGCATTGGAACTGGGGGTTACACGCCCTACCCTATATAGCAAAATGAAAAAATACGGATTATCATAAATCTGATTAAAGCCTTGAATACGAATGTTTAGATCCATCGAATATAAACTCATCCTCTATGTCGGACTATTGATCGTATCGGTAGCAACGACAACTGCATTAATCGTATCGGGCGCATACATATATAGCAGCTTGTTTATTCTATTATCGCTCTTTTCGCTGAAAAGTTTGCAAAATCATTATAAGAAATTTAATCAGAATATCGTCTTTTTATTAAATGCTTTGGATAATGGCGATTACTCTTTCAATTTTGCCGAAAGCAAAATATCCAAGAGAGAAAAGGAATTGAATCAGATGCTCAACCGTATCAAAGAGATATTAAGTAGAGCTCGTACTGAGATTATCGAAAACGAAAAGTTTCTGAGCCTTATTATCGAAAGCGTTTCTACAGGAATTATATTATTAGATGAACGAAATAATATCCGATCGGTAAATAATGCAACGAATAAGCTATTAGGACTGCCTGTATTTACTCACCTTAATCAGTTAGCCACTGTTGATGAAACCTTTCCCGAATTATTCAAAAAACTAGATACGAATGATAACATACAAATAAAGATAAGCAACGAACGGGAAGAAATACAAATAAGTTTACAGGTCTCGAAAATAACATCTAAAAAAGGGGAAATAAGGATTATCACACTCAACAATATCGGTAACGAACTGGAGGCAAAGGAAATGGAATCCTGGATACGGCTTATCCGGGTAATGACTCACGAGATAATGAACTCGATAGCACCTATTACATCCCTAACGGAGACTTTATTATTCTCTTATAAGACACATCAAGCAGAATTATCGAACGAATCGCTTAGAGCAAATACGATAGATGCTCTTGAAACGATCAGTTCCACAGCAAAAGGTTTGGCTTCGTTCGTCGATTCTTATCGCAAGTTTACAGGAGTATCAAAACCACAGTTCAATCAGGTTGAACTAATCCCTTTACTCGACAGGGTTATTTTTCTGGAGTCGTCCGAAATTGAAAGAAAAAAGATCGATATACAAGTAATACCTCATAGCGGAGATTATATACTGAATGCGGATGAATCTCAAATCACTCAGATTCTGGTAAACCTTATAAAGAATGCGATAGAGGCTATCGGAGAGAGAGAGGGTGGCAAAATCTTAATAAAGATTACAGACACAGATCATAAAATACGAATCGATATATCGAATAACGGAGAACCTATTCCTCACGATATTACACCTCATATATTTATTCCTTTCTTCACCACTAAAGAGACAGGCACAGGAATCGGGCTAAGTGTTTCACGTTACATAATGAGGCTACACGGTGGAAATCTAAAACACCATACCTCAGACCAATGGACTGTCTTTAGCATGGTGTTCTGAACTAAACTAAAACTCACAAACTTATTTATTATCAATCTACAGCCCTCTTAATCTCCCCTACGGGGAGTAACAACTCCATTGAAGAGGCTAAAATATGTCATTAATTGTCTTTGATTACTTAAAAAAACGTGATTTTTTCCTATTATCTTACTCACTCTTTATTGAATTCACTGGATTTATCCTTGCTGCCTTCCGGCTTTGCACACTAACAGCGACGAGAGAGAGCAAAGAGACAAAAACGCTTACCCCAACAAACATCCACCAATGAAGGTCAGCTTTATATGCAAATTTTCGAGCCATTTATCTATAATGAACCAAGCTAAAGGCATCGCGATACAAACAGAAAGTAAAATCCACTTCAGCAAACTCAAATTAAGCATTGTAACAATCTCTCGGTTAGTTGCTCCATTTACCTTTCTGATACCAATTTCCTTTGTACGTGTTTTTATCATAAATGCCATAAAAACAATCAATCCAAGAATAGTAATTATAAGACATAGTACTGAGAAAAATTTGATAACCTTTCCGGCATTTAATTCATTTTTATATACAACATTATATGTATCGCTCAGAAACTTATAATCGATTGGATAATCTGGATTAATTTTTTTCCAAACCGAATCTAATGTTTCTATTGCCTGCGTTTCTTGTTCGGGAGCAAATCGTATCATAAAACAATTCATAAACATATTGCGTTGCAATATTATCATCGGGATAGCATTTTCGTAGACACTGGTATATGTAAAATCCTCCACAACTCCCGATACTACTGCCGATTGGGTATAATCAAGCATACCATGTTCTATTTTTATTTCTTTGCCGATAGCCGCATCGGGTGAAGCAAATCCAAGTACTTGCAAAGCTTTGCGATTGAGAATAACATCTTCTCTTATATTCGATAATATATTTTCATTTATCCGCTTGGATATGAGTTCTTCCTCTTCCTTAAGATTCATTTTCAGTGGAGTAAATAACGTTCCTGCTACTAGTTTAATGCCATAAAAAGAAAAGAAATCTTCACCTACAAGCAATACTGGCAGATATGTTTGCTCCTTACCGTCAATAGTAGCCCCAACCATATCTCTTACCGCAGAGCCCGGTAATTGCATAGCTCCGGTTACTGATTCTATTTCGGGATGTTTCAACAATTCATTTTTCAGTGAGAAATAATTATTGATTACTTCCTTTGGTTGTTCGTCAATAACAAGAATGTTACTCTCTGTACCACCTATCTGCGTATTCTTTATCAAAGTAATCTGACTATTTATGCCGATAGTTACTATGACTATAAAAATTACAATACTATACTGTATGACAAGCATATATTTTACATTCGAGAATGAAAAACGGATAGCTCTGAGATCAATACGGTCATTGAAAAAGAATGTTGATGAAATATTTGACAAAATAGGTAATAATGAAACAAAGGCAGTAATAAATAAGAAGAATAGACAGAGAATTATTTCCTCTCCAATAGAAATAAAATTAAAGGATATGGAAAAATAATCAGCGACAAACATTGAAATTAATTTACCTATTAATATACCAACAATAGCCAGCCAAAGCACTACCTGAAACTCGTCTTTTGCTACCACAGAAGACGAGGCTCCATTAAATCGAAGTAATTGATAATACCTTTTGTTGTAAGAAAAAATAACACTCGCATTAAGCCATAAATTGAACATCACTATTATAAAAAGCAGTATGTTCGCTCCAATAATAAGATAGATATAATAGATATTGCCATTAGGTTCTATTTCTCTCAAAACATGGCTATACAGATGAATATCGGTCATCGGTATAAGATTTATCTTAGCACTGGGTATCTGTGGATTTTCCTTTAAGAATATATTTGATATTTTCTTCTCCAGGTCTGAATAGCTTTGCCCCTTAGCGACCAAGAGATAAGCATAGAAAAAGGAATCATCAAAATCGGTTTCCCTGACAATAATATCAGTATGAAAATGGGTATTATAGGGCATATTTTTAAAAACACCACTTACAGAGCATGTCATATCATTAAACTTACGACCACTTAATTCTATCTTTTCTCCTACAACATCTATTTCCCCAAATAACTGATACGCAAGCTTCTCACTAATAACAACGCTTCCCGGTGACTCGAAAACTGTTTTGCTATCTCCTTTGAGTAAAGAGATATCAAGTATCTCAAAAAGGTTTTTACTTGAAAAATAAATTTCGGTTATTACTTGCTTTTTTCCATTGAGAGTGAGTATTGCAGTATTTATTTTTGACAATCTCAGATCACCCTCAATTTCAGCAACACTTTGGAATATTTGATTAAAGCTACTGCCATATATACGTCCATCAGCCTGTTGCCCGTCATAACTTACAGTCATACGAACAATGCGGTCTGATTTCGAATAAAACTTATCAAAACTAAGCTCTGCTTTTACATAAGTATACGAAACGAGGAGACATGCAAACATAAGAGCCAGACCTAACAAATTTACAATTCGAAGATTTTTAGTTTTTAGAAAACGTCTTATTACAAGTGGAATATTATACATATTTTGCTCTATTATAAAAATACTCTTTATTCGTTTTTAAGTGAATCTACCGGATTTGCATTTGCCGCTCTCCATGTTTGAAACGAAACTGTTAATAATGCTATTAGGCAAGTTATTAGTCCCGCTAAAACAAATACCCAAGGACTTAAGGTTGTTTTCACAATAAAAGTGTCAAGCCAGTTCGTCAGATACAGGTATGAAATAGGGCAAGCTATCACAAAGGATATTATTATCCAGAGTAAAATATCTTTATTTAGCAATAATAGCAAGTCTTTAATAGTAGCTCCATTTATTTTACGGATACCTATCTCCTTTATCCTGCGTTGTGTAGAATAAAAAATCATGGCATACAATCCGGTAACGGTAATCACAAAAGTTATAAACAAAGCATAGCTTAATACATGACGAGTATTCATTTCGGACAGATATAAATTCTGATAGGTTTCGTTTAAGAAATGATATTCGAAAGGAGTATCGGGAACCATTTCTTTCCATTTTGTTTCTATTACTTTTATCGCTTTCTGAGGATTACCTGCAATCTTAAAAAATATCGGATTGTGATCGTCCCTCGATAAGTTCAAATACATTTGAGGATCGGGTTCCTGATATAAAGATTTCACATACGAATCACGTACAACTCCTTTTACAATAAAGGATTGCCCATCTTTCTCGATACGTGCCCCACCGATGGAAATTAGAATAAAAGAATTGTCAACAGGATTTTTAAGTCCAAGAACCTCCGCTGCGCGTTCGTTTATAACACAATAATTAAGATCGAAAGCACTTTCCAAGGTCAAAGGATTTTCGCCTGCGACGAATGTCATGCCGAAAAAATCAAAATAGTTAGGAGAAACTTCCGACATATCCATCATTATCTGTTCGCCTGTTTCTATATTCTTCGCGCCTATGCCGTTGCCCATCCTAATAGGTAAGTTGTATTGTTTCATAGCTACATCGACGATGGACGGGTCTCTGACCAGATCATTACGCAATGTTTTGTAATTAGCACCGAAGTCTCTCCATCCATTTACATAAATCACATTTTGAGTATCGAACCTCAGATCCTGTGATAATATATGGTCTATCTGCCTGCCAAAAAAGAATACGACTATAAGAAGGCAAAGTGACGAAGTAAATTGTATAATTATAAGAACCTTTTGAAATGCCGACATCTTTTTTCCGCGGAATTTACTTTTCAATGTTTCTATAATTCCAAACTGTGTCATCCGGAATGCAGGAAAAGAACCGGCTATAAGAGTTGTTACTATTATCAGACTTACAATAAATATATACAATTGAGGTGATGAAAAATCTATAGTTATATACGATCTTGTATAGCTATTAAATACCGGTAATGTCAGAATAGCCAATACAAGGCCTCCGATAACTGATATTAGAACATATGACAGTGTCTCTTTATAGAAATCAATCATCAGTAATGCTTTAGTTGCTCCTTGCGACTTTCTTATACCAATGCTTTTTGCCCTGATAAAAGATGTAGAGATGAACAGATTTGTAAAATTAATACAGGCGATGACAAGGATAGTTATAGCTGTAATAATAAATATCCCTAAAAGTTTTTTATCTCCTTTTACCGCGCTGTCGAAAGTCGGATCAGTCTTACTGAAATGCACATCTTTCAATGGCTCAAGCTCAACTTTGTTATATGTTTCTTTTAAAAATGCAGCTGCGCCTGATCTATTTATTTGAGTCAGCTTGCTTTGAATCGAGGGGATATCTGCATTGTTCGACAGGATAAAATATGTATCATACGAGAAACTACTATTCCACCCCCAATCGCCAAAATAGCCGAATAAAGGGAACACAATATCCGCCTGAATATGTGAATTCCGTGGCATATCGTACATAATACCACTTACCGAAAAATTATATCCATGATAACTAATTTTCTGTCCGATGGGATCTTCATTCGCAAAATATTTCCTAGCTGTCGACTCGGTAATGATTACATTATCGGGAGCAGAGAAAGCTGTTTTGGCATCCCCTTCTTTCATCGGGAAAGTAAAGAAAGAAAAGAAGTCATAATCAGTCATAATAGCTGTTAAGCCAAAATTGACTTTATTATTTATTGTTACACCATTATTTTCTTTATATACCCTACACATTTGCACTATGTCAGGAATTTCGGCAGCAGCTATTTCTCCCAAAGGTTCGAAAGAAGTAGCAGCCCTAAGAGGTTTGTTATTAAGCTCGAAAGACTGTACAACCTTATACATTTTATCCCCGTTGACATGGAAATCATCAAAAGTCAGTTCGTTCACAGCCCACAGTCCCACTGTAAGAGACACCATAATACCAAGACTCAATCCACATATATTTAAAATGCTGACGGTCTTTTGTTTCTTAAAATTACGTATAAATTGTTTCATCACTTTCTTGTCTTATTTATTCTGTCTTAAGTGAATCTACCGGATTTGTACTTGCTGCCCGCCAACTTTGTATGCTAACTGTAGCTGCAGTAATTAAAAATATCACTAAACCACCTACTAAAAATACCCACCAGTAAATCGGTGTTCTATATGCAAAGCCTTCGAGCCATTTTGTTATTCCATAATAAATAAGTGGTATCGCTATTGCAAAACATGTACATATAATGTAAAAATATGTTTTATTAAACATTACGAGTATCTCACCTATTGTAGCACCATGCACTTTACGGATACTAATTTCCTTACGTCGCGATTCGGTATCGAATATTACGAGGCCGAATACTCCGACAATAGCAATAATAATCGTCAATAGGCTAAACAGAGTAATCATCTTACGCAGGTTCTCCTCCTTATGGTATAGCTGATTGAACAGAGAATCATAAAATTCGACTTCGAAAGGGTATGTCGGATCAAGTTGACTTATCGTTTTACTTATATGATTTACAGCAGCAAAATAATCTGTTCCAGCCTTCAATCGTATATAAGAAACAGGTAAAGTATTCCATGGATTATTAATTGTAAGCACTATATTATCATTTCCCTGGCGAAGAGATGTAAATTTAACGTTGTCGACAAAGCCAATAATAGATGAATTCTCAAAAGGCTGTATGGGTGTCTCGGTTTCTATATTATATTTCTGCTGGAGATCTTTGTTCAAAATAAAAGACATATTCGCTCCCTTTTCATCTGTCGGAGAAGCTTTTCTACCTCCTACTAATGGTATACCCATTACATCGGCAAAATTCCACGAAACATCCAGCATATAATAATTGAACGTTTGTTCTTTATAAGTGGTAGACGATGATGAATAGGTATCTCGTGAGCCTAGCTTCTGTCTAGAAAAGGCTACATCCTCTATCCCCGAATAGGCTTTCAATTGGTTTGTATAAGTTTCACGATAATTTTTATAAAAATCGATACCCAGTTCAACTATAGCAATCTGATCTCTATCAAAACCTAATGAGTATTTTTGCATATAATTGTTTTGCAACCAAACGAAAGAAGAGGCAATTATCAATCCTATCGATACTATAAATTGAAAACCTATCAGTGCTGTACGCAATCGCCGTCCCGCAGGGGAAACACTAAAACTACCCTTCAGCACCATAGCAGGAGAAAAAGAAGTCATGTAGAATGCTGGATACAAACCAGCTAGCACACCAACTATAAATGCCACTAATCCACAGATCAGTAACAACGGGATATTATGGCTAATACTAAGATCTGCATCAAAGAATGACAATAAAGTAGTTTCATTTAATATCCATATTATCAGAATGCTTATCATATAGGATATTATGGCAAGACTTACAGCCTCGCTAACTAATGTGATTCGTAAAATACTATCCGAGCAACCCAACGTTTTTTGTGTATTAATACTTTTAATACGCAGTGGTGCAAGTGATGTACTAAAATTCATGAAATTTATAGTAGCTACAACAATAACCAAGATACCTATTACTAAAATAAGATTAGCAGACTCTTTACTCCCGCTACGCACTATATTACCATCTTTACTTTCATTTTCATAGTAAATATCCGTCAACAAAGTGAGTCCTATTTCTTTTTTACTATCGTTCCATTCCAGTTTGGAGTAATCGTAGTTTTTATTAAAATTATCTACTACGCTTTGGCTATCCTTAGCATTATCTAATAGAAGATAACATAAATAATTACTTGCACTCCAATTATCCATTGAAAAATCGGGATCCATAGTTGTATAGATATCATTGCTTAATTGAGTGTTTTCGGGAAAATCCCGGTAAACACCCCCCACCACCATATCTGTACGTGTTTTGCTCCATACCGGCTCTTCACAATGTATAGCTTTCCCAATAGCCGAAGTTTCTCCAAACAATGCATGTGCAACACTCAATGGTATAATAACTTTATCCGGATCTTTTAAGCAATTAATATCTCCGTCTATTATCGGAAAATCGAATACCTTGGTTATATCAGAGCTACATGTTGTAAATTTCTTTCTAAAACCTCTCTTTTCACCACGATCATTTACTGTAAAATAAACCTGACCTATAAACGGATTGATAATGGTTGCTGCCTTGATATGAGGCGAAGACCGCATCACATCCTCGATAAAAGGTCGGGGAAGAATCATAGAGAAAACACCTTCTTCGTTAGGTAAATCTACACGGAATATACGGTCTGATGTAGGGTGCACCTTATCAAATTGCCGCTCATAATTTAATTGTATCATGATAATGGCAAAGGCTGCAAAAGCTACGCTTAACCCTAAAATATTGAGTATGCTTGCCATTTTGAAGCGTTTCAGCGTACTTAAAAAATTTCTTATAATAGTTCTCATATTTATCCTATACTTAAATCATTGATACAATATACAATTGGTTTATTTTCGTATTAACTGTAGTTATTCATTTTTTAGTGAATCTACCGGATTGGTATTGGCTGCTCGCCAGCTTTGTACACTAACAGTTACAACTGTAATAAAAAATATAATCAGACCGCTAACCAGAAATACCCACCAGTGCATCGGGGTTTTATATGCGAAATTTTCAAGCCAGATATCTATGGCATAGTAAACTATCGGAGTAGCGATGAGAAAACAAATACCTAGAATAATAATGTATGTTTTATTAAACATTATAAGTATTTCGCTGATAGATGCTCCTAAAACCTTACGGATACTGATCTCTCTACGACGATATTCACTCTCGAAAAGAACCAGACCGAAGACACCGACCATAGAAATAATAATCGCTATCAGGCTGAAAAGTGATATTAGAGAGGTTAGGTTCTGTTCTTTTTCGTAGAGGCTATTCAGCACATTGTCGTAAAAACGAACATCAAAAGGATAGTCAGGATCGATACGTTTCAAAGATGCTTTAACATGTTCCATAGCCGCGTACATATCACTACCAGCTTCTACACGTATATAAGCATAATTAGGATTCATTCCCCAATTATGGATACCCCATACATAGAAAGCCATAGGAGTGACAGTATTACGGAAAGATGCAAACTTGACATCTGGGATAAAACCGATTATCTCTGCCTCATCGACAAATTTATTTAATTCCAAATTATATTTTTTCCGTGCCGCCTCATTAAATATATAAACACCATGATTCGTCTTCTCATCATCTTCCCTGAAGTTTCGCCCATCAGTAATATCTATACCTACGACTTCCAAAAAAGAAGGATCGACAGGAAAACACTGAAAGTCAATAATTTCATTTTTATACTTTCGTCCCCATCCCATATAACTATCTCTACTAGAAAGCACTGCGAACCCCGATGTCACATTATCAATACCTGCAAAAGACTTTAACTCGTTTGTAAAAGCACTTTTGTTATCGTTTATCTTGGTATTCAAATCCGTTACGATCAATTGATCTTTGTCAAAGCCCAAGGAAGCATTTTGCATATAGTAATTTTGCAAATACATAAACGATGCACTAATAATCAATGCAATCGACACACTGAACTGTATACCAATCAACAGATTTCTCAACTGGCGACCTTTAGGTGAAAGGCCAAAACTACCTTTCAGTACAAGTGCAGGCTCAAAAGATGTCATATAATAGGCAGGATAAATACCGGAAACAACGCCAAGCAATAATGACAATAAACCTGTTAATACGATCAACGAAGGATAGGAAGATAAAAGAATCTCGGCGTTTATCAGTTTAGTAATTGCAGGAAACATCGAGAAAAGCTGAATCCAGACCAGAGAGAGGATAAATGCGAAAAAGCTGATTATAATAGTCTCTAACAGAAGCGAACGTCTTAAATCCGATTCGCCGGCTCCAAGAACTTTCTGTGTATTGATACTTTTAATACGCATTGGAGCTAGAGCCATACTAAAGTTTGTGAAATTAACCCCGGCAATTATTAATATCGCAATAGCTATAGTAAAAAGTACTATAATAGTCTGACTGCTCGTTTTAGGTATTTCATCATATTGTATACCTGTAACAGTGTGCAAATCTTTCAGCTGAGTAAATTGTAAATGACCTTCCAAAAAGTTTTTTTGCTCTTCGGGTACATTCAGATTTTCTCCTAAACCTTTCGGGATATCCGAAGAATTTAGTTTCACAAAAACATTATAATTTGAATTACCCCAATTATTCAAATTTTCATCCTTCGGCATAGTTCGCACTATGACATTTTCAACAGATGAATTGCGAGGAAAATCTTTATATACACCTCCGATTATAAAGTTTTGTGATTGCCCCTTTAATATTTTGCCCAAAGCAGATTCTTTTCCGAATATTTTCTTTGCAAGGCTCTGAGGAACGAGTATTTTATCAGGTTCATTCAAAGCATCGGCAGTTCCTTCTATCATTTTAAAATCGAATATCTTGGTATAAGAAGGATAAACAGCAATATCCTTTTCCCAATAATGGACAGGAACTCCATCAATATCGATACTGAAATATATCTTTTTAACAAAACTTTTAAGTGTACCGGCTTCAATAGCAGGAGACGACTCGAACAAGACATCCGCAAGACCTCTTGATATAATGGATTGTTTTCCTCCTTCGTTGTTCACCCATTCGACACGATAGATCTTATCTGCGTCTTTATCGAAATTATCAAAGTTATAATCATAATCCACCTGCATCATGATTACAACAAAAGAGGCAAAAGCCACACTCAATCCTAAAATATTGAGTATGCTAGCCATTTTGAAGCGTTTCAGCGTACTTAAAAAATTTCTTATAATAGTTCTCATTTTTATACTTTACTTAAATCAGTGATATTATACAATTGGCCTATTTTTATATTAATTGTGGTTATTCAGTTTTTAATGAATCTACAGGATTTGCTTTTGCTGCTCTCCAGCTCTGTATGCTAACTGTAGCTATCGTAATCAGAAACACTAAAAATCCACTGGCAAAAAATACCCAGTAATAAATTGGAGTTTTATAAGCGAAATTTTCAAGCCATTTTCCGACAAAATAGTAAGCCACCGGCATCGCTATCAGAAAGGCTATAAAAAGAAGTAAAAGCAAATCTTTATTAAGCATAAAAACAATTTGTGCTTCACTCGCTCCGTTTATTTTACGGATAGCTATTTGCTTGTTTTTTTGTCTCGTATTAAATAAGATTAATCCATAAACCCCCATAACAGCAATTACGATTGTAATAAATCCAAATAGCGTTATTAATTTGGACTGATTTTCTTCCTTTTTATAAAGATCGTTCATTTTAGAATCAAGAAAATTCAAATCGAAAGTCTCATCATTGAATTTGCTCCAAGTCTTCTCAATGTAATCGATTGTTTCAGGTGTATTCTGTCCTGATATTTTGATGTACATAAATTTAATCCAGCCTTTTTGATCATTAAGTACTACATAGCCCATCGGCTCTATGGCATAGTGCAATGATTGAAAATTGATATCCTTTGCTATCCCTACTATAATACCCGGATTAAAACACTCGAAATCTTTGCCTACAATACTTTTATCCAATCCGTATTTTTCGAGAAACTTCTCGTTAAATATAATTTGCTCCTGTCCGATCGTATCATTTTTTGTAAAATTATTTCCCGCCAAAATATCAACACCAAAAAAATCTAAAAAATCGGGAGTAACTGACCATGCAACGACTTTCTGTAGAAATTGCCCTTCAAAATTTCTGTTCCAACTCATCCCGATGTAGCCCGGAAGATGCTCCGATGCCGTAAACCCTTTTACATTCGGATTTTTATTAAGTTCTTCAGCAAAGGTTTTCAGATCGGTTTTCAAACCAGCAACAGGGAGGTATACTATATTTTCTTTCTGTATTCCTATCGAATAATTCTGCATATACTTATTCTGTATTTGCATAAAAGAGGAAACTACGATGAGTACCATAGCTGCTGTAAACTGTATGGTGATCAATACATTTCTCAATTTAACACCTCTTGGTGATAAAGCAAAAGAAGCATTCAGTGCAACTGCTTCGTTGAATGAGGTCACATATTTCGTAGGGTACAATCCGACAAGAAACGACAGGAACAAAAGGATTACACCTACTGCACTAATAACATATATATTCTGATCAAAAGATAAATCGGCATCGAATAAACTACTTAAAGTTGTTTTCTGGAAAAAATAGAGATACAGAAGAGCAAGCATGAATGAGATGAGAGTTAAAAATAAGCCTTCGAATAAAATAGATATTCTCAACAACATTTTACGTATACCCAATATTTTATGGATATTAATATTCCTGATACGTGAAGATGCCATAGCTATAGAGAAGTTAATATAATTGGTATATACAATTACCAATATAACTACTCCAATTGCTATCAATGATAAAAATAAAGTTTTCCGGGCTGTGTTGTGATTCAAATGTAAGTCAGTCAGGGGAGATAACTCATAATCTTCGCGGATTGTCGGATCTTCATCCTGAGCTTTAAGAGTGGCTTCGCCCCGAAATTCAGCTCCATTCAATTTTTCCTGTAATTGGGTGTAAGTGCCAGGTAAGAGTTCAAAATAGCCTTTGTATGCCCAGTTGTTTTGATTATAATCAACCAGTTTTGTATATATGCCATTTGTCAGACTGCAATTTTCAGGAAAGTCTTTATAAACAGCATCTATAGTTATAGGTTGTTGTGAAAAATGATCGTATATAACCTGACCGACAGGATTTTGATCTCCAAATATCTTTTTAGCTGCACTTTCTGATATTAAAGCCCTGTTATCGATTTCAAGCGTTTTTGAAACATCTCCTAATATTATTTCAGGAGTGAAAATATCTAAAAAACCGCTTGTAGTAAAGACCAAATTCTCTGTATGCGTGACATGCTTATTGTCTTTACCATAGATATCGAAAGAATTTTCATCCCAACTTTGCAATAAGCAGTAATTGTTTATTTCGGAAAATTCTTGTACCATACTTTCAGCCACAGGAACACTAATAGTTGATATACGTATGCCATCGGAAGGATAATAACGACTAAAATTATAGATATTATCAGACTTTGTAAATTGTCTATTGAACGTGGCATCGTAGCATGTTTGTATACCAATAATTATAAAAACAGCAAATGCGAGAGATAAACCGACTATATTAATAATAGACGGCACTCTGAAGCACTTTAGCAGATAAACAAAGTTTTTAAATATGAAACCCATAGTCGTATATATTTTCTTAGAATGGATATAAGAATTTTCCGATAAGCTTATTTACATCTTACCCTCAACCTCTGTCACAACCTGCCCGTCAAATAAATTGATTACACGGTGTGCAAAAGAAGCATCATGCTGAGAGTGAGTAACCATTACGATTGTAGAACCTTCCTGATTCAGTTCAGTAAGAAGATCCATCACATCTTTTCCGTTTTTTGAATCCAAATTACCGGTAGGCTCATCGGCTAATATCAATTTAGGATTAGCAACTACGGCACGAGCAATAGCGACACGCTGCTGTTGTCCACCCGATAACTGATTTGGAAAATGGTTGGCACGGTGGCTGATACTCATCTTACGGAGCGTTTCTTCAACACGTTGTTTTCGTTCCGATGCTTTTACTTTGAGATAAACCAATGGTAATTCGACATTTTCAAACACGGTCATTTCTTCTATCAGATTGAAACTTTGGAATACAAAACCCAGATTGCCTTTTCGCGCTTGGGTACGTTCTTTTTCTTTCAGATTGCCTACTTCTTTACCATTAAGCGAATATTTTCCGGATGTAGGGTTGTCCAACAAACCAAGTATATTCAACAAGGTAGATTTACCACAACCCGAAGGGCCCATGATAGCAATAAATTCCCCTGCATCTACATGCAATGATATATTGTTTAATGCTACTGTTTCTACTTCTTCGGTACGGAATACTTTTCTTAAATCATTAATTTGTATCATAATTGTACTATTTAAAATTGTTATTATTTTGTTTCTATTATTTATTCTGTTTTTAATGCGTCAACCGGATTTTGTGATAAGACTTTTAAACTGACTCCCGATGTAACTAAAATTGCTATCAGACATTGAATCAGTAGAGGAAATACAAATACAGTCCAATCTAAAGATGTACGATTGGCAAAGTCGTTCAACCAATTTGAAGATATATAGTATACAACAGGTATTGCTACGACGCCGGCGATAATAATCCATTTGACAATATCACGCGAGAGCAATACAAATACTTCGCTATGGGTAGCTCCATTCACTCTCCTTATCCCAATCTCTTTTGTTCTGCGCATAGTAGTATATAAATGTATTGCCACTAAACCTAACATAGCAATGAATATGGATAATATTGAGCTTATTAATACAATCCTTGACTGCGTTTTAATACTATCAAATTTTTGAGTATAAACGTCTTCACTCCATGTTGGGTTAATAACAAAACCGGAATCGAATTTTCTGAATGCACCTAAAACCATTTCCAGAGCTTTAGTTCTACTTACATTTTCATCGAACTTGATATATATTCTGGAAGGTATTTCCACTCTTCTTAATGCTAAAGGCTCAATCTTGTCGGAAGGTTTTGCATAATAGAAATTCTTTACTACACCTACAATCTCTATCGATCCACTATAATCGACCACCTTCCCGACAACAGGGTATTGCAAACCCAACATATCTACAGCAGCTTCGTTCAGAATAATCTGGCGGATACTATCAGGTGTATTTTCTTTAAAGAATTCCCCTTCCGTTAATTGAAACTCTATCAATTCACTTAGGCCAGACGATATTCTATACTCATTTATAGGATGTGTTTCTTCTTTATTTTCGAACAGTCCTACAATTTGACCACTCCATCCACTACCGATAAGATGACGTCCGCATGCAACTGTCTTCACATCAGGTATAGTAAGCAACTCTTGCTTTAAAGCTTCGTAGCTTTTACCAATACTTTCATTAGCTGACACAACCAATACATTTTTAGGATTATACCCCAATGGAATATTTTCTAAATAGGTAGCCTGCTTGTTTATTACCAGTATATAAGAAATAAGAATAATTGTAACAGCCGATTGAAAAACTACAAGAACAACAGTTAATCTGCGTTTCGAAAATGTGAGTCGTTTTCCTAGTATGTCTAACGGACTGAAACGACTTAGATAAAATGAAGGATAAGATGCTGAAAGAATAACAGTCATCACAAAAAGACCAATAATACATAAAATGAATATAGGATTCATCAACTGAATAAGATCAATATCCTTATTTATAAGTTTTGAAAAATAAGGTGCGAGAATCATAGCCAAAAATAACCCTCCTATAAAAGCAATGAAAACAATAAGCGACACTTCTGAGAAAAACTGCCGAACGATATCGATCATAGTAGCTCCATTAGCTTTACGGATAGCCACTTCATTCATACGAGTCTCACCCTGAGCTATAAATAGATTGATAAAATTGATAACAGCCAAAAGCAATATAAATAAAGCCAGTGCCGACAACAACCAGATAGAAGTCATATCACTGCTTTTGCCAATACTATAAGTCGCTTTTGAATGTAAATATATATCAGTAAGTTTCTCGGTAACTCCATACCCCTTTTCACTTCCATTAAAATTAGCAACCCAAGGTTTCATTATTGAGGTATATTCTTTCTCTATAGACGCTACGACATCAGACATCGAAACATCCGATTTTATGAGATAATAAGTATAAAACTCTAGCCCGGTATAATACTTTATATAATCGAGAGATTGCATATTAGCCAGTATATCGAATGAAAAATGTGTGTTCACAGGAAGTTTTTCAACCACTGCCGAAACTGTATACTCTACTTCTCTAACGAGCAAAGTATTGCCCATCGCCTTACTTGCTCCGCCAAACATAGCATCGGCCTGCTGGCGTGTTATTACAATAGAGTTTATATTACTAAATGCCGTTTGAGGCGTGCCTTCAATAAATTTCATTTGGAAGACCTTAAAAAAATCAGGGTCAGCGGAAAGTAAATCGACATCCTGATAACGTTCGGTATTACGAATTACTTCGACTTTACCCATCGCTAATATCTGCACTGCCGATTCTATTCCTGGAATTTTCTCCGGAAGCTCAGTATAAGCTGTCCGAAGGTTTATCGGATTATAGTTTTTGCCACTTACACCTTCTCTTACTGTATTTAGTCTGATAATTCGTTCACTATTAGCGAAATGTTTATCATAACTCAATTCGTTCACGACAAATAGGATTAACATAATAGCTACTGCCAACCCGATAGCCAAGCCGATAATATTTACCCACAAAAAGAAGCGTGTTCGTTTAAAAGATCTAAGTATATTCATATTTTACTTTTAATTAGATTAATAAGGTTATTTCAGAATTAACTCTTGTACATCTCCATAAGAATCGTAAGCTGATGTGATTACTTTCTCTCCCGGTTCAAGTCCGCTGATTACTTCATAAAAATTAGGATTCTGACGACCGATAGTTATATTCCGTCTCACGGCTTTACTTCCATCTGCCGATACAACAAATATCCACTGTCCACCAGTTGTCTGATAGAAAACACCTCTTGGTATAAGCACTGCCTCAACAGGCTGACCCAGTTGTAAATTTATATAATAGGTCTGTCCGGCTCTGATATTATCGGGACGCTCACCTTCGAATACGAAATCGGTTTTGAATTGCTTTTCTCTAACTTCCGGATACACCTTGCGTACACGAAGAGCAAAGTTTTTGTCCTGACGCTCAAATGTACCATCCAATCCTGCTTTCACACGGTCTATGTAATGCTCGTCGATCATCGCTTCCACCTTATAATCGGATAAAACGCTAATCTGTCCCACTCGTCCACCGCTATTAATCGATTGACCAATTTCAACATCAAGCAAACCCAATTGTCCATCAACAGGAGCTTTAACATTCAGATTATCGACACGTTGGCGTACTAAGATCAGATTCTTGCGAATATTGTGTAAACTTTCTTCCATCTGATCGATCTGAATACCACGATAAATTGAGTCTTGTTTCTGACGTTCCACAACTAAACTGCGGCCATTAACCGCATATTCGTAATCTTCTTTAGCTTGCAGATATTCTTCTTTAGACGAAAGTTTTTCAGTGTACAATTGTTTATATTGTTCATATTTACGCTTCTTTCGTTCAACATCCATATCGAGTTGGAGCTTTTCTTTTTTAAGGTTTAATTTTTCCTGTTCCATCGAAACTTGCGTATTACGTAAAAAGTTCTGTTTCTCTGCCAATTGAGCTTCACTATCCAAAATATGGAGACTCAACATCGGATTTGTAAGTTGTATAACGATGTCTCCTCTACGCACCTCCGAACCTTCCTCTATAAGTTTTTCCGCAACCATTCCACCTTCTATTGCACTCAACTGAATCGTATTGATTGGCTGCACTTGCCCACTAATACGGACATAATCGTTAAACTGACCATGTGTAACTTCCTGAACAGTCACCCTATCCTTCTCTACATTAAGCTTGGAAGAGTGATTTCCAAATACAAGCCATATAATAACTATTAGGAATATGAGACCGCCAATAAGAAAAGGTATATGCTTCTTTTTCAGTCCTTTTTTTTGTTCAATAATTGTATCCATATATATTGTTTGTTATATTTTATTTCTACTCGTTTATAATTATAAATGGCTCACCTTTGTAATATTCGACTAATTTATGTTTCAGCTGAAATCTAAGTTTAGAATTTAATTCCTCTGCTCTAGCCTGAAGTAGTCTATTCGCTGTTATATGCAAATCGAGAGCATTTATAAGTCCCTCAATATACTTACGCTGATTTACCTGATGAGCAATATCCATAGCATCTACTTGTTTTTTTGCCTGATAATATTGATCCGCTTCTCCATTCATATCGGCTACAGCCTGTTCTATTTCACTATGCAAAGTTCGTAGTGTTTTATCGCGCTCAGCCTGCGCCATTACAACCTCAGCCTTACCACGCCTTACTTGTGCCGATCGAGAGAATCCATTGAATATAGGGATGCTGAGAGTAAAACCGACATAACGGCCTACCTTATTTCTAAATTGTTCATTAAATGAAGAATAGTTACTCCCATCCATATAACGTGAAAAGTTTGTATTATAGCCACCATCAACAGAGAGTGTTGGAAACAATACACCTTTTGCCGATTTATAGGCTAATTTTTGAGACTTCAGTTTCGACTCTGCCGCCACAGCTTTTGGGATAAATAGTCTAGATTGCTCAAAGATACTGATCGCTGTATCTTGCGATTTAACTATTAGTGGTGTAGTAGCAGAATCTGAAACATGAAGGACGTCTTCTATAGGAAAATTCATTTTCTCTTTCAGTTTTATAACTGCAATGGCCAGTATATTCTTTTGACGAGTCAGATTATAATTATTCTCAGCCTCCTGAGCCGATATTTCGGCAACATCCGGATAACTCTTTACACCGAGTTCTGCCATTCGTGTTATTTGTTTTAGCGTCTCGGTACTTTCTTCGAGTTGTGCCTCTGCTAATTTGACTAATTCTGTACTATATAATACATTGAAGAAACATTCCATTGTTTCGTAAGCTATAAGGTCTTTTACTGCCTCAAGCTCCTGTCTACCCATCAGTTTATTTACCCGTTGTAATCTTACTCTGGTGATACTCGTCAGTCCATCAAACAATATTAAAGACGAATAAAGATTGTAGTTGTTACTAAATGAGTTCACATCAGTATAGGTATTTGTCTCAGAATCGAGACCACGACCAAAATTAAAATTGGCATTCGTATTAGCATTTATGGATGGCAATAACCTTCCGATGGCTTCCAGATAATTCTGATGATAGATTGTATTCTGGGCTTCTTGTTTCCTCTTTTCCAGACTGTTTTCTACGGCGTATTGCATACACTCTTCCAGTGTCCATTCTTTTTCCTGAGCCTTACCTGTCTGGCTAATCAAAATTAAAACGATAATGTAGATGTATCTCATAAGTGGTGCTTTTACTATTTATTGAGCCAATAGCATGCCAAAACAATAATACATTTAATAATCAATTAATTACCAAAACAAAAGGTATTATATAGTGTAAATTATTTTTACACTATAGGGTGTTTTCTTTACAATTCGTATATTTTTTCATATAACTTTTGAGACGAAATATCAGCATTAATGAAATTTTAAACTGTTTATTACTTTTAAACCCTAAATTTGTATTTCTTATATAAAATATAAATGATGAGAACAAGAAATTATACACAGAGCGAAGAAACTGCAAATGCCATATCGCATGGTGTAGGTATCCTGATAGGATTGATAGCCGGATGGTTTATGATTGCTGCTGCAATACAAAACGGCGACCCATGGGCTATAGGCAGTGTCAGCATTTACCTGTTCGGTATGCTCGCTTCTTACGTTACATCTACCTGGTATCATAGTTGCAGGCATGAAAAGCGAAAAGCATTACTCCGCAAATTCGATCATAGTGCTATCTACTTACATATTGCCGGAACTTATGCACCGTTTACCTTACTTATATTACGTGATGTGGGAGCATGGGGATGGTCTTTATTCGCTTTTGTATGGGTATCTGCCATTCTGGGCCTAATTGCAAGTTTCAAAAAACTGAAAGATCATAGCCATCTCGAAACTATCTGCTTTGTAGTAATGGGTGCCAGTATTCTTGTAGCCTTCAAACCTTTGCAAGAGACATTAGCCCCTATGGGATTGATGAGCACCCTTTATTGGATAATTGCAGGAGGTGTTTCATATGTAGTTGGTGCTTTATTCTACTCTTGGAAAAAGAGGAGATATATGCATACTGTTTTCCATTTATTTGTCTTGGGAGGTAGTATATGTCATATAATGGCAATATATAGTATCTTGTAATCATGAGTTTTATATCTTTCTGTTTGTCATTCCGAAACGCAGTGAGGAATCTATGGCTGTTATTTTGCTACAGAGACAGCAGATTCCTCACTGCGTTTCGGAATGACAGATTCTTCTAAATTCAAACAAACCTATTAGTGATTTTGTTATCTATAAATCACCATTAATAGGTATTGATAAAACACAGTCTATTCGCGATC
The DNA here is from genome assembly GCF_011039195.1 of Dysgonomonas sp. ZJ709. Lineage (NCBI taxonomy): Bacteria > Pseudomonadati > Bacteroidota > Bacteroidia > Bacteroidales > Dysgonomonadaceae > Dysgonomonas > Dysgonomonas sp. ZJ709. The sequence goes on from NZ_JAAKEM010000007.1 coordinate 146,684, forward strand.
TTTACCTATACTATAATATAAATAATTCACTAATAACTATTCTTATGAAATATCGTATAGAGAAAGATACTATGGGCGAGGTGCAAGTTCCTGCCGATAAATACTGGGGAGCACAGACCGAACGTTCGAGAAACAACTTCAAAATAGGCCCTGTGGCATCTATGCCTAAGGAAATTATTCATGCTTTCAGTTATCTTAAAAAAGCTGCTGCATTTGCTAATGCAGAATTAGGTGTTCTACCTGCCGATAAAAGGGATCTGATAGCCAAGGCTTGTGACGAGATTCTGGAAGAAAAGCTTGACGATCAGTTTCCATTGGTTATCTGGCAAACAGGGTCAGGCACTCAGTCTAACATGAATGTAAACGAAGTTATATCCAATCGGGCACTTGTTTTAAGCGGTGGTAATCTAGGAGATAAAAGTCCTATCCATCCCAATGATGATGTTAACAAATCGCAGTCGTCTAACGATACATTTCCAACGGCTCTGCACATTGCAGCCTACAAGAAAATAGTTGAACATACCATACCTGCAGCAGAAAAATTACAAAAAGCTCTGGCTACAAAAGCCGAACAATTCAAAGATATTGTAAAGATAGGAAGAACTCATCTTCAGGATGCAACTCCTTTGACCTTAGGTCAGGAATTCTCGGGCTACGCTGCACAAGTACAATATTCTATTGAAGCAATAAAAGCTACGCTAGGTCATCTGTCACAGTTGGCTTTAGGCGGTACAGCTGTGGGAACAGGACTTAATACACCGAAAGGCTATGATACGAAAGTAGCAGAATATATAGCCCAATTTACAGGACATCCGTTTATTACAGCACCCAACAAATTTGAAGCGCTGGCCTCCAACGATGCAATAGTGGGTACTCATGGCGCATTGAACAGATTAGCAGTCGCACTCTTTAAGATAGCACAAGATATACGTCTTCTCGGTTCGGGACCTCGCTCGGGAATCGGAGAACTCAATCTACCGGAGAATGAGCCTGGTTCGTCCATTATGCCGGGTAAGGTTAACCCTACACAGAACGAAGCCCTAACCATGGTTTGTGTGCAAGTGATGGGTAATAACACAGCTATTACTTTTGCCGGAGCAAATGGTAATTATGAGTTGAATGTATTTAAACCTGTTATTGCAGCCAACTTCCTGCAATCGGCTCAATTATTGGGTGATGCTTGCATTTCATTCACCGACCATTGTGTATCGGGTATAGAGCCGAATCTGAAACGCATCAAAGAGCTAGTAGATAATTCATTAATGCTTGTGACAGCACTGAATACACATATTGGCTATGAGAAATCGGCAAAAATAGCAAAGGCTGCACATAAAAACGGTACAACTCTCAGAGAAGAAGCTGTGAAGTCAGGATTTCTTTCAGGTGATCAATTCGACGAATGGGTGAAACCCGAAGATATGGTGGGCAGTCTGAAATGATGAAGTAAAAATATACAGATGAAACAGCAGGAGGGTATGCCATAACTAAAATAATACAGTCAAAGTGTTACTCTTTTGTCATTCTGAACGAAGAGAAGAATCCCGACTCTTGATTGAGAGATCCTTCTCTTCGTTCAGGATGACAGAATCATACGAAAGATTACTTACGCTACATCCTCCTGCTTTATTATTATATACCTACATTTTTATTTTAGAAATGGAGTACCAACAGGCACTAATTCTTTTCCGAAAAAACTATTCAGATACTTTGCAGCCAGCACATAGAAAGTCACCAAAGAAATAGCCATTTCAGCATAAGCTGCAACACTATGCCATATGTAACCAAAACCAAAAGCATCTAAAGCCAGACCTAGAAAAAGAATTACAATTAATAAAAGCAGAAAGAACATTGCTTTCGACATTTTTAATCCTGATATAAGCAAAATAATCGTAAGAATCATATAGCCTACAAATACTGCTCCTAGCTGTTTTACATCAACTGTTGCAGCGAGGGTTTCACCTAAGCACCCTAACTTGATCAGCCAACTCATCGACATCCCAATCCAAAATAAGCCATAGGCGCTAAAAGCTGTTGCTCCAAAAAGATTGTTATGCTTAAAATCGAATATAGATGCTATGATCTGCGCCACTCCACCCAAGAACAGAGCCCAAGGCAATACAAATGCAAGACCATCTGTTAATCCTAACTTTTGAGTTGATGCCACAAGCGTTACTATCGCCAAGCCGAACAGACCAAGAGTAGTAGGGTCGGCAACTTCTACCTTTACTTTTTTAATTTCCATTATTTCTAGTTTATAATTCGGGCGCAAAAATAGTAAATAAAAGGACTCGGCAATACCTTTTACTCAAAATCAGGAATTATATAATTTCGTAATGAAAATTATTGTTCGAAAATAGGGTAATATATATTGAATGTGCAGTATTTACCTTTTATGCTAATTCGGATATTTCCTCTATACTTAATCCTGTAGATTCAGAAATTATTTCGAAGTCCACTCCTCTTTTCTTCAATTTAGAAGCAACCTCCTGCATTTGTTTATTCGGCTGAATGAGAGAAAACACCCAAGAGTAAATCTTATCTATTGTATCTACCAACTCCTTCTTGCCTTCATCTGTGCTAAAGTCTACCCCACAATAAGTGGAACTGTCTCGGTGCAAAACAAGATAATAAGTACCTCCCATTACAAGTGCAGTAAGAGCACTGAAGTTTATGTCAGTATCTTTGAACAGATTTTCGTAAAATTTCACAAACATATTGGTGTTTGCCTCCCTCAGCTTCGATGTTTTAGATGTTATCGCATTATTTTCGGATATTTCCCAAAGAATTAATTGCTGCATTCCCTTGTCCTTATACAACTCGAAAGTAACATCCCTTAAAAATTTAGTCAGAAAGATATCGTAGTTCCCACTTTTGAAATCATCAATATAATTCTCTAGAATACTATTCAACCAGAAATTATATTTTTCAACAAAGGCTTCAAACATACCATTTAAGTTACCGTACCTACTATAAATAACAGGAAGTTCAACTTTAGCTTCTTGAGAAACAGCAGAGAGTGTTACGTTACCAAAACCTCTTTCTTCAACTAAGTTTTTCACAGCATTCATTATATCCCGCTCAACTTCGTAATTGGTACGACGAATACGTTTGCCTTTTTCTCTATCTTTTTCTTCCATGACGTTGTGTTTGTAAATTCTAGACGAAGATAAATATATTATTTCCCTGAACAGACATTTTCAGCTATTTTAGGGAACGAATTAACGTATAGCCCTAAAATATATCTATACAGACTTCGAGCATTGCAGCCGTAATAGTCTTCTTTGGAGACGATATAATCGTAAAAAAAGTTGGCTTAACACTCAAATATTTGTTAACCTCAAACGATAGAAATACTTCTATCGTATTCTCTAATCTATTGCATAATTTATACAATGGTTTCTTTCAAGCTCTCTTTAATCAACTTCTCTATAACAGGAAAATGCAATTCAATATTTTTACGATCCGATGACTTTAATATTATAGCCGGTTCATTATCTAAATTACCCTTTTCGAACTCTTTGGTCTTATATTCCTTGTTCAATACCAGATACACCTGATCGCGATCGATAACGCACTTCAAGAAGCAACCATCGTCTGTCTGTTTTTTATTTATATAAGCCTTAAATCCATTTGAAGTAAAACTTATATTTTGATTACGGATATTCAAATCAAAAACCAAATATCCATAGATATCTTTTATTGTTTCAATGGCATTAGAGTCAATATCATCCACTTGCTGCATAGTAGATAGCAGTTCACTTTGAAGGATAATATCTTCTAATATATCTTTCTCTATATTCTTTGTAGACAAGCCCAGTTCTTCACGGCAATAGTCGGCAAAGCGAAATACAATCTGTTTATCGCTCGAACTAAGATTTACGATTCCTGTATCCGATGAATAGTTATTTGTAACTGTTTCATAAAAACTCTTGAACTCATAAATAGTTTTATCGCTGCCAATCATCATCATCTTCGCCAGCAAAAATTCGATCTGCATTATTTCTTTCCGAGTAATTTTCAATGACCCGTCTTCCGTTTTCTCAAAGATAGTCTGCAATGTATCAATTACCTGATTGTAAAGCAGTATCTTCTGTTCGAAGACTTTATCATTACGATCTTTTTCTTGCTCTGTTTCGGTTTGTTTTGTCAACAATACCATTGTTATAACAGCAGCGAATATAGTTCCGAAAATAGCTGCTGCGAACTCTTGCGCTGCCTTTTGACCGAGATTTTCAAACAAAGGCTCGAATGCTAGGAAAGCAGAGAATGCCATTAACAAAACAAAGAGTGCATTTCTGGCATTCTTCGAAATTGGGAATCGTTTCATAAGTGGTAAGTATTTATTTGACCAAAGGGATAATTTCTTTGAAATATGTAAACACTGTTTCAAATTCGTATTTCCATAGTATACTGTTACAATCAGAACAATTAACTTCTGTTATTGTTTGCAAAAGTTAAAAACAGCAATAATAAAGTTATTTAAATAGATGGATAAACTATTGAATATATCCTTTGAATTATCAAAACATATTTTTAGCTTTATAGCTGAATCTAAAATCATATACCATGGACAACCTTAAGAAAGCAGGATTAATCATCATCCCTATTACTCTATTCAGCCCCTACATATATGGACAGCAAGATGTACAAACTAAAAAATCGCGTCCTAATATTATCCATATTATGACTGACGACCACTCGTTCCAGACCATCAGTGCATACGGACACCCTATCTCGAAGCTTGCTCCCACTCCTAATATCGACCGTTTAGCGAATGAAGGTATGCTTTTTCAGCAAGCATTTGTTGAAAATTCATTATCTACACCAAGCAGGGCATGTCTGATAACGGGCTTATATAGTCATCAAAATGGACAACGTCAATTGGGAAAAGGGATCGATTCTACTAAAATATTCTTCTCCGAACTGCTACACGAGCAGGGATACGAAACTGGTGTTGTTGGTAAATGGCATATGCAATGTGAACCTAAAGGCTTCGATTTCTATCATATACTATGGGATCAGGGAGATTATTATAATCCGGCATTCAGAAGTAAGAATTCCAACGGAAAATATATAAAAGAAGAGGGATATGCTACAACTCTCACTACCGATCATTCGATTGAATTCTTGGAACAAAGGGATAAAGATAAACCATTCTGTTTGCTTGTACATCACAAAGCACCTCATCGCAACTGGATGCCCGAAGAGAAATATCTCGATCTGTATGAGGATGTGGAATTTCCTAAACCATCTACGTTCTACGACGACTATAGCACACGATGCTCTGCCGCAAGTACTCAGGATATGACTGTCGATAAGACTATGGAATTTGTACACGACCTCAAGGTGATCGAGCTAAAAGATACTGCTCCCTATAACAAAGAAGGAAACATAAAAGGATTCGAAAATTCACTTAAGAGAATGACTCCTTCACAACGCACAGCATGGGAAAATGCTTACCACCCAAAGAATGAAAAATTTATTAGCGATAAGCTATCGGGTAATGAATTGCTTGACTGGAAATTTCAACGCTATTTGAGAGATTATCTTCGTTGTATTAAATCTATCGATGACGAGGTAGGACGACTCATTCAATATCTTGAAAAAGAAGGGTTATTAGAGAATACAATCATCGTTTATACATCGGACCAAGGGTTCTATATGGGTGAGCATGGATGGTTCGACAAACGTTTTATGTATGAAGAGTCTTTCCGGACACCTCTTATTATCCGCTATCCGAAAGCCATAAAAGCAGGGTCTAAAACCAATGCTTTGGTACAGAATATCGACTATGCTCCTACTTATCTTTCATTGGCAGGAATAGAAAAACCGGAAGAAATGAGTGGAAGGTCGCTCGAAACTCTTTTTGAAGGAGAGAAACCCGCCGATTGGAGGGAAAGCCTCTATTATCATTATTATGACTATCCGGCAGTGCACAATGTGAGAAAGCACGACGGCGTAAGAACCGATCGTTACAAACTAATCCATTTTTATGGAGAAGGTGAGATGGCAGATGATGAAGACATTAATTGTAATGAACTATATGATCTCAAGAGTGATCCGAATGAATTAAACAATCTTTACGGGCAAAATGGCTATCAGGAAATTACAAAAGAACTGCAAGATACATTAAACAAGTATAGAAAAGATTTGAAAGTTGACGAGTTCTGATTGATCATCTTCTAAAATTCTCAACTTTATAAATTTACTTACTTGAACGTAAATGATTTTATTATAGCAGCTTTTTTCAAGAGTTCTTCCTTACTGTCGGCTCTTACTGTGACTAATACTTCATAATCGTCCTTATATGTTTTCATAAAACCCAAATAGTAAGTGCCCTGCTGATATAAGAGGATATGCCAGTTTTTCGACTTTATAGTACTAATTCCACTTTCGAAGATCGAAATATTCTTATTACTTGAAAAAGATCTGAACATTCCCTCTGCTGTTATTTTCAAATCCATAGGTTTTGGATCTTTTCTTATGGTAACAGATACCCCTGAATTGGATAACGAATAAAGACTCAGTTGAGTATTTTCTTTGGGCAAATCAGATATTATTGCATTTTTAGGGAGTTGCTTATCCTTACCTCCAATTGAAGATTGATAGTCACCAGAGGCTCCATATAGATTCATCTCCAGACCCAAAGCTGACAGATTGCATTTAAATGTATTCGTTAAATCAGGTTCAGGCAATAATACCTTTCCTATTTTGACCGAAGAGAGAGGAGCCAACTTAAAGACAGAAGAAAAAGGTTTGTTCGTATTGCTCTTTGCACGAGGTAGGCTATTGCTTTCAATCCTCATTGCAGATAAGAGATTATCTGCAGTTGAAGCATTTTTCTCTGTAATACCAAATATCTCAGTAATGTATTTGATATCATTATCAGTATAATAAAAGGTCAGTGCCACCTGATCTTTTGTTCCATATATTATAGCAGGAAATTCAATTCCATCAATTACTATGTTTCCCTCTTTCGAATATATTGCGTCGGCAGCCTACTTTCGTGCAAATTCTTCTACGTTGAAAGTAGTATTATAGAAATAGCTGCGAAAGATTAACCCAATTTCAGAATTTGGACTTCTGAACCAATTTACTATCATAGAGTTTTTTATTAGATCCACACCATCTAATTCTATTCTATTAAATACTTTATCCAGATTATCGACCTGCTTACCCGAAATCTTATATTCCCATTTTTTAGGGATCGTAATACTGTAATTGAGTTTTTCGAAATCGAATGTAGTTTCTTTAGATACACTGCCTTCCATATTCACTAATTCATCGAATATATCGGAATTTTCAGCTTTCTTACTTTCCTTATCGAAATAACCGTTTCTCAATTTATTTTCATAAGTGAGTAATCCAAGATTATACTTCTCGGCACGGAAATTTTTGATTATTTTTTCAAATTCTTTCTTGGTATTGTTATCAATATCGAAGTTGAAGCTGAAAGCATATAAATACCCATTATAATTAAGCAGATGTACCTCATGTGTTTCATCTTTTTGTTTTATTTTATAAGAAGTAGTTTTCCCGAGTTTGGTCTTAAGTGGAGATGTAAAGTCCACGAAATATGGTCGCTGAGATACTGCCATTCTTGTTAACTTAGCTTCTCCAGCCATCATACTCATTCTGAAAAAAACAGAATTATCTTTTAGAGAAAAAAGGATGTGATTATCATTCGACTCATCCAGATTTGTAATATCGAAGAAATAGTCTGTTCTGTCATCTTGCATATCTGTAAAGACATTCTTCTTAGAAGTCGGCATTGTTTTAAAACCGGCTAAAGCAGGTAATGATAAGCTTACGCCCAATTGAGGTAAATTAAAATCAGTCTTGTCTTTGTTGTGAAAAAAAAGAGGTTTAATTGTTGATTGTGCTTTTAAGTTAGGGGATAAACCAATAAGTATTAATCCGATAATAAGGTATAGCAATGTTTTCATCAAAATTCACTTTGTGTTATATCCGCTAAAGATAAATATTTTAACTAGTCTTTTTTACTATCCAATGCAAATTAAGGATTAATCTTGACTGTAAATATTGCTGTTTATTCATTCATCAGTAGAATACTGCCCAAAATAAGGCTTACAGTATCTGCTTTTTTGAGTACCATCAAATGATCGCCTCCCTGCACAGGAAAAGCATTCCGTATCAGTTCGTAAGGAAATATCTGATCGTCCGTACCATGGATATGATAAAGGTGCTTGCAATTATTATTGGGAGTCCAGTTAGTAATCTCCTTCACCGCCCATTTCACATACACTGGATCTGTATAAATCATAAATTGCGAAACTTCACTTGTAGGCATCTGATATACAAACTGATTGAAAGCATTTGTTATAAAATCGGTAGAATAATAGAGACTCATTGGTAGCCTTTCTGTCAGATTAACTCTTTTAACTGCACGAAACAGTGTCGGAATCTCCTCTTCTCGTTTGAAAGATGATATAATAATACTTTTTTCGGGTTGGAGAAACAGGCTCATTTCCTGCATTATTACCGCACCAAACGAGTAACCGACCAATGCAAAAGGAGACGAAGTATCTATTTTTTGAGCCATAGTATGAGCATACTCAGTCAAACTTTCATCGGCGCGCGGAGTATGCCATTCGATATATACTTTCTTATATCCTATGGGAAGTTTAATATTATCGAATACTGCACAATTATAACACATACCCGATATGAAATAAACATTGATGTCTATTTTCTCATCATTCCTCCTTAACCTTTTCCATAAAGATTTGAGAAGACTTAGCGAATAATTGGTTTTGCTCATATTTGCCGCCCTAATAATTGGTTTATTAGTTATAAAGATAAGACTTTTATTTTCTTAAGAAGACATAAGACACCCTTATATAATTAAAGACGACCGACATATACAAAAACAATGCGAGCCACTTCGTAGCTCGCAATAAATATATAAATTACCGTTAAGTGTCAATATGCTAAAGTAATCCCAGCACCAAATTTCATGTCACTGTCGTAATGAGTCGATGCCGAAAGATATTTAGTAAGTATATATCTGGCACCAAAAGCATATTCGATATTGGTATTGATCATACCCCATAGTCGCAAACGTTTTGTAACGGGGA